>NZ_JBFAHZ010000024.1:0-90996 GCF_040654415.1 Micromonospora sp. NPDC050695
CCCGCACAGACCACCGCCTCGCCTGTGCTTAACCAACCAGCAGCACAAAGCTAAACAAAATCAAGAAAATGTCTCAGTTGACTTGACAGGCTCCGCCACCTTCCGCGGGCTCGTGGTGGAACTCAGGTAGACACGCACGGCTCAGGTTGAAGCGGGTTCGAGTCCCGCACGCGCGACCATTCCGGCGTCGCCCGATCGGTAGAGCAGCGGACTGTTAATCCGTCAGGTACTGGTTCGAATCCAGTCGCCGGAGCCGAGCCCGTGTAGCTCAGGGGGAGAGCGTCGCTCTGACAAGGCGAGGGTCGGGAGTCTCTCCGCTCCCACCTATGCCCGAGCAGTTCGGTGGTAGCGAGATCAGACCTGGTCGTGTGCCCGAGTGGTCAGGAGCGGTCTGCAAAGCGGAAACGGAGGGTCGAGCCGACCGCCCCGGCCGGAGCCGAGGCGGTCGGTCACGGGGCCCCCGTTGGTGCGTCCCGCGCGTCAGTGGTTGTTGGTGAGCCAGATGCAGCGCCGCTGGACGGGTGTGTTCGTCGGGTCGTGATCCTCAGGTGAGGGAAGCGAGCCTGAACTGCTGGTTGGCCTGTCCGTTGCAGTCGTACAGCTGGACCTGTGCTCCGTTGGTGGTGCTCCAGACGTCCAGGCATCGTCCGGACTGCACGCCGGTGATGGTGCCGTTGGAGTTGATGTTCCACTGTTGGTTGGTCTGGCTGTGGCAGCTGTAGATCTGGACGGCGGCGCCGTTGCCGGAGCCTGCCGCGTCCAGGCACATGCTGCCGTACACCTGTAGTTGTTTGCCGGAGGTGTAGGTCCAGGACTGGTTGGTCTGCCTGTTGCAGTCGTAGAGCTGGACACGGGTGCCGTTGGTGCGAGAGGCGTTGGGCACGTCGATGCACCGGCCGGACTGCGCGCCCACGATCTCGCTGGCGGAGCCGGGTGGGGTGGTGGGGGTGGGGGTCGGCGTGGTGGGCGTGGGCGTGGGGCCGGGACCGGTGCTGTTCAGCGCCTCCAGGGTGGCCGTGTAGGCAGCCTTCTTGGTGCCGTTGCACTCGAAGAGCAGCGGAGTGCCGCTGGAGCGCCACGAGTCGCAGTCCCGCACCCCCCACACGGTGAGCCCGTTGCAGCGCGCCACGGCCAGGCAGTCGTTGACCACGTTGCGGTAGGTGTTGGCCTGCGTCGTGCCGGAGCCCTCGATGTCCAGCTCGGTGATCTGCACGTCCACCCCGAGGGCGGCGAAGCTGGACAGCGTCGTGCGGTAGTTGCTGTTGTACGGTGAGTTGGGGTTGAAGTGCGACTGGAACCCCACGCAGTCGATCGGTACGCCACGAGACTTGAAGTCGCGCACCATGTTGTACACGGCCTGCGTCTTGGCCCAGGTCCAGTTGTCGGTGTTGTAGTCGTTGTAGCAGAGCTTCGCGTCCGGGTCCGCCGCGTCGGCGGCGCGGAACGCCGCCTCGATCCAGTCGTTGCCGGTGCGCTGCAGGTTCGAGTTACGACGGGCACCGCTGTTGCCGTCCTCGAAAGCCTCGTTCACCACGTCCCACGAGTAGATCTTGCCCCGGTAGTAACCGGCCACCCGGTTGATGTGGTTGAGCATCGCGTTGCGCAGCGCGGTGCCCTCCATGCTCTGCATCCAGCCCGGCTGCTGCGAGTACCAGGCCAGGGTGTGGCCGCGGACCTTCCAACCTCGCGAGAGGGCGTGGTTCACGATCCGGTCCGCGTTGCTGAACGTGAAATTGTTCTGCTGCGGCTCGGTCGCGTCGATCTTCATTTCGTTCTCGGGCGTGACGGCGTTGAACTCGCGGTTCAGGATCGTCGTGTACGCGCTGTCGCTGAGCTTGTTCGCGGCGACGGCGGCACCGAAGTACCGGCCGGACTGCGCCGCGGCGGCACCGAGAGTCGTCTCGGCGGCCTGAGCGAGATTGGGCAGCAGCGACACGACAAGGGCCGCAACTATCGCGGCCGTTCCGGAAATAGTGAGTGTTCGTAGACGGGTACGCCCGGGGGGACGGGTCCGGGAAATCATGCTGATCCTCCAGTGGTGGGGGTGGGGCGGTCTCTGTCGGGGGTTTCGGGTGGATGCCCTGCTCGGATCTGCGGCCACGCTGCTGAGTGCGCCCGATCGGGTCGGGGTCCACGTCCGGCGACCACCCGGAGGGGAGTTGGGTCGAGCCGCCTGATCAGGGGGTGGATGGTGGTGATGAGTCGGCTCGGTCGCCCGCCGGGACGTGGTTGCGGGCGCTGGGCTCTCCAGGTGGTGGACGTGGTCACCCTGGCGGTGACGGGCCTGACGGTCGGGTGAGGCGCCTCCGGTGTCGAAAGGATCTTGTTAACGTTCACACCGATCGATGGCTCTCAGGCTGGCAGAAAGTTCCAGGATTTTCAACCGGTAGTTTCGGGCCCGTTACGGATCAGACGATTCGGGTTCGGGAGCCCTGTGGCGCGCAAGATCAAATAATGCTGGGACCTCTCGGGCGGCAACCGGTACATGCTGGACGCCGACCCGACGTGGACCACCCAGACGGCAGCCGGGGTCAGGTCGGCGAGGTTGGAGCTGGCGAGAAGGGCCCGGACGCTGTCGCGCTCGGCTTCGGTACTGCCGAACTACCGTGTCGCCGGCGTGGTGCTCAGGTACGCCGAAACGGTGACGCTGCCGTCGGCGCGGACGATGGTGACGAAGGACAGCCGGTCGACGGCGACCGGCACGTCGCCGAACACATTCTCGGCCTTGCCCTCACTGGTCCAGTTGACGACGGGGATGGCCGCCCCGTCGGTCGTCGTCGCGTACATCCGGTAGCCGGTCGCGGCGCTCAGACCGGTGACCGTGGCCTCGACGGACGTGCCGGAGGTCGTCGGTTTCACCAGGATCGACATGGAGACCCCGGTGGAGCGGTCCGAGGCCGACGCCGTCACCGCGACGGGGATCGGCTCCGGTGCCGTGTCGGAATTGCGGCCCAGGAGGCCGTTGAGCACGAAACCGCCGGATACCAGCACCAGCGCAAGCACCAGCCCGGTCTGGACGAGCAGCCGTAGGCGCCAGGCCGACGGCCGGTTCGTGCCAGGCGGCGTCCCGGCGGCGGTGGTCCAACCGGTCAGGTGCCCGATGTCGTGCGCGAAGAAGCGGATGAAGCGCTCTGGGGCGGGTCCACCCCGACTGAGCGGTCCGAATTCTTCCACAAGGCCGTCACGGTCCTCGTCGACGAGCAGCGTGATCGCTACGAGGGCTTCGCAGACCTCCACGGCGGTGGTGCGACACGAGGCGCAGTCCGACAGATGGTTCTCGATGCGTTCACCGTCGGCCGCGCCGAGCTGGTCGGCGTAGTACGGCCCGAGCAATTCGGCAACGTGCGGTCCGTCGCTGACAACGTCACCCACGGCGCTCAGCTTTCCAGCGGCAGCGGCGCGCCGAATTCTTCGATCGGTGGCGTTTCCTTCGGCCGGTGTGCGCCCGCCTTGCAGCCCGCGAAAGGTCCGTCCGGCGCCCGCAATGTGTTCATGATCGGCATGAGGAAATCGCGATGCCACATTGCCGGGCCGGTGGCCTCGGCGCCGGCCCCGGTCAACGCCTGCCAGGCGAGCCACAGAGAGTGCAGGTGGCCGACGGCAGACATGTGCTGCCACCACTGCGGGCACCACGGACGCGTCGACGAGGTCTCCTGCCCGTAGATCGGCAGGAGTAGGCCGTGCACCCATCGAGCGAGTAGGTCCAGCTCGATGGAGTACGCCGGGTCAGGCAGGTACAGAATGAAGAATGGCTGCGGTTCGGGAACCGGCGCGTCCGATGTGGAGTTTGCGCCGTTCTCCGTTTCGGTGGTCATCGGGATTGGTTCTCCTGCTCCAGATCGGGTGGCGTGGGTAGCTCCACTTTGAAAACGGCTGGATGTTGCAGATGGTTCACGGCCCGATCAACAGGTGAGGTTTCCGCCAGGATCCACGCCGAGTAACTCGCAGAACTTCCGGTACGCGGACACCCGGGACCCGACCGCGTCCGGCCGCTTCCCGCCGCATTCAAGATAGCCGTTGATGATCCGGATCGTTGCGCCGAAGCCACCCGTTCCGGTGATCGCCGAGTGCGGCGACCCCCCACCCCTCATCCAGAACCACAGTGCCGTGCCCCAGGCAACCGTGGAGTTCGTGCTCACCAGTTCGGGCCGGTGGAGGAGGTCGTAACCGAGGTCGTTCCCGGCCGCATAGTAGTTGTAGTTCCAGCTGAGCTGGATGGGCCCTCGACCGTGGTATGCCCGTACTCCGGCGGGGCAACCGTACGGGGCGCTCGACTGGCAGTAGTTCCCCCAGGCACTCTTGTTGAGCTCCTCGACGTAGATCAGGCCGCCGGACTCGTGGTTCACGTTGGCGAGGAATGCCGCTAATTCACGCTTGCCGACGTCGCCGGACCCGCTGGCGAAAGCCGGGTATTTCGCCATCGCCTGGGTCAATCCCGCGTAGCTGTAGAACGGGATGGCTCTCGGGAACATCTTCCTGAAGACCGCCTCGTCGAATCCGCTTCCGGACGGCGGTTTCGCCGGCGATGTCCCCGTTTCGGTCCCGCCGGGTGGGCCCGTGCCAGCCCCGCCGGGTGAGCCCGTGCCAGCCCCGCCCGGTGAGGGAGACGGGGGCGGGGTGGGGGTCGTCTCATGGCTCCGGAAGGACTCGAACTGGGAACGCACCTCGTAGGGGTACGCTAGGAGGCCGATCGGAACGGTGCCGAGGGTCTTGATGCTCTCGATTCCGATGTTCCATGCCAGCAACGTCAGCGTGAGTCTGTCACCTGTCAGTTCGCCGTTGTCGATGAGCTCACCGACCTGGTCGCTCAGTGCGCACAGGTACCGCGCCTGCGCGTGGATCGAATCCACCGGGTCCAGGACTGACGCGGTGCCGTTACCGTCGTCGTCCTTGCCGTACGTCGCGAAGATGTCGTCCGGGATCTGGGCGATCCCGCGTTGGTCGTCAGGCCCCACCGCCTCCCGCCGGAACTGCGACTCCACCTGAATCTGGGCGGCGAGCACAATTGGGCTGATCACGTCACACTCGTCGCCGGCGTCCTTCAGTGCCTGCACGACGTCGGGGAGCGGAACGTTCTTCTCGTCGAGGGTGCCCTTGCCGTCGTCCTTGAGCACGTCGTCGAGGGCACCCGAGCCGTTGCCTCCCGGCTGGCTGTCGACTGGAGTGTGCTGCGCTATCGACCCTCCGACGATCGCCACGATGCACAGGAGGCAGATCAGGGCGACGAGGAGGAGCGGCCAGAAGGCCAGGACGGCGACAATGATGCCGGTGGTCTGGCCGGCGTCCGGCTGCTTCGGCGTCGCCTCGGCAACTGCTGCCCGTGCCCGTGCATTGCGTGTGCTAGCCATCCGCCCCTCGTGTCGGCTCTATCGTCGGCAGCCGTCGGGGTGGCCCCGATGACGTCGTCTGCTCAAGGAACGGACGAGGGTGCCAGTGGTTCACTGCACGGCTCCGTGAACCGTCTTGATTTTTCTCCGTTGTCAGCTGAGTTGCTGACGGCACAGTGGTGACAAGGCGGGAACTGGGATGAGCGTTCGGGTGCGGCGGGTGTACCGGCCTGCCCCCATGTCCGCGATCGACGGAGACGCGGGTGACCGGGAACACTCGGGCCGGGAGCCGCGCGGCGGGCTGAGCCGGACCGGCGTGGGCTGGGTCGCGGCTCATGGCGGATGCGGCGCGACGACTTTGGCGAACGTGCTCGGTGGGACCGATCTCGGATGCCGGTGGCCCCAGCCGGGCCGTGCGGAGCCGGCGCGGATCTTCCTGGTCGCGAGAACGCATGCGTACGGCCTGCAAGCCGCGTCGCGTGCCCTGAACGCCATGCGTGAGAGCAGGCACCCGGACGGGATGGAACTCATCGGCGTGGTCGCCGTGGCCGATGCCCCCGGGTCTCTGCCCCGGGTCCTGGTCAGTCAGATCCGTCTGCTGCGTTCGGTTGCTCCGGTGCATCGGATTCCCTGGATTCCGGACTGGCGGCTCGGTCAGCATCCGAGTCGGTTGCCCCGGCAGGTGGAGTCACTCGAGCGGCGGGTCCGAGAGCTGGGCTCCTACCACCCTGGCGGGCAATGATGACCGGCACCATCAATTGGCCTCGCCTGTCGGCCGCCCTGGCCACGCTGGCGCTCGTCTGGGTCGTGACCGCAGGGCTGCCCGCGGGCGGCCGGGAAGCATCGGTGACCCTCGCGGCCGCGGCCGGGTCGCTCGCTATGCCTCCGCCTCCGGACCCGGAGCCGGAGGTGGAGCCGGCTCCGACTCCGACGAGCGGGTATCCACCGTGGCACATGAAATTCAGGAACAAAATGGGTGCGACCGTGACGTTTTGCTGGGCCCTCGAACCGAGCGCCCCCGGACAGCACTGTGGTGGCCAGAAGCTGACTGCCCAGAGTTGGGACGTTGATATCCCTTACCAGCCGGGCGACCGGATATTTGTGTGGGCCAAGGTCGTTGCCGGCCAAGACACCAACCATTATGAGGCCACGGGTGCGGCCAACTGCACCATCAGCGGTGCGACAATTTCGAGTAAGTTCGACTGCGACAATCCGGGCATGCCGCCTCCGGTGTTCCCGGAGCCGAGCATTTCGCCGTTCAATCCGCTGGCGCAGAACGGCGCTTATCAGAAACCCGCACTGGTAAATCTGCTGAACGTGCTGGCGTGGTGCGTGTCGGCGGCCGGAGTCGGTGGGCTCCTCTTCATTGGCACCCAGATGGCGCTGCAGGTGCGTCTCGGTTATCCCGGCCGGTCCGCCGAACTGCGGCAGGAGGTCATTATTGTTGCTGTCGCCTGCATCATCGCAGCGGCGGTTGGTCCTATCGTCATGTTTCTGGATATCGCAGCCGCTCTCGACGAATTCTGAAGACCGCTTTTTTCTGCCGGCGTTCGCATCAACCCGGCCCCGATATCGGAGGTAGATCATGTCCAGGTACCTCACTTACCTCGACGCCCTGTTGAGGCTGCTGCCGCAGGCCGCTGTGCCGCAGCCCGACCGGGGTGGTGCCGCGCCGCCGGTTCTGGTGGGCCTGGTCACGCTCGGGCTCAACATCATCGCGTGGGCCGGCACCGCCGCTGGCGTGGCCGGTGTGCTCATCACCGGGACGATGATGGCCATCTCGCACAAGCGCGGGGAGACGTCCGAGCACATGAGCCGGCTCGGCTTGGTCCTCGGCGGTTGCATTCTGGTCGCCTCGGCCGGTCCGCTGGTCTCGTTCGTCTTCGATTTCAACGCCGGGTGAGTGCGACGTGCTGAGACTGCTCGGGTCCGCTCCGGTTCGCGACGACGAGGAGCGGCCCTACTGGTCGCAACGGAGCTGGCAGCTCTCGGCCGGGTTCGTCGCCGTCGTGCTGGTCGTCGGGTTGTTCGCCCTGCTGGTCAAGCCGGACGATGCGCAGGAGACGAGTTCCACTCAGTCGGTGCGGATCGACGCCGGACCGGGGCAGCGGCCGGACGGCTGCCAGACCGACGACTCCGCGCAGGGGGCGCCGGTGCGCGCTCCGAACGACGTGACGTGGCGGGAGTTGAACGGCGGTAGCATCCCGGTCTCCCGGTCGGCTGGTCCACGGGTGCTGGGCGGTCCGCTGCTGTGGTGCTTTGCGCACACCCCGATGGGTGCGGTGCTGGCGGCGAACGTCATTCCTCGGCAGTTGAGCGGACGTGATTGGGCCCAAGTCGCGGAGCGACAGATCATTCCTGGCGAAGACCGAGAGATCTTCGTGTCGATGCGTGCCACCTATGTGGAGCCGGCAGGCACGCAGTCGGTCGCCTCGCTGGCCGGGTTTTCGCTGGTCTCCTATTCGGATTCTGCCGCCACGGTCCGAATATTGATGAGCTTCACGCAGGGGATGGCCGTCACGGAGTACACCGTCGCTTGGTCCGGGGGAGACTGGAAGATCAAGCCACTGCCCAGCGGGGATCTCCACACGGCGATAATTCCCATGTCGACCTCCAGCGGTTTTATCATGTGGAAGGTGTGACATGCCGGATTGCAGCTCCGGAGACGCCTCCTACGGCGGCCCGTTCGGGTGGGCGTGGAAACTCGCGGACCAGGGGATCGACGGCATCCTCAAAGGGCTCGCCTCGGCGATTATCGAAGCGGCCGTCAACCTCTTCGCCAGCGTGGCGGACACCGTTCCGACCCTGTCCGCGGACCCCGAGTTCAATCACAAGCTCGGGCTGCAGACCAACTGGCTGGTGCTCGCGATCGCGGTGGCCTCACTGCTGGTCGCCGCAGCGCGGATGGCCATGGAACGTCGCGGACAGGCCGGTGTGACCGCACTCAAGGGCATGCTCCGCGTCCTGCTGACAGCCGGCGCGGGCGCCTTCATCGTCGGTGAGCTGGCCATCCTGTCGGACCAGTACACCAACCACCTGTACCAGGCAGGCGTCAAGGAGCAGCTCAAGGTCATCAACGGCTGCGGCAGCCTGGACATCTCCACCTTCCTCCTGATCGTTATCGGCCTGCTGCTGCTGATCGCCGGCGTCATCCACGTCATCATGCTGTACCTGCGGCTCGGCATCATGGTGCTGCTCCTGGGCACCCTGCCACTCGCCGCCGCGGCGTCGATGACCGAATGGGGTTCGTCGTGGTGGCGCAAGCACATCGCGTGGATGGTGGCCTGGCTGGTCTACAAGCCGGCCGTGGGTCTGATCCTCTACGCGGGCACAACGATGATCGCCTATGGAGGCAGCGAGGGAGGGCTACAGCAACGGATCGCCGGGTGCGGAGTTCTGCTGATGTCCGCCGTCGCGATGCCGGCGTTGCTACGGCTGATCGTCCCCGCCGCGGCGGCCCTCGGCTCCTCGGACTCGTCCGGCGCTGTGGTCGGCGGCGCTGCCGCCGCGACGGGCGCGGTCGCCTCGGGCGCGGCGCGCCTGGCGAGTCGCGGGCAACAAGCGGCCAGCCGCGGTGCCAGTGGTGCTCGTGGAGCCAGTGGAGCCGGCGGCGCCACCGGTGGCCGGGGAGCCGCTGGCGCCGGCGTGGCCGGTGCCGCCGGGATGGCCGCGAGCGGCGCGGTGAAGGCTGCGGCGACGACCGCCGCGGTGGCCGCACGGGCCGTGACCACCACCCACCAGACCGCCGGGCGGATCGCCGACGGCGCCTTGCCGACCGCGATCGACGGTGGCGACCGCTAGCGAGCCGGACAACAGGAGCGCAAAGAGTGAGTACTGAAGTAGTCAAGACGCGGACGTACGGCAACTGGCGCCAGCCGCGGAAGGCAGGGCTCGGGCCGTTCGGGCTGGTGGGCACCGTAGGCCTGTTCGGCGGCCTGGTGGTGGTCCTGCTCGCGTCCATGATCTCCATCGGTGTAGCCCTGATCATGGCGGTGATAGGTGCGGTGGCGCTGGGCCCGCTGGCCATCCGTACGCCGGACGGCCGCAACGTCTACAACATGATGTCGGTGCGGATCGGCTGGTCCCGCCGGCGGGCCAATGGAAGCACCACCTATGTCTCCGGTCCGCTCTCCGCCCGTCCGGGCGGTCGCTTCCGGCCACCGGGCATGTTGAGCAAGGTCACGATGCTGGAGGGCCTGGACCCGTACGGGCGCCGCTTCGGTGTCCTGCACCACCGCTACCGCAACCTCTACACGATCGTGCTGGGCTGCGAGCCCGACGGCGGGTCACTCGTCGACGACGACCAGAGTGACATCTGGGTGGCGCAGTGGGGTGACTGGCTCGCCCGGCTGTCGCACGAGCCGGATCTGCGCGGTGCCGCGGTCGTCGTGGAGACCGCGCCGGACCCGGGCACCCGGCTGGCCAGCGAAGTTCTCACCCGCATCTCGCCGGACGCCCCGCCGGTCGCCCAGCAGGTGATGCAGGAGGTCGTCGAGCGCTATCCGGATGCGTCGTCGGAGATGAACACGTACGTCACCCTGACGTACGGGCTGCGGAGCGGAACCCGGCGCGGTTCCGACGAGATTCTCACCGAGCTCGCACTTCGCATCCAAGGCCTGATCAGTGGCCTGATCAGCGCGGGTGGTGGCGCCGCCACGCCGCTGTCCGCCGAACGGATCGCCGAAGTCGTCCGGGTCGCCTACGACCCCGCGGTTTCGGCCGACGTGAACGACATCCGAGCCCAACACGGCGGTACCGGCCTGGAGTGGAACGACGCGGGACCAGCCGCCGCCGTGGAGAAGGTCGACGCCTACCACCACGATTCGGGCGTCTCGCGCAGCTGGCTTCTCACGCTCGCGCCGCGCGGAACGGTGCGTTCCAGCGTGTTGCGTTCACTACTCGACCCGGCAGTCGGCATCCGGCGGAAGCGGGTGGCTCTGCTGTACCGACCGATCGATCCGGCGACGTCCGCGAAGATTGTCGAGTCGGACCGGCGCGCGGCCCAGTTCATGGCCAATTCCACCCGTGGACCGATCCGGGCGCGGTCAATGACGGAGGTCGCCGCGACCGAGCAGACCGCAGCCGAGGAGGCGGCCGGTGCCGGGCTCGTGGAGTTCTCGATCGTCGTCACGGTGACGGTGGAGTCCGCCGAGGAGATCGCCGACGCCAACGCGACGATGCGGAACCTGCTCGGAGCCTCCCGCCTGTCGATGCGGGCCGCCGACCGGATGCAGGCGGCCGCGTTCACCTGCGCGCTGCCGGTGGGCATCCTGCCCTGGGAGCAGACGCTGATCCCTCGCGAGTTTCAGGAGGCATTGTGAGCACAGGGTCGGCACTGGACCGGCTCATCGTCCCGCCCTTCGCGGCGCAGGAGCTGGAGCCCGACGAGATCGGCGATCAGTCACCGAGGGCGCGGCGCAAGGAGGCAATCCGGCAGCGCAAGGCGGATCAGGCCGAGCAGCGCAGGCGGGCGTACGCGGCGAAGCGCAACCGGGACGACTTCATACCGCACCGCGGATCGTACGGGCTCGCCGGCGGCCGGGTCGCTCCGATGGATCCGCCGGCCATGTGGCGCGCCACCAGTGTGCAGGCGTGTGGCCTCTGGCCGTTCGTCTCGGGGTCGGGTGCGCCGTCGGTCGGCGTGCCGCTGGGCCAGCACCTCTCGACTGGTGCGACGGTCTGCGGTGACCCGTTGAACTGGTTCACCCGCGCCCGTTACATCTCCAACCCGTCGCTGTTCATGCTCGGGATGCCGGGTCTGGGCAAATCCACGCTGATCAACCGCATGCTCATCGGTCTGGCGGCGCAAGGGGTGGTCCCGTTGGTGCTGGGCGACCTCAAGCCGGACTACGCCGACACCGTACGGGCACTGGGGGGTCAGGTCATCTCCATCGGCCGTGGCGTCGGTGGCCTCAACGTCCTGGACCCCGGAGCGATGGGCGCCGCGGCGGCGAAGATCGGCGGCCGCGCCGGGGAAACGCTGCTGGCCGAGACCCACGGCCGGGTGCTCAACATGGTGGCCGCACTGCTGACCATCGTTCGTGGTCAGGCGATCACCGATCACGAGCAGTCCGTGCTCTCGGCGTGCCTGCGTCACCTTCGCGACCGCACGCCGGAAGGCCACGCCGTGCACCTGGGTGACCTGTTGGCGGTACTGCAGGAAGGCCCCGACGAGGTCCGCCAGTTCACCCTCGACCGTGGCGAGGAGTCGCGGTACCGCGACGCGGTCGACCCTTTGCACCGATCGCTGCTGGGCATCCTCGATGGTCCACTCGGCACCACGTTCTCGTCCACGACCTCGACCCACATCGATCCCGATGCCACCGCCGTGTGCATCGACATCTCCCGCATTGGCGAGGCGGACGGCCAGCTCACCGCGGCTGCGATGCTCGCGGCCTGGTCGGACGGGCTCGGCACGGTCGCTGCGTCGCATGCGCTCGCCGACGCCGGGCTGGCGCCCAGACGGTGGTTCTTCACGGTCCTCGATGAGCTGTGGCGGCCGTTGCGCGCCGCGTCCGGCATCGTCGACCGCATCGACGCGCTGACTCGGCTCAACCGGTCGCTCGGCCTGGCCGACTCGAAGATCACCCACACTCTGAAGGACGCGGAGGCGCTGGGCAGCGAGTCCGACAAGGCGAAGGCACGCGGCTTCGTCGAGCGAGCTGGCATGGTGGTCTGCGCCGGCCTGCCGCGTGCCGAGATGGAGGAGCTGAGCAAGGTGGTCGGCCTGTCGCGTCGAGAGATCGATCTGGTCTCCTCCTGGTCGTCGCCGCCCGGCTGGGCACAGAACGGCGACAACGAGGAACCCCCCGGGCGCGGCCGTTTCCTGGTCAAGGTCGGTGGCCGTCCGGGCATCCCGATCCGGATGTCGATCACCGAGACCGAGCGGCGTCTGCACGACACGAACACCCGATGGGTGGCCAACGGCCACGCGGACGAGGTAGGGGCCGCGCGCGAACAGGAGCGAGCCGACTTCACTCCCGAGGATGCCTGGTGAGCGCGCGAGGCGGGGTCGGGGTCGGGAGCAGTGAGGTCATGGCCTGGCTCATCCCCGGCGTCGCCGTGCTCAATTTCATCGTCTTCGGTGTCCTCTGGCTGGGCGGTACGCTCGGATTCGCGGTGACCGGCAACGGCTGGCATCCGCCGCCGTTCAGCGGCGGCGTCTACCGGCGACTGTTGACCGGCGAGGTCGCGGCCGTCTGGCCCGGCATCTCCCCGTCCGTTGTCTACACCACCGCCGTCCTGCTGCTCGCCGTTGCGGTGTCTCTGATCGTTCTGATCGTCCTCAAGGTCGCCGGTCGGGTGTCCGCGAAGTCGAGCGGACTGGCGGGCCGACGGGAGATGGCCGGCCTGATGCCCGAGCAGGCCGCGGCGCGGGCCCGGGACCTGCGTCCGTCGCTGAAGGGCGTGCGTGAGCTCGCACCCGACGACATCGGCAACCTCCTCGGTGACCTGGACCCGGATGGGCCGGAGCTGCGGTCCTCCTTCGAGGACGTCGAACTCGACCTGATGGCACCCCGTGCCGGCAAGTCCACCGGGATTGCCATCCCGCGGCTGCTCCGGGCGCGGGGAGCGGTGCTGCTCACCTCGAACAAGTCCGACGTCTTCACCGTAACCCGGCAGGAACGCGCCAAGGTCGGCCGTGTCTGGACCTTCGACCCGCAGGGCATCGCGCACTCTCCGCGCGAGATGTGGTGGGACATGCTGGCCGGCTGCGACACCATCGAGGGCTCGCGCCGGCTTGCCGGGCATTTCGTCAGCTCCGTCAACGACGACTCGGCGAAGAAGGACTTCTGGATTTCGGCCGCACAGAACACGCTCACCGCACTGTTCCTGGCCGCGTGCCGAGGAGGACGGTCGGTTTCCGACCTGCTGGCCTGGCTCGCCGACCCGGCCGACCGGACACCGATCGACATCCTGCGCGACGTCGGAATGGCCCCCATGGCCGAGCAGTTGCAGGGGACCGTACGCGGCGCGGTGGAGACCCGCGACGGCATCTACGAGACCGCCCGGCAGTGCGCCGCCTGCCTGCTCGATCCGGAGATCGTCGCCTGGGTCAGCCCCGACCCGCTCCTGCCGGAATTCATCCCGTCCCAGCACGTCATCAGCCGTGACACGCTGTACCTGCTGTCCAAGGACGGCGGCGGTTCGGCGGCCGGGGTGATCGCCGGCCTTGCCGACATGACGCTACGGGCGGGCGTGGTGGCGGCCGAACGCATGGGCGGCCGTCTCGACCCGCCGATGACCGCGGTGCTCGACGAGGCGGCCAACGTCTGCCGGATCAGTGACCTGCCCGACCTGTACAGCCACCTCGGCTCGCGCGGCATCAACGTGGTGACGCTCCTGCAGAGCTACCGTCAGGGTGCCCGGGTCTGGGGCGATGCCGGCATGGACGCCCTGTGGAGCGCCGCCACCATCAAGCTGCTCGGCGCCGGTCTCGACGACGCCGACTTCGTCGACAAGGTTTCCCGCCTGGTCGGACAGCGGGATGTGAAAACGCCGAGCTGGTCCAGTAGCCGCGATGGACGATCACGCTCGGTTTCGTACCGCCAGGAGCCGATCCTGCCACCTGACAAGATCAGGGCGCTGCCGAAGGGGACAGCGATTCTGCTCGCCACGGGAATCCGACCCGCCCTGATCCGCCTACGCCCCTGGTACAAGGAGCCGAACTCGGCCGTCATCTCGAAGGCCGCGAAGGAGGAGGTGGACGGCATCACCCGCCGCGCAGCCGCCGCCTGGGCAGGCGACACCGCTCGATGACGCGTCCGGGTCGACTGTCGCTGTGTTCGGGGTCGGCTCGGCGCCGCACTGTCGGCAGGGTTGACGAGGCTCATCTCGCGTGAACCGGCGAGGCCATTTCGCCGTTGTAAGTCCGACTCTGTTTCCTGACTTGGCCGTAAAGGTGCGTCGATGACCTCGTCCAGCAGCCAAAAGACCCGATGGATCCGACTGCGGCTGCCCGCGAAGGACCGCCGCCGCGTGGTGATTGCCGGGTTGAGCCTCGTGACCCTGGGCGCCGGCGTGTTGCCGTTGGGGGGCGACCTGACCGCGTCGGCCAACGCGGAAAAGCTCGTGGGCAAGGCCGTGCCGGCCGCGCTGACGGAAACCATCGTCGCTGCCGCGCTGTCGTGCCGCTCGTTGAACCCGGCACGCCTGTCGGCGCAGATCATGGTGGCGTCAAAGTTCGCCTCCGATCAGAGCAACGGCATCGCCGGGCTCACCGCCGCCGAATGGAACCGCTGGCGTCCCGCCCAGAATGCGGACCGGGGCGACAGCGCGGACAACATCCACGCCCTCGCCCACAAGACCTGTGACCTCGTCGGCCAGGTACGCTTCGCCGGTCTCACCGGCGACATGTGGCCGCTGGCCCTGGCGGCCGACAAGGTCGGGATTGACGCGGTCGTGGCGAGCAAGGGCGTACCCGCCTCCGCCAAGTCCTACGTCAAGCGTGTCAAGGCGTACGCGAACTGGTACGCCGAGCAGACGCCGTTCCGCGTCGAGTCGCCGAACGGCGCGGTGTCGCGGCCGCAGCCCGGCGCGATCCGGGTGCCGGACACGTACGTCGACCTGATTCGGAAGGCCGGCAGCATCTGTCCGCTGGTCACCGCCCCGCGTATCGCGGCGCAGTTGATGGCGATGTCGAAGTTCGATCCGAAGGCGCGCTCGGCGGACGGCGGTCTGGGCATCGCGCAGTTCACGCCCGACCTGTGGCGGCAGTACGGGTCGTCGCCCGATTCGGTGTGGAAGGCGGAGGAGGCAATTCCCGCGCTTGGCATGGCGATGTGCGACTATGTCTCGCAACTCGGTGGCCTGAGCGGTGCCGACCCGTACCGGATGGCGCTCGCCGCGTTCCAGTGGGGTGAGGACGCCGTGCGGGCCGCCAACGGCACACCGAAGGCCAATGTCCCACAGCTCTCGGACGCCACGATGCGATACGTCGCGGCGTACGAGAAGGACCCGCGCCTCACCGCGGGGGCCGTGCCGTCCCCGTCCCCGTCCCCGGGCGGTCCCACGACCCCCTCCGGCGGAAAGCCGACGACCGGGGCGACGGTTCCTGCGACGCCGGGCGGAACGACGCCCGCGCCCGGCGGGCCGACCACTCCGGCGCAGGAGCCGACCACTCCGGCTCAACAGCCGACCACGCCGACGAGCATTGGCGGATTCAAGGTCGGCCTGAACTACCAGCTGATCAACGACTGGACGGGCTCGGTGGCGCAGATTCCGTACTCGGACTCCAACAAGACGGTCGGCGAGCACGTCACGCTGTGGGTGAACAAGCACCAGAAGGACCAGTTCTGGAAGCTCACGGCCTCGCAGGGCTACGCCGTGTGGGTCAACACGTACAGCGGCCTCGCAATGGGTATCGAACCGGGTGGCACCTGGAACGGCGCGAAGGTGCTGCAGGTGAAGCTCAACCCCACGGATCATTTCCAGCAGTGGAAGATCGAGAACGCGGGCGGTGGCCGCCTGCACATCCGTAACCGGGCGACCGGAAAACTGTTGGAGATCCTCGGCGCCGACGTGGCGCCCACCGCCGATGACGGCACCTGGAACGGCCACTGGCTGGAGCAGTGGGACGAGATCCCTGGTCAACGCGACCAGCGCTGGAGCCTTGTCCACGAATAAGTCGAGCGTCTTGTTCTAGCAGATCAAGCAATCACATCCGGAGGTTACGGTGGACAGGGTATACGAGCAGCGTCCGAAAAAGGAATATTCGAAGCGAAAGCTCACCCTCGACGCTATCGCGGTCGTGAGAAGAGATATTGTTAGTAACGTAGACCTGAGTGAACCAATTCGCAGAAGTGCACGCCTGGAGTTGGACAGGATGATTCGTCAGGCGAACATCAACCTCGATCGAAGGCGGGCGGACAAGCGGCCGGGGCGCAACTTCATTCGTAAAGGCTACGGCTATGCACGAATGGGATACAGGACGCTTAGAGGGCCGGCGGGAATGGTGAGGTCGGCGAGTAAGGCTCGGGACAGAGTCGGGGCTGCGAGACTCATGGGGCGGCAGCAGGAAATTTGGCGCTACGTAAACGCAATGATGCGTGACTGCCCAACCGTGAAAAGTCTGTACGAACAGGGGCAGTTGCCGAAATCTGTCCGGGATAACCTGTTTGTCGAGCCACATCTCAGAATGCAAGATCCCAACGAAATGTACGGTCGCATACGCTCCGCGGCCAGCTCTGGTGTGGCCGCCGAGCGTGGGCAGTTTCATTCGCCCATTGCTATGCCTACATCAAGCCTCGGGCTTACCGGCACTGACACATCAGCGTATCAATATGATCGAGTCCATCACGCTGCTCACTATCCCGCGGCTCCTCGACAACAAGTTCCTTCGGGGACCGCTGAGGTCAACGCCAATCTGGCCAGGACCTTTGAGGAACTCACGTCTCAGATGTCGACCCTCACCGCTCAACTCGCGGCCCTTCAGGGCTTGTCCCACCAGGGCGCTCCCCACCAGGGCGCTCCCTACCAGGGCGCTCCCCACCCGGGCGCGCGCATGGCGGTGGGTCCTGCGCACGGTCGATCCAGCGACTGGGCTGGCTTGAGCAGTCCTGCCCTAGCCGGCGGCGGCTTAGGCCGTGCTTCGCTGCCCAGCTCCCCATCCCCACAACCGTCCACGCTCCCGAGCCCCGCACGTGCTAATGGGCAGTCGACGCCCCGTGTCCGGTAGCTGTCACGTCAAGCTGAGACGGTTTGTGTCTGTTGGATGGGCTGGTTGATATAGGTCAGGTCGGATACTCCGGTGGTTGGGGGCGCCGCGTGAACCGGTGTGGGTGCTCGGCTTGTGCGGCGTCGCGGGCGTCATGCCGGTGCCGGCGGATGTGTTCGGCGGTGCCGTAGTGGACTGACGCCGGTGAATGGGAGTTTCGAGATCGATGGCGGCGGTGGTGACGGTGGTCACCACCGCCGTTTCGCGTGTCGTTGAAAGGTGAAGCTGTCGCACCGGAGCTTCGCCCTGGTTCAGCGCGTCATTCGCTCGGGCTGGTGAGCGAGCCGCGCCAGCCCCCGCGCCAGCCCCCGCGTCGCCACCCGACCGGCCCGCCTGTGGGTACGGCATACTGCGTCGATGGCTGGCGTCTCCGTCTGGGCGGCGGTGATGGCCACCGGCGAACGGGTGAGCGGGCAGGACTGCGAGCCGGCGCGTTCTGGCCGGGCTCCCATGAGACGTCCTTACTCGGAACGGCTCAACGATCGGATGGGCACCGTCCGAAGCCCGTCGCCAAGCAGCCACACCACGAGCTGCACGAATTCTGGGCAGGTCAGTCAGACAGCACAGGTGATCACCTGGTGCCCTCTCGAGACCGGGGACCTGTCGCGAGGAGCCTGTCTATCGATGCTTGCCACGGCCGTATCCACCACGATCCGATCTGGACCGACGGCCGGTCATCCCGGCCGCCCCACCCCTTGTCGAGATCGCCTCAATGAGTTCCGCCGACCGTTCACCACTCCCGGTCGTCCGCGTCGGACTGCGTCGCGGTGGTGTCGTCCGTCCAGTGGGTCGCGTCGGCCGACTCGACCGGTCCGTTCCAGTGCGGCTGCGGGCCGCCGGCCATCACGGGCGAGGGGAACTGAACCGGGGCCGCGGGCTGCACGTCGCTCATGTCCTCGGCCCGGCCACGCCACAGGCGTACCATCCGCCAGACCAGATAGCCGGCGGCTCCGAGGGTGATCAGGATGACCACGACGAGCCAGAAGGAGTATCCGTGCGTCTCTTGCGCCGTCATCTCGGCGCTGTCGCTCTCGGTGGCTACCGGGTCGTTCTCCTCGGCAAGCACCTCGGTCACCGATGCCGCTGGGTTGATCATTCCCCAGCCGAACGAACCGTCGGGGCGGGTGCCCTCGCCGACCTGATCCGCCGTCGCCTGGACGCGGTGCGTCACCTGGGAGGCCGTGAGGTCCGGGTACGCGGCGCGTACGAGGGCGGCCTCCCCGGCGGCGAAGGCGACCGCGTAGTACGTTCCCGTACCCGCCGTGCCGCCGGCACCGGTGACTCCGAGGCTGGTGACGTTCACGCCGGGCGCCACGATGTCGATGCCGCCCTTGCGGTACGCGTCCGCGGCCTGCATGTCGGCGCTGACGCCAGCGACCCGCAGGACTCCCGGGCCGGATGGCGGCTCACCGACGCCCGCCTCGGTCTTGGCCCCGACAACGACGACGACGTTCTGCATCACCGCGTTCTTGAGGGCCGTGGCGACCTCCGGTGCCCCGGCGTCCATGGCGGGGCCCAGTGCGATCACGGTGGCGCCAGCCGAGACCGCGTACGTCACGGCCTGGGCCTGAACGTTCGTCGGCAGCACGCCTCCGGCCGTCGAGCGGACCCGGATCGGCAGCACCGACGCGTCCGGCGCCATGCCGGTCAGCTCGCTTCCCGGTGTCTTCTGCGCCACGATCAACCCGGCCATGGACGAGCCGGTGCCGAGGCAGTCCACGTCACCACGGCTCTTGCCGTCGGCCATGTCGTGGCCGGCACTGACCCGCCCGACCAGTTGCGGCAGCTTTCCGTCGACGCCCGAATCGAGGATGGCCACGACCTGACCCTTGCCGCGGCTCTGCGGCCAGGCCTGGTCCGCGGCCAGACGCAGCGCGGCCCAGTCCAGGCGGGTCGTCGACGCGGCGCCGGCACAGTTCATGCCACTCGGCGGTGACCCGCCGCCGGGGGGCAGGCCGCCGTCGGGGATCTGTCCGGGACCCGTTGCGGCGCCGTCGCCCTGCGGTTTGCCGGGCGTCGTGGCCGAGCCCTGAGTGGCCGGTCCCGTGTACCGGATGTCCTGCCCCACGGCGTCCCACGGCATCACCAGTCGCCAACCGGCCGTCAGCCGGTTCGGGTCCGACAGCTTGTTGCCGTCCGGCTGGACGCGGCCGACGTTGAGGTCGAAGATTTCCGTGGATCGCGCGTCGCTGCCCAGGAACCGTCCCGCGATCTCGCCGAGGTTCTCCGGCGCACCCTGGTATGCCGAGGTCACCACGTAGTACTTCACGTAGTCGGCGTCGGCCTGCGCGGCTTGCGTCATGCCGGGCCCGAGTATGGCCAGCGCCGCCGCGGCGAGGCTGAAGAGCAGGCGTTGCGCCGCGGCCGGTCGGGTCATCTCATTGCCTTTCGGATAAGGGCCCGCAGGCGAGGGCCCGGTCATGCGTCCGGTTCGGAGCCGGCGTTGAATCCCTGGTCGGACAGTGCTTTGCGCAGTGCACGAAGCGCGTGGAACGACCTCGACTTCACCGTTCCGGGTGGGATATCCAGGTTCTCGGCCGCCTCGGCGATCGAGTGGTTCAGGAAATACAACTGAATCAGCGTCGTACGAAGCCGTTCCGGCAACGACGCCACGGCCCGTCGGACGTATTGCGAGTCGAGGTCGCGGGCGAAGCGCTCCTCGGCACTTTCATCGGAGGTGGCATCGCCTATCTCGTCGGTGTAGTCGAGCGGGCGCACCTGCGCGGCGCGGACGTTGTCGATGGCGATCCGCCGTGCGACCGTGAACAGCCAGGCTCGATTCCAGCGGCCGCCCTCGTTGCGGGCATCGGGATGCTGCCAGGCACGCACCATGGTTTCCTGCACGATGTCCTCGGCCCAGTGCCGGTCGCCGTTTGCCAGCCGGATGGCATAGGCGAGCAACACCGGCCGGTGCACCAGTTGCAGGTGCCGAAGGGCCGCCATCCCATCCAGCGGTGAGGTGGCGTCGCCCTGCTCGGACAGGTACGCTCCGTCATCGGTTGCCTTACGGAGAGCGAGACTGGTTTCGCTGGATCCGGCCGTGTCATCGATCGGAGGCATGTGCCGTCCTTTCCTGAAGACCACGACCTCTGACCCCAGTCGCACATCGCTTAGCCCACCGCGCCCATCCGTCGCGGGCCGCACCCATCAGCGGTCATTGAAGCGGGCTCCACTTGACACTCTCTGAACCGCCTCTTCCGGCCCTCCGTCCGTCGTGTCAACGGTCCTGGCCCGCGCCCCGAAGCCGATCGGTGCTCCTTCACACGGAGTCCCGCGCGAATTGCGGTTCGGGTTGAGGCACCGGGCTGGGCGTCGTGAACCGAATGATCCGGCGCGTCGTTGCTTGCAGGGGGATGCTCGGTAGTCATCCCCGGAGGAGACCCGCTAGCCCATGACCGTCCCTGAACAACACCTCGACAACGCTCTCCGCGCGCTGCAGAGCGATCTTTCCATGCCGGTCGACTGGAGTGCGGTTCGCGCAAGAGCGAAGCGCACCCTGGCCGCACCGCCCGGACCCGCGGCGGAACCTGCAACCGATGCTCCGGGCCTGGACATCGACGGTCTCGACCCCGCGTCACTGACGGCTGCGTACGAGCAGGTCGTTGCCCTGGTGATGCTGAAAGACCCCAGTCTCGCGGACGTGATGGGCGAGCTGGTCGAGGGCCGCAGACGTCTTGACAAGGTGGAGGGTCTGGGCCCGAGCCCGGTTGTCTTCCCCCGTCCCGCGGCTCCGCGAGGCTCCAGTGCGGCGGCCGCACTCCGATCGCAGGGCGGCGTTGCTCGGCGCGCCGGACCGGTCGTACCCCAGCCGCGTGCGGATAAGCCAAAGGACGGGCGGGCACCAGGGCACACGCGGTGAATGAGGTCGCCCCGGAAAGAGACACCGAAGGCATGACGCCCGAGGAGGCCCTTGAGCATCTCCAGCAGGTACAACGTCCTGCGCTGCTGGCCTACGTGTCGCGGCTGGTCGGTGGCGACGTCCACTGGGCGGAGGACGTCGTGCAGGAGACGATGGTGCGGGCCTGGAAGAACCCGGACTCCCGGGTGGACGGCCGATGGAGCCGCGGCTGGCTCTACACGGTGGCCCGGCGCATCCTCATCGACCAGGCGCGGGCGGCCCGTTCACGTCCCGAGCTGACCTCGGCGGAGGCGTTGACACACATTCCCGCCCAAGACGCCGAGGTCGACAGCTTCATAGACGGGACCGAGATCCGGGCAGCCGTCGCCGCTCTCCCGGAACGCCTTCGCACGGTCCTGATCGAGCTGTACTACCAGGAACGTACGGTCGCCGAAGCCGCGCAGATCCTCAACGTTCCGGCCGGGACCGTGAAGTCCCGCAACTTTTACGCGATCCGCGCACTGCGTGACCAGCTGGCCTGACCACGAACGCCGGCGGTGGCGGCAACCACGAGTACGGTGTCGAGGCGACGGGCACGGGCATCGGCGGCACGTCGCCGGGGCGGGAGCGTCCAGCCCGGTGCCGGCCGACCGTGGAGGGAGCGAGGATGGCGCAGCGCAGAGCACTTGTGGTTCGGGGCGGGTGGGAGGGGCACCAGCCGGTCAAGGCGACGGACCTGTTCATCCCCTTCCTCGAACGCAGCGGCTATGCCGTACGGGTTGAGGAGTCGACGGAGATCTACGCCGATGCCGCCGAGATGGCCGACACCGATCTCGTCGTGCAGTGCGTGACGATGTCGCAGATCACCTCGGAGCAGGCGGCGGGCCTCAGCGCGGCGGTCATCGCCGGTACGGGATTCACCGGCTGGCACGGCGGGATCGTGGATTCGTTCCGCGCGTCATCGGAGTACTTGCACCTGGTGGGCGGCCAGTTCGCGACCCATCCGGGTAAAGAGCCGTGCGAGCGTCACGGTGGCGCGGAGGACAACTTTCTGCCGCACACGGTGCGCATCACCGACCTCGGCCGAGAGCATCCGATCACCGCGGGCATCGAGGACTTCGACCTGGTCACCGAGCAGTACTGGGTGTTGCACGACGACCTGATCGACATCCTCGCGGTCACCACCCACCCGAGCAGGGCGTGGCAGCCATGGCACCGGCCGGTCACCTCGCCGGCGATCTGGACCCGACTGTGGGGTGCCGGGCGCATCGTCGTGACGACCCCGGGACACAGCCTTGACGTGCTGGAGCACGCGAGCGTCCGTACCGTCATCGAGAGGGGGATGAGGTGGGCGACCCGCACCGCGTCGGCATCGTAGGTCTCGGGGTCATCTCCCGCGCGTACCTGGACACACTCGCGAACCACCCCGCGGTGTCGATCGCCGCCCTGGCCGACCTCGATGCCTCCCGGTCGGCCGCGGTCGCCGCCACGATCCCCGGCGCCGAGGCGATGAGCGTCGAGGCCCTGCTCGCCCGCCCCGACGTGCAGACGGTACTCAACCTCACGATCCCCGCGGCGCACGCCGACATCTCGCTCGGCGCGATCGACGCGGGCAAGAACGTGTACGTCGAGAAGCCGCTCGCCGTGACGTTCCCGGACGGCCGTTCGATCATCGATCGGGCCAAGACGGCCGGCGTCCGCGTGGGGTGCGCGCCGGACACCGTCCTGGGCACGGGTACGCAGACGGCGCGTGCGGCCATCGACGGCGGGCTGATCGGACGCCCGTTGTCCGCGTCGGCCGTCATGGTCACCCCTGGGCACGAGCGCTGGCATCCCAATCCCGACTTCTACTACGCGCCCGGCGGCGGCCCGTTGCTGGACATGGGGCCGTACTACATCTCGGCGCTCATCCACCTGCTCGGGCCGGTCCGTGCGGTGAGCGGAACCGCCAGCCGGCTGCGCGCCGAGCGCGTCATCGGCTCGGGGCCTCGGATGGGCCAGCGGATCACGGTGGAGGTGGACACCCACGTGACCGGCGTGCTGGAGCACGCCAACGGTGCTCTGTCCACCATCACGACGAGCTTCGACGGCGTCGCGACGACTGCCGCGCCGATCGAGGTCCATGGGGAGGCCGGCACGCTCGCCGTACCCGATCCGAACACCTTCGACGGTGAGGTCCGCCTCTTCGCGCTCGGCGGCACCCAGTGGCGCGTTCTCGAACCGCGGGCCGGTTACGCCGAGGGTTCCCGAGGTCTGGGTCTGATCGACCTGGTCAGCGCCGACGGTCAGCGTCCGCCGCGCGCTGGCGGTGACGTGGCCCTGCACGTCCTTGAAACGATGACGACCCTGCTGCGGTCGGCGGACGAGGGTCGGCGGATCGAGCTGACGACGGTGGTGCAGCGGCCCGTGCCGGTTCCGCTCACTCCGGTCGAGGACTGGACGGCATACGGCCACTGAACGGGGTCAGCCCGGGCATCGCCGACAGGACGCCGTCGGCGGGGCGATCCTCGCCGTCGTGGAACAGCCACATTCGGGACGGGCGCAGCGGCGGGCGCCGACAATGGGGGAGTGGCACCTGCCTTCGTCCTCACCTACGAGGACGCCGACAAGTCGATCGCCGACATCGGCACCTGGGAGGAGCACGACCGCACCGACCGCCGGATGCTGTTCACGTTGCACGGCCGCACCGGCCGCCGGCGATACGCGCTCATCCGCACCGGCGAGGGATGGCTGCTCCACCTGACGAAGGAGCAGCCCGTGGATGGCCGCTGACGGCGACGCCCCGCGGTCAACGCGGTAGCGGCGAGGCCCGCACCGCGGTTTCCCGCCCAGCGGCGGCCGGCGCTGGCGTGGCGGCGTGACGCCGCCGCGCGTCCACGGCGAGCAGCGTGAGGGCGACCAGCGTCAGCGATCCACCGACGAGTGCCAGCGGGCGTGCCCCCGAGATGGACAGGAGGGCGCCGCCGAACAGCGAACCACCGGCAATGCCCGCGTTGAAGGCGGTGCTGACGCCGGCCGAGGCGATGTCGGTGCTGCCGGGAGCCAGTTGCAGCATCCGGCTCTGCACGGCGGAGCCGAACGCCGCGTAGGCGAGGCCGATCCCGGCGAGAAACGCGACCGCGCCGGGCCGGAGCGCGCCCAGCGCGTACATGCCGATCAGCGAGGCCGCGCCGATGCTCAGCGGCGTCAGCAGAGAGGCGATCGGCCGGGTGTCCAGGGTCCGGGCCGCGGCCAGGGTGCCGACGACGCCGGCGGTGCCGGCGGCGAACAGCAGCGGTGCCAGGGCCGCGTCGGCGAAGCCGCTGACGTCGAGCAGGAACGGTGTGATGTAGGTCTGCAGGGTCATGAAGCCGCCGATGCCCAGGGCCGTGGCGATCAGCAGCACGGTGAAGCGCCGCCCGTCCGGTGCGGTGCCCCGGGCGGCACCGCCGGTCGCCGGGGGATAGGAGGGGAGGAGGATCAGCACCGCGGCGGCGATCGCCAGACCGACCCCGGCCAGCACCGCGAACGCCGTACGCCAACCGGCGTGCTGCCCGAGCCAGGCGCCGAGGGGTACGCCGAGCACCGGGGCGAGCGTCGCCCCGGTCGCGAACAGCGCCACGACCCGGCCGCGTACCGCGATCGGGAAGGGCCCGGTCACGGTCGCCGTGGCGATGGACCAGAACAGCGCCTGGGCGAGTGCGGTCAGGAGACGGGCGCCGGCCAGCACGGCGTACGTCGATGCGAGCGCGGCGGCGGCGTTCGCGGCGGCGAACAGGATCATCGTGCCGCCGAGAAGGTGACGCCGGGGGATCCGCTGGGTCAGCCGGGCCAGTGGCACGGACGCCACCACGACCACGACCGCGTACCCGCTGACCAGCATTCCCACCCGCGAGCGCGACCGGTCGAGATCGGGTGCGATGTGGGTCAGCAGGCCGACGGGCAGCAGCTCGGTCGTGATGAACGCGAACGCGGCCAGGGAGAGCACGACGAGTACGGCCCAGGCCCGTCGCGGTGACACCTCCGGCGCCATGGTCCACCCCCATTCATGGTCACCGTAGCCGAGCGTCCAGCCCCTGCTCCGGTCGCCGGCCCCGACCGCAGCGACACCCGCGCGCGTCCGTGATCAGCCGTCGGGCCGCCGGTCAGGATCGTGTCCGGAACGGGGCCAGGACGGCCCGGATCTGGTCGCCCGCGCCCCAGTCGTCGTCGAACTGGGCCAGTACGGCGGGGTGGACTCCTCAAGCCCGGCGTGCCCGCCCACCTCGGCGGCGGTAGCGCGGTCCCGGCGAGCACGGGTCGCGGCCCTGTCAGGCGGGGGTGAGCAGGCAGAACTCGTTGCCTTCCGGGTCCGCCAGGACCTTCCACCCGACGCTCCGGTCCAGGTCGACGGAGGTGGCGCCGAGAGCCCGCAGTCTCGCCGCCTCGGCCTCCAGGTCGTCATCCGGGTACGGGCGGACGTCGAGGTGGACGCGGTTCCACACGGTCTTCACGTCGGGTGTGCGGATGAACTCCAGATAGGGGCCGACGCCCTTGGCCGAGCGCAGCACCGCGCGGTGGTCGGTCACCTCGTGCACGGTCCAGTCGGTGGCCTCGCCCCAGAAGCGGGCCATGGCGCGCGGATCCGCGCAGTCGGCCACCACGGCGGCGATCGGGCCGGTGTCCTGGTAGATCGGCCGGGGCTCCAGCACGCAGAACTCGTTGCCCTCCGGGTCGGCCAGGACCGTCCACGGGACGTCGCCCTGGCCGATGTCGGCGGGTGTCGCGCCGAGATCCCTCAGGCGCGCGACGACCTCCGCCTGATGGGCCGTCGAGGTGGTGGCGAGGTCGATGTGCACGCGGTTCTTCACCGTCTTGGGTTCCGGGGAGACGACGAGGTCGATACAGACAGCGACGGGGTCGGGGTAGACGAAGCCCTCGGGTTCGAGGTTCGTCACGCCGGGCCCCTCACTGGAGACCTCCCAGCCCAGCGCCTGCGCCCAGAAGCCGCCCAGCGCGGAGTCGTCCCGAGCCTTCATGTTGATCTGCACAAGCCGCGTCGCCATGGCAGCGATGCTAGAGCCCGTCGAGCCGGCGGTGGTACCCGAACCGGAGTGATCGCTCGGTGTGGCGACGTCGGCACCCCGGCGCGGCGTCCGGCGCCGGCGGCCGGGTCTTCCGGGAGGAGAGCAGCGACACGGACCTTGTCGATGCCTGCGATAATCGCCTGGTCGACGTCTGGGTCGATGAGGAGGCGGCGAGTTGAGCAGCCTGGTCTACTTCGCACACAGCTATCGACCTCGAGACGCGATGATCAATGACTATTTCGCTCGCCTCATGGAGGCCGAGGGTCTGATTGCCAGCCTCGACCCTCCGTCGACACACGTGAACTCCGCGAAACTCGAGCGTCATCTCAGTCACTGCGATGCGATGGTCGTCGTCCTGACCGAGCGCGAATCCGGCACCTCACCGCACATCATGTACGAGATTGGTCTCGGGCTGAGGAGCAGAAAGCCCCTCCTGGTGTTCGTGGAGGACACCCTCCCGCGAACAATTCTTCCGCCAACTCTGCTGCAGTGTCGATTCTCGTTCCGTTCGTTCCCACGGAATGTGCGTGAGCACCGGCAGGCACTGGCGATGCTTCGCGCCTACACCGGGGAGCCGACTCCTCGCTACCAGAGCCCACTGAGTCCACGGACCTGCCTCCTGCTCGGGTCCTCGGTGCTGGCGGCGGGAGTGGGTGACGCCGTGCGGGAGTTCATCGAGCGCGAGAGGCGCTACACGGTCCTCTCGTCCCAGGCGTTGCTCGCCGAGATTGACGAACACCCGATCGGATACAGCGCTCTCAGCGAGGTGAGCCTGGCTGTGGCGTTCACCGGCGCGACGGCGGATCGGCGTGAAGACCGCCTTCTCGGCGAAGTCCGAGGCACGAACGTCCCACTGATTCGCGTGGTGGTTGAGCCGGGCCCCGCGACGGTGGCGAAGGTGCCCGCCGAGTATCTGCCCAGGGTGATGCGGCCCGAGTTGGGGACGGCGGGTCTGATCAGCCTGGTCTCCACCGAGCTGGAGATCTACGAGGAGGACTTCCTTGAACTGTCGGACGGTTCCAGCGCCGATCGCTACACGCAATTCCTCATCGACCTCGGTGGCCGAGGTCGATACGGTGCACTCACTCGGGAGCGAGGAGTAGAGGTCATCATGGGTGATCGATACGACGTCCAAGGTCAGGCCGGCGCGGTCGGGCCGAATGCTCACGTGCACGACGTCTCCTTCGTGCAGCTGTGGAATCAGCTGGGAAACGGGATCGATCTGCCGACCCTCGCGGAGGAGCTCTCGCGGCTGCGTGTCGCCCTGCGCGAACGAGCGACGACGCCGGAGGACGACCGGGCGGTGGCCGACATCGGACAGGCTGAACTCGCTGCCCGGAGCGACGACGGCGTCGGGGCACTGAAGAGTCTCAGAGCCGCCGGAAGGTGGGCGCTCGACACGGCGAATGCCATCGGGGTCGCGGTTGCCGCCGAAGCCATCAAGATCGCCCTGGGGAACTGACGGGGGTCACGGCCTGCGGCGTAGTTCGCGCAACACACCGTGCCGGTGCGCGGCCCACGCGAGGCGCCGGACGCTCGGGTGCCGCACGAACAGCACCGCCGCGCTGGTGTCTCGTCGAGCGACCCAGGGGATCAGTCGCCGGTCGCCCTGTCCGCCGCCGCGAGGAAGTCGTCCACCAGATCGGCGGTGTCCTCGATGCCGGTGGACACCCGGACCAGCCCGTCGCCGATGCCGGCCGCGGCCAACTGCTCGGCGTCCACGATGCCGGCCCACATCGACCGGGGATGCACCACCAGCGTGCTGACGCTGCCCAGGCTGGCCGCCCGCTTGGCCAACCGCAACCCGGCCAGCAGCGCGGCGGCACCGGCCCGGCCCGCCCTCAGGTCGATGCTGAGCACCCCGCCGAAGCCGGTCATCTGCCGACCCGCCAGCGCGTGCTGCGGGTGCGACGGCAGCCCCGGGTAACGGACCCGGGCCACCGCCGGATGGTCTTCCAGGGCGCGGGCCAGGGCCAGCGCGTTGTCGTTGTGCCGCTGCACCCGCAGCGGCAGCGTACGGATGCCGCGCAGCAGCAGCCACGCGTCCACCGGTCCGAGGGTGCTGCCGGTGACGATGGCCGTCTGCCACACCCGCTCGACCAGCTCGGCGGAGCCGACGATCACCCCGGCCGACACGTCGGAGTGGCCGCCGAGGAACTTGGTGCCGCTGTGCCAGACCAGGTCCGCGCCGAGGGCCATCGGACGCTGGTTGATCGGCGTGGCGAAGGTGTTGTCGACCACCACCAGCGCGTCGGCCGCGTGGGCCAGCTCCGCCACGGCCGTCAGGTCGGTCAGCTCCAGCAGCGGATTGCTCGGCGTCTCCAGCAGGACGAGGCGGGTCCGCGGTCGCATCGCCCGTTCGAACGCCGCGGTGTCGGTCTGGTCGACCTGGGTGTACGACACCCCGAACCGGGGCAGCAGTCCGGTGGCGAGCGAGGTGGTCCCGCCGTACGTGCTGCGCTGCACCACCACGTGGTCGCCGGCGGAGAGCAGGGCCAGCGCGAGGGTGCTGATCGCGCCCATCCCGGACGCGGTGACCAGACCCGTCTGCGCGCCTTCCAGCTCGGCGACGACGGCGGCCACCTGGGCGTGGTTCGGGTTGCCGTAGCGCGTGTAGAAGGCACTGCCCCGCGTCTCGGTGGCGATCGCGGTGAACTGCTCGTCGGACTCGGCGCTGAAGGTCACGCTCTGCGCGATCGGCGGCGCCACGGCTCCACCGGGGATCAGTCCGTCGTCGCCGTGCACGGCGACCGTGCCGAAGCCGGTCACGAACGGGCCACCCGGTCCACCAGTTTGCCGTAGCTGTCCAATGTCACGAACTCGGGCAGCGTGAGGTCGCTGCCGTGGCGCTGGCGCAGCATGGTGACCAGTCGTAGGGCACGCAGCGAGTCCCCACCGGCAGCCGACCACCCGGTCGCCGGGTGACCGGGCGCGACGCCGAGGACCTCCTGCCAGGCCGCCGCCACCTGGGCCGCCCACCGCGCCCGCGCGTCGCCGCCGGCCGCCTGGGCGGGCAGCGGCGCGTCCGGGTCGGCCGCCAGCAACCGGCGGAAGCCGTCGGCGAGGGCGTCCACCCGGTCCCCGCCGATGGTGCGGTGGTCGTACTGGACGGTGAGGGCCAGGCGGCCAGTGTCCGGGTCCAGTTCGGCGTCGACGGCGAGGCTGAACGCCACGTCCACGGTGACGCCGCGACTGTCCACGATGCGGGTCTCGCCGCCGGCGGGTCCGTTCGGGAAGTGGGTCCAGTTGAAGAAGTGGTCGAACCCTGGCCCGGCCCCGCCGGCTCGGACGATCTCGGCGAGCGGGAATCGGTGGTGCCCCATCATGTCTCGTTCGACCCGCCACACCTCGGCCGCCAGCTCGGCCAGCGAGCGGGTGCCCAGCCGCACGCCGACCGGCAGGGTGTTGAGGAACAGCCCGAGGGTGGCGTCGCTGCCTTCGCCCTCCGGTCGGCCGCCGACCACCAGCCCGCTGACCACGTCGTCGCGGCCGGCGAGTTCGCCGAGCGTGCGCAGGTGGACGGCGAGCAGCCAGGACTTGACCGGCACGCCGGCGGCCCGGGCCACCTCGGTGACCCGGTCGGTGGTGCCCGCTCTCAGCGGCACCTGCTGGGTGGTGGTGGTGCGCGGGGCCGCCCCACCGAGCAGCAGCGGCGGCACCGCGCCGGGGCCCTCCAGCCAGAACCGGCGGCTTGCCTCATCGGCTCGGGCGCGTCGCTCGGCGGCCACGTATTCCCGGAACGGCAGGCCGGGGTGGGCCGGATGGGCCGTGCCGGCGCGCTCCCGGTCGTACGCGGCGAGCAGGTCGGTACGGAACAGGTGCAGACTCCAGCCATCGAGGATCGCGTGGAACTCGGCGATGATCAGGGTGAACGTGTCGGCGTCCTCCCGCACGGCGTGCAGCCGCAGCAGCGGCGGACGGGTCACGTCGAAGGGCCGGACCCGTTCCGCCGCGACGAGGTCGTCGATCCGTGCCCGGCGGGTCCGCGGGTCGACACCGGTCAGATCCGTCACCGGCACGTCGACCGGCACGTCGGCGTGCACGAGCTGTAGCGGCTCGGAGTACGCGCCCAGCGCGAACCCGGTCCGGAGCACTGGGTGGGTGGCCACCAGACCGGCCAGCGCGCGCCGCAGCGCGGGCGCGTCCAGCGGCGCGGCGATCCGGTGCGCGGTCACGTTGTGATACATGGCCGGGTCGCCGGTCAGCTCACAGTGGTAGACCATGCCCTGCTGCAGGGTCGTCATCGGGTACGCGTCGGCGAGCCCGGCGGGCAGCCGGTCCCGGTCGGCGTCGGCGACCAGGTCGAAGCGTCCGGCCGGCTCCGCCGCGGCGACGGCCGGGCCGGTGTCCGTACCGGTGAGGGTGATCTCGCCGTGGGTCACCAGCTCGCGGATCGTCTGGTACGTGAAGATGTCGCTGAGCCGGAACGACAGTCCCCGCCTGTTCGCCGCGACCTGCATCTGGATGCTGCGGATGGAGTCGCCGCCGAGCGCGAAGAAGGTGTCCGTCACGCCGACGGTCGCCACCCCGAGGACCTCACGCCACGCCTCGACCAGGATCTCCTCGGCCCGGTCTGCGGGTGCCACGGCGGTGCCGTCCCGGGGCCGGTCGAGGCGGGGCGCGGGCAACGCCGCCCGGTCGAGTTTGCCGTTGCGGGTCAGCGGCAGCTCGTCGAGGAGCACCACCGCGGCCGGCACCAGGTGGGCCGGGAGCCGGTCGGCCAACCAGCCGGTGAGCCGCTCGTCGAGAGGTCCCGCCGTGGTGCCGGTCGGGACGACCACGGCCGGGCGCGGATCGGCGGCGTACTCGGGCCGCACGGCGTGCAGGGTGTGCCGGTCGGTGCCGGCGAGCAGGTCGTCCTGCCGGGTCACCACCTCGAAGCCGCGCGCCTCGAAGCCGGCGACCAGCTCGGCCAGCCGGCCCTCGGTGTCGGTGCCGGTTGCGTCGTGCACCTCCATGGCGACCTGCGCGATCAGCGGCCAGTGCCGATCCTCCAGCCCGGCGAGCACGTCGGCCTCGGCGCGCTGCACGTCGATTTTCAGCAGGTCGATCCGCTCCGGGGCCAACTCGTCGAGGACGGCCGACAGCGGTCGCACCGGCACGCTGAGGTCCCGGCCGGCGAAGCGTTCCGCGAGCAGTTCGTCGACCCGGCCGAGCAGCACGTCGCGGGTCTGGGCACCGGCGTCACGCTCGTTGGCGAGGAACCGTTTGATCACCGCGACCTCGGCGTCGGGGTCGGCGTACGCGGCGTGGCCGGACATCATCGAGTAGCCCGGGTAGTAGGTGAAGGACACCTCGCCGGACGTGCGGGACAGCCCGACGGCGTGCACGGTGGCCGGTACGCCGAACTCGGCGACGTTGCGGCGCAGCACCTCGGCCACCGAGGGCACCGGCTCGAACGCGTGGATCGTGGCGTCCGGGCAGACGGTGTGCACGAACAGCGAGAACATGCCGATGTTCGCGCCCACGTCGAGCACGGTGGCCCCGGGCCGCAGCACGATGCCGTCGCGCAGGTAGACCTGCTGGACGAAGATCTCGTCGTACAGGTAGCGGGTTTCGTGTGGGTTGACCCCCGCGATCCGGTCGACGTCGACGGCGGCCGGCCGGTCACCCGGCCGGACATAGGCGACGAGCCGGTCGCCGTGCCCGTCGTCGTCGCGGGCCACCACCGCGGCGTCGGCCACCTCCGGGTGCCCGCGCAGGACGGCCGCGACCTCACCGGGTTCCACCCGGAATCCGTGGATCTTCACCTGGTCGTCGAGCCGGCCCAGGTACCGCAGCCGCCGCTCGGCGTCGAAGCGGACCCGGTCGCCGGTGCGGTACACCCGCTCGGTGCGGCCGGACGGCAGCGGCACCGACACGAACCGCCGCGCGGTGGCCTCCGGATCGCCCCGGTACCCGTCGGCGAGCTGCGCACCGCTGACGCACAGCTCTCCGGCCACGCCGGGAGGCACCGGCCGCGACTGCTCGTCGAGCACCCAGACCGCGACGCCGGGCAATGGCCGGCCGATGGTCGGGCCGTCCCCGGTACGCACCTGCGCGGCGCTGGTGTCCACCGTGCACTCCGTCGGCCCGTACAGGTTGACCGCCCGGACGTCGGGCAGCGCGGCGAGGGCCTCCCACAGGTCGGGTGCGAGCGCCTCCCCGCCGAGCAGCAGCAGGCCGGGCAGCCGGGTGTCGCCCGCCCCGGCGAGCAGGATGCGCAGCTGGGAGGGGGTCAGGTCGAGCACGTCGACGTCGTGGTCGGCCAGCGTCGCGGCCAGCGCCGCCCCGTCCCGGCGGGCCTGTTCCGGCACCAGGTAGAGGCTGCGGCCGTGGCCGAGCTGCACGAGCTGCTTCACCGAGGCGTCGAAGGTGAGCGGGGCGTTCACCGCCACCCGCAGGCCGGGGCGGCTGTCCGCGTACACGGCGTGTTCCAGGGCGTCGGCCAGGTGCGCGGCGGCACCGTGCGACACCTGCACCGCGCGGGGGGTGCCGGTCGAGCCGGAGGTGAAGATGACGTACGCCGGGTCGGCCGGGGCGGGCACGGTGGCGGGCGGGCGGTCGCCGGCCGCGACGAGGTCGTCGACCGTGACGGTCGCCGCGGTGCCATCGCCCACGACGTCCTGCGCGCCGACCACGTCAGCCTGGGCGAGGAGCCGCTGGAGCGGCGCGTCCGGGTCCAGTGGAACGTAGACCGCCCCGGCGCGCAGCACGCCGAGGAACGCCACGACGGTGTCCCGGGACCGGGCGGCCAGCACCCCGACCGGGGCGCCGGCGAGGCCGCGCGCGGCCAGTGCCCCGGCCACCCGCGCGGCCCGCTCCCGCAGCTCACCGGCCGTGTACACGCCGTCCGCGGCGACGACCGCCGCGGCCTGCTGGTCCATGCCGGCGAGGCCCGCGTCGAGCAGGTCCACGAGGGTACGCGCCGACGCCTGCGACGGCGTTCCGGCCGCGTCGGCCAGCCAGCGGGCCTCGGCGTCACCGAGCACAGCCGGCGCGACGCCGGTGGTGAGCGCGGCGGGCAGGGTCCGCAGGACCGCCAGCAGGGCGTCGAGCAGCCACTGGCCGCCGACCACGTGCAGGGTGATCCGCTCGCCGTCGGTCGACGCGGTCACCTGCGGGCCGACGGCCGCCGGAGGGACGGTGACCTCGACGGCGACGCCACCGAGTGCGGCCACCGCGGCCGGGTCGGCGACGGGCGGCGCCGCGAAGCCGGCGACCGCCCCGGAGTGCTCGTCGACCGGGTCGACCAGGTGGAACGTGTCGTCGGCGGCGGTCTCGGCGGCGCGCACGAGGGCCAGCAGTTCGGCGGGTGCGGTGGGCAGCGGCAGGGCCAACCGCAGCGGACCGTAGCCGCCCAGCGGGCCCACCACCTCGGCCGTGCCGGCGGCGTGGCGGCCGTCGTTCCACCGGCCCAGCACCAGATCCACCTCGTCGGCGTCCTCCGGCGCCTCGGCCCGGCGGGACACCGCGAGCGCCCACGCGGCCAGCAGCACCGTGCCCGGCTCGACGTCGGCGGCCCGGGCCACGTCGGTCAGCTCGGCGGCGGAGACCGTCGCGGACACCACGGCGGTCGGGTCGTCGCCGTGCGGGGTGACCAGCCGTGCGGCCGACGCGGCCGGTGCGGCGGCGGGGGCCTGCTCGCGCTCCTCGACCTGCCACTCGGCGACGTCGAGGAACTGCAGCGCCTCCGGATCCTCCGGCAGCGCCTCGCCGGCGTACGCCCGGGCAAGGTCGGCGAGGACCAGGCGCAGGCTGGCCGGGTCGGCGATCAGCGGTGTGGCGGTCAGCTCCAGAACGTCGTCGGTGAGGGTTACCGACACCTCACCCTGCGCGCCGAGGGTGACGGCGCGACTGTCGTCGACATCCTGCATGGGCACCCGCAGACCGGGGTGGTGCACCAGGGTCAGCCGCAGCGCCTCGTGCCGGGCCACCACCGTGTCCAGGGCGGCCTGCAACCGCGCCCGGTCCAGCGGACGGTCGAGCCGCACCCGCGCCCGGATCAGATCCTGCTTGCCGGACCAGGCGAGCCGCTGGACGGGGGACAGGCGGTAGCCGTTCACAGGACGCTCCGGTTGACGTAGAGGTCGGACATCGCGACCAGGATCTGCCGGTCGCCGCTGAAGGGTTCGCGACCGTGGGTCGCCAGGAAGTTGTCCACCACCAGCACGTCGCCGCGCTGCCAGGAAACCGACACCGCGTGTTCCCGATACCGGGCGCGCAGCCCGCTGACCACCTCGTCGGGGATCGGCTCACCGTCGCCGAAGTACGCGTTGCGGGGCAGCCCCTCCGGGCCGTACTCGCGCAGCAGCGCGCCGGACACCTCGGTCGGCATGTTCGACACGTGGAACAGGTGGGCGTGGTTGAACCACACCGTCTCACCGGTACGCGGATGCGTGGCGACCGCCTGCCGCCGAGCCCGGGTCCGCAGCCCGTCGGAGCCCAGCCAGGTGAACTCGGTCGCCGACGCGGCGCAGTACGCCTCGACCTCCGCCCGGTCGGTGGTCTGGAACGCCTCCTGCCACGGCAGGTCCAGGTGCGGGCCGTAGTTGCGCACGTAGCAGACGCCGGAGCGGAGGAACCGTTCCCGCACGTCGGCGGGGATGAGCGGGGTGATGACCCGCTCGCTGGCCAGCGGGGTGGCCCCGCCGCTGCCGGTGGCCGGCTGCGCGCACCAGAAGTAGAGGTAGCTGGGCCAGTTGTGCGAGTAGGACATCTCGTGGTGCAGCGGGATCCACTGCTCGGCGTTGAACTCGGTGGAGGTGAACACCCGGTCGGCCACCTCGTGCCGGGGCGCGGCTCGTTCCAGGTAGCCGAGCAGGTCCGGGCTGACCGTCCGGGCGGACTGGCTGAAGTCGTCGGGGGTGCGTACCTCGAAGCCGCGGAAGTACACCGCCCCGTAGCGGTCCAGGTCCGCCAGCAGCTCCTCGCGCCGGCCGGCGAGCCAACCGGCCAGGTCGAGATCGGGCACGGCGGCCTCGACGAGCAGCACGAACTCGTCATCCACGAGCACCCGCCGGGACACCGGCGAGCTGACCGTGCCCGTACCGCGTCGGCGCGGCGCCGGCCCGCTCACGGCCGGTCCCCGTTCGGCGCCGAGCCGGAACCGGCCGCCCCGGTCAGCTCGGGAGCGGCGACCGGGTCGGACATCGCGGTGAGGATCCGCCGGGGCGGTGTGAACGGCTCCCGGGCGTGCGCGGCGAGCATGTTCTCCACCAGCAGCACATCGCCGCGCTGCCAGTCGAAGGACCGGGTCTCGGCGGCGTACGCGGCCCGCAGCTCGGCCAGCACCTCGTCGTCGATGGGCGTGCCGTCGCCGTACGCGGTCTGGTAGGGCAGGTCCTCCTCGTCGACGGCGGCCCGCAGGCCGGCGCTGACGTCGTCGGGCAGGGAGGTGACGTGGAAGAACAGCGCGTGGTTGAACCAGGTGGGCTCCCCGGTGACCGGGTGACGGCGTACCGCCGGGCGAACCTGCCGGGTCCGCAGCTGCCGGTCACCGATCCACTCGACGTCGACCAGCGCGCGGGCGCAGTACGCCTCGACGTCCGCGCGCCGCTCGGTCTGAAACGCGGTCTGCCAGGTCAGGCTGATGCCGGGCAGGTAGTTGCGCCGGTAGAGCACCCCGCGCCGCTCGAAGCCGGCGACGGTCTCCGGGCGGAGCCGGGCGAGCACCCGGCGGCTGTCCGCGAGCGGGGTGCGCCCGCCGGCGGCCGGCGCCACCTCGCAGTGGAACACGATCCGCAGGGGCCAGTTCACCGTGTACGACTGCTCGTTGTGCAGCACGATCGGCTGGTCCGCGGGGTGCTCGGTGGAGGTGTACACCCCCTCGGTGACCTGGCTGCGCGGTGAGGAGCGCTCGCCGTAGGAGAGCACCTCGTCGGAGAGGGCGGCCATCACGACGCGGAAGTCGTCGGCGCCGGCCACCGCGAATCCCCGGAACAGCACGGCCCCGTGCCGCCGGGCCAACTCGTCGACCTCGTCGCGGTGCCCGGCCAGCCAGCCGGCCAGATCCACGTCGGGCACGTTGGCCCGGACCAGCGCCGGCAGCGGACCGCCGGGCCAGTCGGGGCGTACGTCCACCAGGTTCCGTTCACGGCCGCGACGGGGAATGCTCCGCGCGACCCGGGTCTGCTCAGTCATCTCTCGCTCCCAGGGTGTCGACGCAGTCGGCCAGACTGCGCCGGGGGTCGGCGGCGGCGGTGCGCAGCAGCGCCGTGAACCGGCGGTGCCACGCGACCACCCCGTCGTGGTCGAACAGGTCGGTGCGGTACGTCCACAGCGCCTCCAGCCCGTCCCGCCGCTCGTCGAGCCAGAGGGTCAGGTCGAGTCGGGCGGTGTCCGGGGTCAGCTCCACGCCGGTGAACTCGATGCCGGCCACGCCGCGGTGCCGGGCCGGTGGGGCGTTCTGCACGCCGAAGGCGACCTGCACCAACGGGGTGCGGTGCGGCCGGCGGCTGGGCCGTAGCCGTTCCACCAGCAGGTCGAAGGGGACGTCCTGGTGGGCGGCGGCGAACAGGGTGACCCGGCGGGCCTCGTCGAGCAGGTCGGCGAAACGCCGCCCGGGTGCCGGGCGCAGCCGCAGCGGCACGGTGTTGACGTGACAGCCGACGCTCTCTTCGGCGGCGACGCTGGTCCGGCCGGCGAAGGCCACGCCGATCAGCAGGTCGTCGCGGCCGGTGGCCGCGCCGAGCAGGGCCGCGAACGCGGCCAGCCCGACCATGTGCAGGCTGACCCGCGCGGTCCGGGCCAGCTCGCGTACGGCGTCGACGGTGGCGGTGTCCACAGTGGCCTTCAGCGCGGCGCCGGACCGCGCGGTGATCCTCGACGGCGGCGCGGACCTCCCCGCTGGCGCGGACCTGGCTGGCGGATTCGGCAGCCCGGCGGTCGGCGGCAGGTCCGGTCCGGTCGTGGCCGCGGCTCGGTCGAGCCGGTCCGGTGGAGCGGCTGGCAGGTCGAGCAGGTCGGGTGCGCCGTGCAGCTCGTCGAGGACGTCGGCCAGCGCCCGCCGCCCCGCCGGCCCGGAAAGCCAGTCCCGCTGGGCCAGGGCGAACACCGCCGGCCCGGCCACGGGGGCCTCCGGCACGGCCTGGGCGTCTCCCTCGGTGTCGTACGCCCGGGCCAGCTCGCGCACGATCAGCCCGAACGACCAGTCGTCGCAGATGATGTGGTGCACGACCAGCAGCAACGCGACCGCCCGCCCGTCGTCGTCGAGCACCAGGTGGGCGCGGAGCAACGGTCCGGTGGCCAGGTCCATCGGGGCCCGGGTGGCCTCGACGGTGAGCCGGGCGAGCCGCTCGTCGAGGGGCGTGCCCGGTTCGGGCGGCGCGACGATCGGCGGCGGTCCGGCGGTCGGGCGGACGCGTTGCACCGGTCCGTCCGGTCCGGAGGGGAACACCGTGCGCAGGGCCGGATGCCGGTCGACCACCCGTCGCAGCGCCCGGACCAGCCGGTCGGGATCCAGCGGCGCGCCGAACCGTACGGCGACGGCCAGCAGGTACGAGGTGTCCGCCGGGTCGAGCCGGTGCAAAAACCACAGCCGGGTCTGCGCCGCCGACAGCGGTGCCGAGTCGGGCGCTGCCGGGCCGGCCGGTGTCGGTGTGACGGTGAGCCCGTTCGGCGACACGTCGGCGGCCAGCTCGTCGAGGTGGGCCGCCAACGCGGCGACGGTCGGGTGCGCGAACAGGTCGCCCGGCCGGACCGGGCGCCCGGTCGCGGCGGCCAGCCGGGTGGCGCAGCGGACGGCGAGCAGGGAATCCCCGCCGAGGGTCAGGAAATCACTGTCGGGAGTGGTGACCGGTACGCCGAGCAGCTCGCGCCAGACGGCCGCCACCGTGCCGGCCGTCCCGTCGAGCGCGTTGGCGGCGGTCCCGGCGTCGGCGCCGAGGGCGGGGGAGGGCAGCGCCGCGCGGTCCACCTTGCCGTTGGGCAGGGTGGGCAGCCGGTCCAGCCAGACCACGGTCGCGGGGACCAGCGGTGCGGGCAGCACCCCGGCCAGCCGGGCCGGGACGTCGTCGTGCCGCTCGCCGACCAGGTAGCCGACCAGCAGCGGATCCCCGCTCGGTCCCTCCCGCACGGCGGCGCTCGCCTCGCGTACGCCGGGCAGGGCGGCGAGACGGGCGGCGACCTCACCCAGCTCGATCCGGTAGCCCCGCAGCTTCACCTGGTCGTCGAGCCGCCCCAGGTAGGCCAACTGCCCGTCCGGGCGTAGCCGGACCCGGTCGCCGGTGCGGTACATCCGCTCGCCGGTGCGGAAGGGGTCGGGCAGGAACCGGGCCCGGGTCTCCGCCGGCCGGTCGAGATAGCCCCGGGCCAGGCCCGCCCCGGCCAGGTGCAGCTCGCCCGGATCACCCGGCGGGACCGGCCGGCCGTCCGGGTCGAGAACGTAGGCCCGGGTCTGCGGCAGCGGCCGGCCGATCGGCGGGTCACCGCTGTCCGGCGGCACCTCCGCCCAGGTGGAGTAGGTGGTGTCCTCGGACGGGCCGTAGAGGTTGCAGAGCCGGCGTACGTGTGGACGCGCCCACACCCGGGCGGCCAGCGCGGCGGTCAGCGGCTCGCCGGCCAGGCAGACCGTTCGCACGGTCGGCGGTAGGGCGTCGGCGGTGAGGAGTTCCCCCATCGCCGAGGGCACGGTGTTGACCAGGGTGACCGGCAGTCGATCCGCCCCGGGGGCGGCGAGGGCCAGCACGTCGTCGACCAGCAGTACCCGGCCGCCCCAACAGAGCGGGCCGAAGATCTCGAAGATGGACAGGTCGAAGCAGACCGACGTGGCGGCGAGCAGGCCGCCCAGTTCGGCGTCGTCGAAGGTCTGCCGGGTCCAGTGCATGAGCACCGACGCCGAGCGGTGTTCGATGGCCACGCCCTTCGGCCGGCCGGTGGAGCCGGAGGTGTAGATGACGTACGCCAGATCCGTCGGCGTCGACGGCACCGCCGGGTCGGTGCCGTCCCCGGGGAGGTCGAGCCGGTCGATCGGGACGGCCAGGTCGGGGAACCGGTCGGCGAGGTCCGCGTGGGTCAGCACCAGCCGAGCCCCCGAGTCGGCGGTCATGAAGGCCACCCGGGCCGGGGGGTACGCGGGGTCCAGCGGCACGTAAGCGGCACCGGCCCTGAGCACGGCCAGCAGGGCGACCACCAGGTCGGGCGTTCGCGGCAGGCAGACGCCGACGCGATCCTCCCGGGTCACGCCCCGGGCGAGCAGCAGCCGGGCCAGCCGGTTCGCCGCCTCGTCGAGCTGGCGGTACGACCACGAGCGGTCGGTGTGCCGTACCGCCTCCGCCTCCGGGGTCCGGGCGGCCTGCGCGGCCACCATCCGGTGCAGACAGTCCACGTCGGCCGGTACACCGGTGGCCCGGCGGCCGCCGGCTCGCCGGGTCGGGCCGGCAGGTCGGGCGGGGGCGCTCATCGACGACCACCGGAGCGGGCAGGGGCGTCCGCGCGGCCTCGGTGCGCGGCGAGCCGGCGGTCGGCCTCGGCCTGGAGACGGTCCTTGTCGGCGACGATGACCGTGCCGGGATCGTTGTCGGGCAGTTCGGCCTCGACGTCGCGGATCGGTCGGTAGGCGATGCCGACGGCGGCGAGAGCGAGGGAGCAGAGCCCGGCGACGATCGCCGCGAGGGCCATGCCGCGGCCCGGTCCGGTGCCGACGACGGCGGCCAGCGCACCGTCGGGCGACACCAACGGGGCGAAGACGTGCTCGGCGAGCGGACCGGCGGAGAGGAACCCGGCCGGCACCATCAGCCAGGACAGCATCTGACCCATGGACAGCACCCGTCCCTGCAGATCCAGCCCGACCTTGGCCTGCACGATGGCCAGCCAGTGCGTGTTCACCAGGGCCGTGGCCAGGCCCATGCCGAACAGGCCGAGCGCCGGGAACAGCGGGTTCGGGCGCAGGCCGACCGTGAGCAGCGACGCGCCGAGGAGCACGATGCTGGCCAGGATGCCGGTCGTCCGGCGGGCGGTGCCGCCCCACACTCCCATGAGGGCCGAGCCGACGAGCATGCCGATGCCGCTGGCGGCGAGCACACGGCCCAGCACCGCCGGGTCGCCGAACGACAGGGTCAGCGGGGTGACCAGCACCTCGACCATGGCGAAGAAGTAGTTCAGCGACGCGGTCAGCACGACCAGGGCCACCAGTCCGTGCCGGCGGACGATGAACCGCCAGCCGCCCAGGACCGCCCGCCGGAACGACTCCTCCTGCCGGACGAACAGGGTGTCCGGGAACCGGACCGACAGGGTCACGGCCACCGCCACGGCGAAGGTGAGCAGGTCGATGACGACGATCCCGCGCAGCCCCACCGCGATCACCAGCGCACCGCCGAGCAGCGGCGCCAGCACCGTGCTCGTCGCGGTGCCGAGGGAGACGATGCCGTTGGCGCGCCCGTAGTACCGCTTCGGCACCAGTTGTGTGACGGCCGCCAGGTAGGCGGGCAGCTGGAAGGCGGTCGCCACGGCGGTGACGGTGATGGCGGTGAACACGTGCCAGAGCTGAAGCTGGCCGAGCCACAGCAGCAGGGCGAGGCTCACCGTGCCGGTGGCGGCCAGGCAGTCCGCGACGATCATGATCAGGCGTCGGTCCCACCGGTCGGCCAACGCGCCCGCGACGGGGGACAGCACGACGGCGGGCAGCAGCGCCAGGACGGTGGCCGTGGCGAACAGCGAGACCGATCCGGTCTGCTGGTAGACCCACAGGCCCATGCCGAAACCGGTCAGTCCGCTGCCGATGAGCGAGACGAGCTGACCCATCGCGATCAGGTAGAAGACCGTCAGGCTGGGCATCGCACGACGCGCGATGGGTGGGGTGCGATCCGTCGTCGGCGCGGCGACCGCCGCCGCGGTGGTGGCCTGCGGTGGTGCGTCGTCGACCGACGGATCGCAGGTCGCCAGGAGGATGCGTGCCACGTCGGCGGGCTGGTGTTTGGCGAAGTAGTGCCCGGCGCCGTCGATGACCTCCAGCGACACCCGGTCGGAGAAGAACTCCCACTCCAGGTACCGCTCCTCGTACAACTCGGTGGCGCGGTCACCGCTGCCGACGACGCTGACGATCGGTGCGGACAACTTCCGCGGCGGACCCTCCGCGTAGACGGCGGTGTAGTAGTCCTCGGCCTTCGCGGCGTCGGCCAGCACCACCCGCATCACGAAGTCCTTCTCGTGCTCGTCGAAGACCTCGGTGAAGAAGCCCATCGCGCGCAGCGCCTCCAGGGTCCGCCGCTTGGACCACCAGCGCTCCATCGGGAACCATCGGCGCAGCCAGCCGAACAGCCGCCCGGGCAGCCGCGGGGCGGGGAAGTGGGCGCCGATGACCACGCCGGTCAGCTCGACACCGGCCGCCTCCAGCCGGCGGCCCAGCTCGACCGCCTCCGCGCCGCCCACGCAGTGCCCGTACACCGCGACCGGGCCGACGATCTGGTCGACGACCTCGGTCACGCAGCGGTCCACCAGTTCGTCCATGCCGAGCAGGGGCTCGTCCGGGCGGTTCAGGTCATGACCGGGCCGCTCCAGGGCGTACAGCCGCACGCCCGCCGGGAGGGCGTCGGCGAGGGGCTGGAAGGTGATCGCGCTTCCACCGCCAAACGGTACGCACACCAGCGTCAGCCGCGTCGGCGTCGCCGGTCGCTCCGGAGTCAGCTCGTGCAGCAGCCGACCCGCCGACCCTCCGGTCGCGTCCAGGTGGTCGGTCAACGCCCGGATCGTCGGGTGGCGGAACAGGTCGAGGACGCTGATCGCCGGATCGTTGCCGGCCAACGCCTTGATCGCCGTGAAGGAGTCGCCGCCGAGGTCGAAGAAGTCGTCGTCGATGCCGACGCTGTCGTACCCGAGCACCCGCGCCCACCGCTGAGCGAGGGCCGTGCGCAGCGGGGTGTCCGGCGGCGTCGCGCCGACTCTGGTCCCGCCGCGGACCGGCGCCGGCAGGGCGGCCCGGTCGACCTTGCGGTTGGCGCTGAGCGGCATCCGGTCGAGCACCACGAACGCGGACGGGATCATGTAGTCGGGCAGGTAGGTGCGGGCGAACGCCCGCCAGGGCGCGGGGTCGACGTCGAAGTCGGGTACGGGGTCCCCTGCCGCCGGCCCGTCGGCGCTCGCCCCGGTGGTCAGCGTCAGGTAGGCGGCGATGCTCTTCTCGCCGTCGTCCTCGCGTACGACGACCGCGGCGTCCCGGACGGTCGGGTGGCGGCGCAGCACCGCCTCGATCTCGCCGAGTTCGATGCGGAAGCCGCGGACCTTCACCTGCGAGTCGCTGCGGCCGACGAACTCGATGCGGCCGTCGGCCAGCCATCGACCGAGGTCGCCGGTGCGGTACAACCTGCCGTCGCCGAACGGGTCCGACACGAACCGCTGCGCGGTGAGATCCGGATCGCCGAGGTAGTCGCGCGCCAGTCCCGGGCCGCCGAGGTACAGCTCACCCAGAACGCCCACCGGGGCGGGGGCCATCTGCGGGTCGAGCACGTAGGCGCGCATGTTGCCGATCGGGCGGCCGATCGACAGGTGGGTGAACCCGGGCTCGAGACGGTCCATCGTGGTCCAGACGGCGGCCTCGGTGGGGCCGTAGAGGTTCCACAGCGCCCCGACCCGTCCGGCCAGCTGCCGGGCCAGCGGCGCGGACACCGCGTCGCCGCCGCACACGGCGGTCAGGCCGGGCAGTCCGGTCCAGCCGGATTCGATCAGCAGCCGCCAGGTCGCCGGGGTGCCCTGGGCCAGGGTGACCCCCTCCTCGGCGAGCAGTGCCGCCAGCCGCGGCGCGTCGTAGCCGACGTCGCGTCCCACCAGCAGCATCCGGGCGCCGACCACAAGGGGCAGGAACAGTTCCGGTACGGACATGTCGAAGGCGAAGCTGGCCATCGCGAGCATCGTGCCGTCGCTGGTCAGACCCGGCCGGTCGCGCATGGCGGCCAGGGTGTTGACGACCGCGCCGTGCGTCACCCGGACCCCCTTGGGGTGGCCCGTCGACCCGGACGTGTAGATCACGTACGCGAGGTGGTCCGGCCCGGCCAGCGGCTCGGGGTCGGTCTCCGGCCCGGCGTCCGGCGGCGCGCCGGTGAGCAGCACCTCGCCGGCGTACCCGGCGAAGCGGTCGACGAGGCCCGGCTCGGTGACCAGGACCGACGCCCCACTGTGGGTCAGCACGTACCGCTGCCGCTCGATCGGATAGTCCGGGTCCACCGGCACGTACGCGCCGCCGGCCTTGAGCACACCGAGCAGCGTGACCGGCAGGTCCTCGCAGCGGTGCAGGCAGACGGCGACCGTGCCGTCGGGGCCGACGCCGGCCCGGCGGAGCCGGTGCGCGAGCCGGTTCGCCAGGGTGTTGAGCTGGGCGTAGGTCAGGGTGGTCGCCCCGAATGTCACGGCGGGCCGGTCGGGATTCGTGGCGACCTGGTGTGCGATCAGCTCGACAAGCGTCGGTGTCCGCCCGTTGGGGCCGGTCGTGGCCCAGCCGAGCGGGGTGGCGGTGTCGTTCCACCCGCTGACGCGGGCCCGTTCGGTGGGGGTGAGGATGCCCAGGTCCGCCAGTGTGACGCCGGGGTCGGCGACGGCGGCGGCGAGCAGCGTCTCCAGGTGCCCCATCATCCGCTCGGCGGTCGCCGCGTCGAACAGGTCGGTGTTGTACTCCAACCGGAACCGCAGCCCCTCGGCCACCTCGTACGCGTACAGGGCGAGGTCCTGCTGCGCGATGCCCGGCTCGACGGCGAACGGGACCATCCGCAGCCCGGCCGTCCCCAGGTCCCGCTGCTCGGGCAGGTTCAGCAGGTTGAACATCACCTGGAACAGCGGGTTCCGGCTGAGGTCGCGGGGCGCGTCGACGAGGTCCACCAGCCGCTCGAACGGCACCTCCTGGTGGTCGTACGCGCCCAGCGCGGTGCGTCGTACCTGCCGGAGCAGATCCTCGAAGGTCCACTCACCGTCGATCGAGGTGCGCAGCGGCAGCATGTTGACGAAGAAGCCGACCATCGGTTCGAGTTCGGCGCGGACCCGCCCGGCGACCGGCGTGCCGACGCAGATGTCCCGCTGGCCGGTGTAGCGCCACAACAGCGCCTTCCACGCGGCCAGCACCGTCATGGCCAGGGTGGCGCCCCGGGCCTGGCTGAAGTGGCGCAGGTCGTCGGCGGTCGCCGGGGGCAGCACCCGGGCGTGCACCGCGCCGTGGAAGGTCTGCACGGGAGGTCGCGGTCGGTCGGTGGGCACCTCCAGGACGCTCGCCACCCCGTCGAGTTGCGCGTGCCAGTACCGCAGGTCGTCGCTGTCGGCGTCCGCCAGCCGGCTCTGCTGCCAGCGCGCGTAGTCGCCGTACTGGACGGCCAGTTCGGGCAGCGGGGCGGGACGCCCGTCCAGGGCGGCGCCGTAGAGGGTGGCCACCTCGCCGGCGATGATGCCGAGCGACCAGCCGTCGGAGACGGTGTGGTGCATGGTCAGCGACAGCACGTGCCGGTCGTCGGCGATGCGCAGCAACAGGGCCCGGAACAGTGGCCCGTGGGCCAGGTCGAACGGGCGTCCGACGTCGGCGGCCAGGGCGGCGTGCGCCCACGGCGGCACCGCGTCGGCGACCGTCGACTCCACGATGCTGCGAGGGGCCGCCGAGATGGCGTGCGCATCCGTCGGCGCGGACACGATCGGCAGATCGACCGGGCCGGGTGGCAGCACCTGCTGCACGGGGTCGCCGTCGCCTCCGATCGGGAAGACGGTCCGCAGCGACTCGTGTCGCCGGGTCAGCTCCGCGAGGGCCGTGCGCAGCGCGTCGACGTGGAGGGTGCCGTCGAGCAGCAGGGCCGTGCCGACGGTGTAGGCGTTCTGCTCGTACGCCTGGTCGAGGAACCACAGCCGGTGCTGCCCGGAGGAGAGCGGCGCCGGTCCGGCATCGGGGTCGGCGCGGGGGATGCTCGGCGTGGGCTGCGGGGCGGCGGGCTGCGGGGCGGCGATGGCGGGTCCGGCGCCGGTCTCCGGCAGCGCGGCCGCGATCCCGGCGACGGTCGGTGTCGCGAACACCGTCTCCAGCGGCAGCGCGACGCCGAGCCGGGCCCGCAGCCGTACGACGAACTGGGTGGCCAGCAGCGAGTGCCCGCCCAGCTCGAAGAAGTTGTCGAGCGCCCCGATCGGCCGGATGCCGAGCAGCTCGGTCCACAGCTCGGCCACGCACTCCTGCCCGGGCGTGCTCGGGGCGACGTACGCCGTGCTGAGCGCCGGCCGGTTGCCGGCGTCGACGGGCGGGGGCGCCGGCGGGTCGTCCGGGGACGGCGGGGCGGGCACGGGCTGGGCCGGGCCGGTCCGCGCGACCGGATCCACCCAGTAGCGGTGCCGCTCGAAGGGGTAGCCGGGCAGCGCCAGGCGGGTGCGTGGGCCACCGTGGAACGCTCGCCAGTCGACCTGCGCACCGGACAGCCACAGTCGGCCGACCGCGTCGAGCATCGTGGTGAGGTCGTCGGCGTCGCTGCGCGGATGCCGCATCGTCGCCACCACCTGCCCGGGTCGCAGTCCGGCCAACCGGGCCAGGCCACCGAGGGTGTGCCCGGGGCCCAGCTCCGCGAGGACGACGTCCTGCTCGGCGAGCAGCGCCGCCGACTCGGCGAACCGGACCGGCTCCCGCATGTGCCGCACCCAGTAGGCGGGGTCGGTGACCTGCCCGGGGGTGACCGGGCCGCCGGTCAGGTTGGTCAGGTACGGGCGGTCCGGCTCGTGGTAGGTCACCCGGCGCGCGTGGTCGGCGAACTCGTCGAGCACCGGATCGAGCAGGGGGGAGTGGTAGCCGCGGGTGACCCGCAGCGGCCGGCAGTCGACCCCGTCGGCGCTCAACCTCCGGCGTAGCTCCTCGATCGCCTCCGGCGCGCCGGACAGCACACACAGCTCGGGTCCGTTGACGGCGGCCAGCGCCAGGCCCTCCGTCAGCAGCCCGGCCACCGCGGCCTCGGGCAGGCTCACCGCGAGCATCGCCCCGGCGGGGGTCCGCTCGACCGCCGCACCGCGGGCGCTCACCAGCCGTAGCGCGTCGGGCAGGGAGAAGACGCCGGCGAGGCACGCCGCGACGTACTCGCCGAGGCTGTGGCCCACCATCAGGTCCGGGGTGATCCCGCGGGCGAGCAGCGACCGGGCGAGGGCGTACTCGGTGACGAACAGCGCGGGCTGGATCAGCCGCGGCCGTGCGAGCAGCCGCTCCGCCTCCGGGTGACCGTCGGGCGCCGGGCACAGCAGCGTCCGCAGGTCGAGGCCCAGGTCGTCGCGGAGCAGGTCGGCGCACTCGTCGACCACCGACCGGTAGGTCGGCTCGGTGCGGTACAGGCCGGCGCCCATCGCCACGTGTTGGGCGCCGTGCCCCGGGAAGGCGAACACCAGCGCACGCCGGCCGCCGGGATGGGCGCCGGTGAACTGCCGCTGCGGCGCGTCGAGGGCGACCAGCGCGTCGGCGCGGTCCGCCGGGACGAGGAAACGCCGGTGGGTCATCGGCTGGCGCCGGGCCAGGTTGGCCGCCACGTCGGCGAGGTCCGCCTCCGGGTGCGCGGCGAGCCAGTCGCGGAGCTGGCGCGTCTGCCGCTCCAGCGATTCGACGGTACGTGCCGACACGGTCAACAGGTGCGGCCCGGTGGCCGGCGTGGCCGGTGCCACGGCGGCCGTCGCCGGCGGCTCCTCCAGCACGACGTGGGCGTTCGTGCCGCCCATGCCGAATGAGCTGACCCCCGCCCGGCGCGGGCCGTCACCGGGCCACGGCCGGGCGGTGTCGTTGAGGTAGAACGGGCTGCTCGCGAAGTCGATCGCCGGGTTGGGTCGGCTCACGTTGATGGTCGGCGGCAGCGTACGGCTGTACAGCGCCATGACCGTCTTGAGTAGGCCGGCCACACCGGCCGCGGCGTCGGTGTGCCCGATGTTGGCCTTTGCCGAGCCGAGGGCGCAGAAGCCCTGCTCGTCCGTGCCCCGCCGAAACGCCTCGGTCAGGGCGGTCACCTCGATGGGGTCGCCGAGGCTGGTGCCCGTGCCGTGCGCCTCGACATAGCTCACCGAGCGGGGGTCCACACCCGCCGACGCGAGGGCACTGCTGATCACCGCGACCTGGCCGTCGACACCCGGCGCGGTGTAGCCGGTGCGGCGGGCGCCGTCGTTGTTGATCGCGGAACCACGGATCACGGCGTAGACGGTGTCGTTGTCCGCGACCGCGTCCTCCAGCCGCTTGAGCGCGACGATGCCGACCCCGCTGGAGGCGATGCTGCCGCGCGCGTCGGCGCTGAACGGGCGGCAGTGTCCGTCCGGGGAGTACACGCCGCCGTCGTGATACAGGTAACCGCGCCGCTGCGCCGGGAAGACGCTGACCCCGCCGGCCAGGACCAGGTCCGACTCGCCGGTCAGCAGGCTCTGCCGGCCGAGGTGCACGGCCACCAGCGAGGTCGAACAGGCCGTGGCCACGGTGACGGCGGGGCCGGTCAGGTCGAGTTTGTAGGCGACCCGGCTGAGCAGGAAGTCCTTGTCGTTGCTGATGGACAACTGGTGCTCGCCGATGGTGTGCATCAGCTCCGGGTGGCCGCTCAGGTGGTCGAGCAGGTACGTGCTGCGACCCGATCCGGCGAACAGGCCGATCCGGCCGGCGTGGCCGGACGGGTCGTAGCCCGCGTGTTCCAGCGCGTGCCACGCGCACTCCAGCAGCATCCGGTGCTGCGGGTCGAGGGTCTGCGCCTCCCGGGGTGTGATGCCGAAGAAGGCCGCGTCGAACTCGTCGATCCCGGGCAGCCAGGTGCCGGAGCGCACGTATGCGGGGTCGTCGAGCCGGGTCGGGTCCGCCCCGTCGGCCAGCATCTCCTCGACGGTGAACTCCCGTACCGACTCCACCCCGGCGCGGATGTTGTGCCAGTACTCGTCGATGCTCCGCGCGCCGGGGAAGCGACAGGCCATGCCGACGACGGCGATCAGGCCGCTTGGCTGGTCGGTCGTGCCGGTTCGTGCCCGAGCGGGGTGGGCCAGCGTGGCGGGGGCGGCCGGAGCGGCCGTGCCGGTGGTGGTGGCGGTGAGGAACGTCGCCAGGGACTCGACGGTGGGGTTGCGGAACAGGTCGGTGACCGTGACGACGTCCCCGAGCCGTTCCTGGAGCCGTTTCAGGACGGCCAGCAGGCGCATCGAGTGCCCGCCGAGGTCGAAGAAGTTGTCCCGCGTCCCGACGTGCCCGACGCCGAGCACGTCGCGCCAGACGTCCACGACCAGCCGTTCCAGGCCGATCCGGGCGGCGTCCCACTGCGCCGCTCCGGGTCCGGCGGGTGCGGTCGGCGGTCGTTTGGTCGCCGGTCGCTCCGGTTCAGCGGCCACGCGCTGCCGTGGCGCGTCCGGACCGGGGGCGGGCAGCGCGGCGACGTCCACCTTGCCGTTGCGGGTCAGCGGCAGCGCGTCGAGGAAGACGAACGCGGCCGGCACCAGGTAGGGCGGCAGCTCGGCGGTGAGCGCCGCGCGCAGGCCCGCCGCGTCGGTCCCGCCGGCCACGTATGCGACCAGTCGCGGGTCGTCGGGGTCGTCGCGGCGCAGCTGCACCGTGACGTCGCTGCCCGGGCGGCACCGTCGGACGGCGGCCTCGATCTCGCCGCACTCGATCCGGTAACCGCGCAGCTTGACCTGGTTGTCGGTGCGCCCCAGGTATTCGAGGTTGCCGTCCGGGCGCAGGCGTACCAGGTCGCCGGTGCGGTACAACCGCGCGCCGGCGACGGACGAGAAGGGGTGCGGGACGAACCGCGCCGCCGTGACGGTGGGCTGGTGCAGGTAGCCGCGCGCCACGCCGGCCCCGCCGACGTACAGCTCGCCGATCACGCCCACCGGGACGGGGTTGCGCCAGGCGTCCAGCACGTACAGCTCGGTGTTGGCGATCGGCCGTCCGATCGGGACGGACCCGTCGGACGGCGTGTCCGCGTCGACCTCGTACGCGGCGCAGCCAACCACGGTCTCCGTCGGCCCGTACTCGTTGACCAGCGCGGTGTCCGGGGCGTACGCCCGCCAGGCCGCCACCTGGTCGGCGCGCAGGTTCTCGCCGCCGATCACGAAGCACCGGGTGCGGTCGGCCATCTCGGCGGGGCCGAGCTGGTGGGTGACGAGGTCGAGCTGGGCCGGCGTGATCTTGACCAGGCCGAACGCCGGCCGCTGGCGGCGCAGTGCCTCGCCGAGCGCCTCCGGGCCGAGGTGATCCCCGATCATCAGCACGGTGGCCCCGCTGGCGAGCGGCACCAGCAGGCTCGTGACGGTCAGGTCGAACCCGACCGACGAGTGCAGCGGGACGGTGTCCCCGGGGCGCAGCCGGTAGGCCTGGGCGGCCCAACGAACGTAGTTGCCGACGCCCCGATGGGTGACCATGACACCCTTGGGACGGCCGGTGGACCCGGAGGTGTGGATCACGTACGCGAGGTCGTCCGCCGTGGGCATCGGTCGCCGCCGCGGTCGCCGCCGCGGGCCGGCGGCCTCCCGACCCGCTCCGCTGCGCGCAACCGGCGTGTCCAGGTCGGGAACCAGCAGCGCCACGCCGTCGGGCACCAGGTGCGCCAGCTCCGCGCAGGTGAGCACGACCGGCGTGGCCGTGTCGTCGATCAGATACCGCAGCCGGGCGGGTGGGTTCGCCGGATCCATGGGTACGTAGGCCGCGCCGGCTCGCAGCGCGGCGAGCACCGCCACCACGAACGGGACAGCGCGGGGCAGCAGCACGCCCACCAGGCTGCCGACGCCGACGCCCCGCCCGCGCAGTGTCTCCGCCAACGCCTCGGCCGCCGTGTGCAGCTCGTCGTAGCTCAGCGCGCGGTCCCCGTCGGTCACCGCCACCGCGTCGGGGTCGCGGCGTGCCTGCCGTTCGATCAGCACGTGGACCAGATCATCGGGTCCGGTGGGCGTGGCCGTGTCGTTCGCCTCCACGACGAGCTGGTGGTACTCGTCGGGGGTGAGCATCGCTGCCGAGCCGACCGGTGCGTCCGGATCGGCCAGCAGCGAGCGCAGCAGCGTCTGGAAATGGCCGGCGAGACGCGTCATCGTGTCGGCGTCGAACAGATCGGTGCGGTACTCCACCACGGTCCGTACGCCGTCGGCGTTCTCCCGGACCGAGACGGTGAGGTCGAACTTGGCGGTGCTGGCGGGCACCTCGATGGGAGTGACCTCGAGGCCGTCGAGGGTGGGCGGTGCGGCCTCGCGGCCGTACACGAACATCACCTGGAACAGCGGGGTGAAGCCGGGTCGGCGGGCCGGGCGCAGCGACTCCAGCAGCGTCGCGAAGGGAAGCTCGCGGTTGTCCAGAGCCTCCAGGGCTGCGCTGCGGACCCGTCGCAGCAGCGTCTCGAACGACGGGTCGTCGTCCAGTCGGGCCCGGACGGCGACGGTGTTGAGCAGCAGCCCGACGAGCTTCTGCGCCTCGGCCCGTCGCCGATTCGCCACCGGTGTGCCGATCACGACGTCGTCCTGCCCCGTCCAGCGGGCCAGCAGGACGTGCAGCGCCGCCAGCATGACCATGTACGGGGAGGCACCGACGCGGCGGCACAGTGCCAGCAGCCCGTCGGCGGGCACGTCCAGCGGGAACGACAGGGTGGCCCCCGCGCCGGACGGCACCTCGGGCCGGGGGTCCCGGGTGGGCAGCTCCAGGGTGGCGGGCGCGTCGGCGAGCTGCGTGTGCCAATGGTCGCGTTGCGCGGCTGCCTGAGCCCCGTTCAGCCAGTCGTGCTGCCACGCGGCGTGATCGCGTAGGTCGACGGTGACCGGGTCGAGGGCCGCCGCTCGTCCGGCGCGATGCGCGGCGTAGAGCCGTTCCCACTCGTCGTGCAGGATGCCGAGTGACCACTCGTCGATGGCGACGTGGTGAAACGTCAGCAGGAGGACGTGCTCGTCCGCCGCGCAGCGCAGCAGGCTCGCGCGCAGCACCGGTCCGCGTCGCAGATCGAGCGGGATGCGCGTCTCCGCGTGCATCCGGGCCGGTATCTCCTGGTCGCGTTGCCACGCGGGCAGCCCACTCAGGTCGTACACCCGCAACAGCCCCGGCTGCGGCTCCTGGACGACCTGGACCAGGGGCGGCGTCGCGTCGTGGACCTCCGTCGGCCCCGCCGGCGTGTCGTCGGGCGCCAGGGTGGTACGCAGCGCGGCGTGCCGGGCCACCAGCGCGTCGAGCGCCGCGGCCAACGCCGCCACGTCCAGCGGCCCGCGGAGCCGGTACGCCAGCGGCACGAGATAGCTGGCCGGATCGGGGTCGAGGCGGCTCAGCGACCACATCTGGCGTTGCTCGTGGGTGGCCGCGACCGGATCGCCGGCCGGGTCGCGCCAGCGCGGCACGACCGGAGTCACCTGCCGGGACCTCATGACGTCGGTCATCGCGTCCGCCTCCTTCCTGGTGCCAGCAGCGGCTGGGCGGCCACCGACGCGGCGGTCCGGTCCCAGCAGTGGCTCGGGACCTCGCATCCGAACCTGCTGTGACGGTTGGTCGACGTGGTCGGCGGCACCGGTGGAGCGGCCGCGGCGATGGTGCGGGGATGGTGCTGTCCGACCGACCGGTCGCCCCGCGGCTCGAAAGCTACCTATGCCGGTGACGGCGACCAGTCGTTCATGCGACAGCTGTCGCTCTTCCGATGCGATTGCCTGTCACATGATTGCACTGGTGATCTTTGATGGGATCCACAGATCGTGTCGGGCGTCGATGCGTTCGGTGCGGCTCGTTGCGCGTTCGTCCACTGCCGTCGGTCGCACGGGTCGAAACCGTGCACGGTGCTCGACTGGACGACGGAACTCCGGTACGAGACGGCTGCCGGCATCAATGTGTGTCGAATCGGATCGTGCCGATGATCGGGCACTAAATTGCCGCATCCACGCATTTTTGCCAGTGACCGAAGCTGATCCCTTTTACGAAAGGCCAGCCTGAATGGCCAGAATGGCGGCCCGTACGCGGTCGCGGCTGCCGGTCTTCGCCAGCACGTTCGCGACGTGGGTCTTGACCGTGCTCATCGACAGATGGAGACTCTTCGCGATCTCGTCGTTGTTGAGCCCGGCGCCGATCAACGTGAGCACGTCGGTCTCGCGCGCGGTCAGCTGGTAGGCGGCGAGGTTCACCCGGGTGGCCGGGCCGGTCGACCGTACGCGTTCGAGCACCGCGCCGGTGATCTCGGCCGAGAGGATCGCGCCGCCGGCCGCGACCGTGCGCACGGCGGACAGGAGGTCCTGGGCGCTACTGCGTTTCAGGAGGAACCCACGCGCTCCGGAGGCGATGGCGTCCAGGACGTACGCGTCATCGTCGAAGGTGGTGACGATGATGACGGCCGGGGCGTGGGGGATCGCGGCCATCTCCCGGGTGGCGTGCAGGCCGTCCAGTACCGGCATGCGGATGTCGACCAGGGCGACGTCGATGCGGGGATCGCGCCGGACGGCATCGAGGAGCTGGCGCCCGTCCGCGGCCTCGGCCGCGACGTGAATGTCCGGTTGGGACCGCAGAATCTGGCTGAAGCCGTCACGGACCAGATGCTGGTCGTCGGCGATCGCGACACGGATCATGGCTTCGCCACCGGCAGGATGGCCTCCAGCACCGTACCGCCGCCGGGGCGCCCGCTCACGTGAGAGCTGCCGCCGAGCGCCCGCGCGCGTTCCTCGATGCCCAGCAGTCCCGAGCCGCGTGCCACGGCCTGGGGCGGCCCGATCCCGTTGTCGCTCACCCGCAGCCGGGCCTGACCGCCGGCGCGGGTCAGCTCGACCCAGGCGGTGGTGGCGTTCGCGTGGCGGGCGATGTTGGTGATGGCCTCCTGGGCGATGCGGTACGCCGCCAGCGCACCCACCTCGTCGAGCCCCGCGTCGGCGTCGACACGGACGTGTACCGCCAGGCCCTGCTGGCGCAGCGGCTCGGCGAGCAGTTCGTCGATGTCGGACAGGCGCGGCGGGGCGCTCACCAGGATCGGCGCGTCCGGGTCGCGGAGATGCACGACGAGCGTGTCGAGTTCGCGCAGGGCGGTGCGGCCGCTGGTCGCGATCGCCCGCAGCGCGACGGCCGGATCGCTGGCGAACTGTCCGGCCTCGGCCTGGACCACCATCGCGGTGACGTGGTGACCCACCACGTCGTGCAGTTCGCGGGCCAGGTTGGTGCGCTGTTCGAGCCAGGCAGCCTGGTCACGTAGCGCGGTCGTCTCCCGGGTGAGGGCGTTGCCGCGTGACCACGAGCGCAGGAGGACGGCGAGGAGGTAGCCGGCCGCCACGAAGGCGAAGGGCTGTGCGTAGACCCCGCGACGGTTGAGCAGGGCGATGGTGAAGGCGACGGCGGCGCCGGCCACACCGGCCGCCCATCCCCGCCACGGTCGCCTGGCCGGATCTTCGCAGGTCGAGACGAACACGAGGCCGGCCGCCGCCAGGCCCAGGTGGACCGACTCGCCGGTGCTCACCAGCGCCACGAACCCGGCGCAGGCCGCGAAGACCACGGTCCGTTGGCCGGGAGGCAGGGCCATGGCCGTCAGGGCGGCGGGCAGCACCAGCCACACCCAGCCCGCCGGTACGAGCACGTTCTCGTCGATCGTCCCGACCACGGCGGTGACTGTCAGCGCCGTCGCGGCGTAGGCGAGCCGGCGCACTGCCTCTGGGCTGCGCACCCATTGCCCGATTGCGGTGACCACCTGCACAGTCTCGATGATCCGCCCCGGGTCGGCCAGGTACCCGGGTACCAGCTCACCCAGTACCCCGGTACCGCGGCCGTACCGAGGTCGGCACCCCGGTACGTTCCGCCGAGCGGCCTGCGAATCGCACGCTGCCGGGGTGACTCTCGTTGACTCTCCGGCCGCCCTGCGGGTCGGCCCGCTCCGCACCGTCGCCAACTACATCACCATCATCCGGACGCTCGCCGCCGTCACACTCGGCATCGTCGCCCTCATCTCCGGTTCGGTCGCCCTGATCGCGGTGGCGTACGGCGCCTACTGGGTCGGTGACATGCTCGACGGCCTGGCCGCGCGGTGGCTCGGCCAGGAGACCCGGGCCGGTGCCGTCCTCGACATCGTGAGCGACCGGGCGTGCACCGCCGTGCTCTGTGTGGGCCTGGTCGCCCTGGTGCCGGATGTCTCGTTGGTCGCCATGGTGTTCCTGCCGTCGTTCATGGTCCTGGACACGATGCTGTCGCTGGTGTTCCTGTGCTGGCCGGTGAACAGCCCCAACGACTTCCATGTCGTCGACCGGCGGGTGTGGGCGTTGAACTGGTCGCCGCTGGCGAAGGCGGTCAACACCGCCGGGGTCATCGGTGCCGTGGCGATCGGCCGGTACTCGGTGGCGGTGATCGTGGCACTGGCGGTCCTCGCGGTGAAGGCGTGGTCCGCGGTGGCGGTGGCCAGGCTGCTCAGCCGGGACGGCCGGGCGTGAGCGGTGTCGTGCAGGCCGCGGCCGCACTCGGATACGGTTTCGCGTCGGCCCTTGTCCCGGTGGTCAACGCGGAGGCCTACGCCGTGGTCGCCGGGCGGGCGGGCGGGTACGCCGTGATCGCCGTGCTCGCCCTGGCGGTCGGGCAGACCGCCGGGAAGCTCCTGCTGTTCGAAGCCGCTCGGCGGGGAGGCGGCCGGTTGGCCCGGCGGCTGGCACGACGCAACCAGTCGCGGAGCGTGGCCGCCCGGGTCGCCCGGTGGGCCGAGCCCGTACGGCGTTGGCTCTCGCACCGCCGCACCGGCCTGCCGACGGTGCTCCTCTCCGCCGCCGTCGGCGTCCCACCACTCGCCCTGGTCAGCACCGCGGCCGGAACCGCCGGCCTGCGGCACTGGGAGTTCGCCGCCGCATGCCTGCTCGGACGCGTCGTCCGGTTCGCCATCCTCGCCCTGCCGTCGGCCCTTGCGTGACCCCGACCGCAACCGCGTCCCGCAGCCGGCATCCGGCCCCGCCGCGGGCCCGATCCTGGTGATCGAGCCCGGGCGGGACCGGATGCCCCGATCTGCTCCCGTTACCTCCTGCGCCCCGACTGCCGGGATGATCTGACGATCAGCCGAAGCAGGTGGGCACCGGGGGTGAGCTCGGTGTGCAGTTGGTGGGCCGGTTGCCGGTGATGGCGGACTTCTGGTCCACGGTGACCTGGCCGCCGTCGTTGAAGATCCCACCGGGTGCCAGGGTGGAGATGTTCTCGGTGACCTTGGTTTCGGTCAGGTTGAGCGTGTTGTTGTTGTAGATCCCGCCGCCCTGCGAGCTCGAGCCCACGGCCCTGTTCCGCTCGACGGTGCTGCGCCGCAGGACGACGGTGCCGCTGCCGTTGTAGATGCCACCGCCGTGTTCGATGGTGCTGTTCGTGCTGGCGGTGTTCTCGCTGATCCGACTCTCCTCGGCCACGAACTCGCCGATCTGGTTGAAGACGCCGCCGCCGCGCTGCCCGGCCTCGTTGTGGTGGACGTTGCCGTGCTTGAGGTGGAAGACGCCATCGGTGAAGATTCCGCCGCCCTCGCTGCCGGCCCGGTTGTCGTTCACCTCGATGTTCTTGATCTCGGTGGTGGAGTTGATCCCGCCGCGGATGCCGCCGCCGCGGAAACCCGCGGTGTTGTTGTCCACGCGCACGTTGTCGAGGACGGCGTTGCGGCTGTTCGACAGCCCGCCACCGGCGCCACCGATCGGCAGGATGTTGACGACCCCGATCGTGTTGTTGTAGCTCAGTCTGGTGTTCTGCACGGTGAGGTTGCCGTTGTTGAAGACGCCCCCGCCGTCGAACACGGCACTGTTGTTGCTGATGGTGCTCTCGCCGTCCCCGTGCTTGTCCTTGTCCTTGTCCTTGCCGTCCCGGTCCTTGCCGTGGTCGCTCCGGCCGAGGATCTTCGTGACGCCAAAGTTGGCGATACCGCCACCCGGGCCGTTGGTGTGGTTGTAGACCACGTCGGTGTTCTCGATGGTGGCCTTGCCGCCGACGTCGATCCGGATGCCACCGCCGCCGGCACCGACCCCACCGTTGGCCTGGCCGCCCTTGATGGTGACGTCGCGCAGCGTCAGGTCTCCACCGGTGCCGACCTCGAGGATCCGGAACGGCGTGGCGTTGGCCGCGCGGACGATGGTGGACCCGTTGCCGTCGATGGTGACCGGCTGGGTGATGATCGGCAGGCCGACGGCACCGAAGGGCACGGGGGGAGGGGGCGCGGACCTCGTGAGCGTGTAGGTGCACTTTTCGGCGAGTCGCAGCTTCGCCCCGTTGCTGGCGTTCGCGTGGACGATCGCCGCGATCAGCTCGTCGGCGCCGCAGGACACGGTCCGGACATCGTCGCCCCTGCCCTCCCTGTTGTCCTTGTCCTTCTGGTGGTCCTTGTCGTCGCGGCCGCCCGGATCCCGTCCTCCCTTGTCCTCCCCGCCGGACCGGCTGTCGTCGGCCACGAGCTGCGTTCCGGCGTTCGACAGGCCGGGGCCAACGGATCCGAATACTCCGCTCACTCCCGCCGGCCCGACGACGGCCATGCCGGCCACCCCGGTCAGTCCGGCCACCCCGGCGACGACCCAGCGCATCCGCCGCCTCGTGGGCGGACGTGGCTGATCTGCCGCTGCTTCGCTGATGTTCGGGTGTAGATAGTTGGACATCGAGCTACCCAGCCCTTCTCCGTACACCATGTCTCTGCACGGCACTTCGGTGCAGAAAAGCGACAAATCGGTTGCCGCCACCAAGGGGAACGTAGCTGAGCGTTCCTCGCATCAACCGGGCGTATGCGAAAAAACCCTACATTCGGTGCAGACCGTCGCCGACCGGCTGCCTCGACAGGTGGATCGCTAGCGCGTCGAGGGCTCGGCGGGGAGGCGGTCGCCGGCGGGTGCCGGGGCGGCGTCGATCGGCAGGTCGCGCAGTCCGCGGATCGGAGTCGACAGGTAGATGATCGGGGACAGCACGGTGAGCGCCCCGAAGATCAATAGGGTGGTTCGGGCCCCGAGCGGCCCGGCCAGGACGCCGGCGAGCAGGCCGCCGAGCGGGATGGCGCCCCAGGAGACGAACTTGACCGTGGCGATCACCCGGGACAGGAGGTGCGGCGGGCTGGCGAGCATCCGGTACGTGCGGGTGGTCACGCTGAGTACCACCGAGGAGCCGGCGAAGATGAGGTTGCCGACGGCGAAGGCGAGGTAGGCGGCGGTGCCGGTGCCCAGCGGAATGACGAGCGCGCCGATCACGCCGACGAAGGCCGCGATGATCAGGCCGCGTGCGGTGCCGACCCGATCGGTGAACCGGGTCGTCAGTGTCGCGCCGATGAGCGTGCCGAGGCCGTCGGCGGCGAGCAGCAGCCCGACCATGACCGGCGGTGCGTGCAGGTCGCGCACCAGGTAGTAGGGGAAGAGGGCCAGCATCGCGCCGCAGACGAAGTTGGTCGCGGTGGCGTCCCACATGGCCGGGCCGATGATCGGGTGTCGGACCACGAAATGCCAGCCCTCGCGGATCATCCTGACCATCGGTGGCCGCTCGACCGGCCGCTGGACCGTGCGCTCGGGAAGGGTGCGCAGCAGCACGGCGGAGATCAGATAGCTGACGGTGTCCACGAACAGCGTCGGTACCGCGCCCAGCAGCTGCACCGTGAGCCCGCCCAGGGACGGCCCGCCCAGCTGGGTGGCGGCATGCGTGCCGGAGTTGAGGCTGTTGCGCGCCTGCAACTGCGCGGCCGGCACGATCTCCGGCAGGAAGGTCTGGTTCGCCACGTCGAACAGCACGTTGGCGAAGCTCACGACCAGGGCGACCGCGACCAGCTGGGCCACCGTGAGGGTGTCGAACCACCAGGCCAGGGGGACGGACGCGATGGCGAGGGCCCGGATCAGATCCAGGGTGACCTGCATGCCGCGCAGCGGCACGCGCTGCACGACCACTCCCGCCGGCAGGCTGATCAGAAGGTACGCGAGATAGCCGGCCGCCGTGATCAGGCCCATCTCGAAGACCGACGCGTCCAGCACGGTGAGCGCGGTCAGCGGCAGGGCCACCGCGCCGATCGCCGAGCCGAGGTGGCTGGTCGTGCCGGCGATCCACCAGCGCCAGAAGACATTGAGTTCCATAATGGAACTCAATGTACCGGCGGATGTGGGATCGGTCGACCCCGCCGGACCGATGCCGATGACCGGGCCGCCGATCCGTTGCCACCTGCTGAACCGGAAGCGGCTCACTCCACCTTGGTGAGGAGCGGTTTGCCCTTCTCGACGAGGTAGGTGGCCAGCTCGACCGCGATGCCGTCGCCGACGTTCCGCGCCTGGTGATGCACCCCGTACGGCACGGTGAGAGCATCGCCGGCGTTGCACACCACCGGCGGCTGGCCCGCAAGGGTGTATTCCAGCGACCCCTGAAGAACGCAGATGATCTCTTCGCCCGGATGGAAGTGCGTGAACGGGGGTGAGTCGGGCGTGAACTCCACCCGCGTCTGGATGACCTCGCGTCCGGGGATGCTGAGATCGTGTTTCTGCAGATCGATGCGCCACAATCCCGGTGCGCTCTCCACCGCCGTCGGACTGATGCCCCTGGGTCGATCTTTCCCACTCATCGCGGTCTCCTGTACGCCGTCGTACGGACGGTCACCACATCGTCTCGACCATAGGTGGCCCCCGAACCGTCAAGGGCACGGTTGCCCAAACACGGACGTCCAGCGCCGCCGCGTTGGGCGTCGTATGGTGCCGCCATGGCATCTGCGGTCTGGGTCGACGGCGCGGCGTACGAGGCATACGTCGGTCGGTGGAGCCGGCTCGTCGCGGCGGAGTTCGTGCGCTGGATCGACCTGCCGGCCGGGCTGCGCTGGCTCGACGTGGGCAGCGGCACCGGCGTGCTGACCTCGGCGGTGCTGACGACCGCGCGAGCGCGGCAGGTCACCGGCGTGGACCCCTCCGAGGGTTTCGTGGCGCAGGCGCGTACCCGGGTCAGCGACCCGCGGGCCGTCTTCGCGGTCGGCGACGCCCGAGCACTGCCGCTGCCGGACGGCGCCGTCGACGTGATCGTGAGTGGGCTGGTGCTGAACTTCGTACCCGAACCGGCGCGGGCGGTGGCGGATTTCGCCCGGGTGGCAGCCCCCGGCGCGGTGGTGGCCGCGTACGTCTGGGACTACGCCGAGGGGATGGAGATGATGCGGCACTTCTGGGACGCGGCCGGCGCGCTCGATCCCGCCGCGGTGGCGCGCGACGACGGGCGCCGCTTCTCGCTCTGCCGGCCGGAGACGCTGCGCACCCTGTGGCGCGACGGCGGGCTGACCGATGTGTCGGTGGAGGCGATCGACGTGCCGACGGTCTTCACCGACTTTGCCGACTACTGGACCCCGTTCCTCGGCGGGCAGGGCTCGGCCCCGGCCTACTTGGCCTCGTTGGCCGAGCCCGACCGGGTAGCCCTGCGGGATCTGCTCGCCGCCCGGCTGCCGCACGGCCCCGACGGGTCGATCCGGCTGACGGCCCGCGCGTGGGCGGTCCGCGGCACCCGGGCGAGCACGTCCAGGTCGCCGGCGTAGCCGGGCCGCCGCGGTGTTCTGCGCCGCCTCGTCCTGGGGCGTCATCCACGCCGCGATGCGATTCGTCGATTACGGGGACGGCGGCATCTCCGCCGGCAAGCCGACCTCCCCGTCGACGAGTTCCAGCGGCACCCCCTCGTCGGCCGGGCCGGCCGCCGCTCCGGTGTTGTGGAAGGGCGAGATCCGCCTTGACTCCACGCCGCGCGACTTCGACCAGGAACCGCCGGCGCGGGGAAACACCAGCACCGACCTCAACTCCGACGGGTATCTCAACGGCTCGGTGTACAACAAGTTCTGGGGGCGGGCGGTGGTGTTGTGGCCAGGGCCGGCGGAGCCCACCCGGGACGGCTGCGCCGCCCGTTGCAGACCCACGGCGTGCAGCAGGTGAGCATCGATAGCCGCAGTCGGGTGTGCCTGGAGACCAACCGGGGCCGGATCGTGTTCATCACGGTGCTGCGCCGCGACGGCGACGACGGGTACGCCGCCCAGGCGACGCTGTGGAGTTCGAGCTGAGGAATCCGACCAGCCGCCGCGGTCGTCCAGCTACGCCGGCGGCTCGACCGCCTCGACGAGTACCTCCAGCACGTGCCGGTACGGCTGCCCGGTGGCCCGGCTCATGCCCATCTCGCAGGTACGGTTGCAGGAGGCGTACGCGTCGTGGTCGCGCTGGTTGACCTCGGCGGCCTGGGCCGCGGTGGCACCGGCGGTGACCTCGGGATGCAGCAGTCCCCGGTCGCCGGCGAAGGCGCAGCATCCCCAGCTGTCCGGCACGGTCACGGTGTCGGCGACCGCCCGGGCCACCGCGCGCAGGTCGTCGATGCCGCCGAGGTGCACGGTGGAGCAGGTGGGGTGCAGGGCCAACGAGCCCAACCGTCGGGGCTCGGGCAGCGCCGGCAGCAGGTGCTCGGCGGTGAAGGTCACGCTGTCGACGAAGCGCAGAGCGCCGTACCGCGCCCGGTCCTCCTCGGCCAGCGCGTCGGTCAGCTGGCTCAGCCCGTGGGTGCAGGACGACGCGTCACACACGATGGGCAGCCGACCCTCGTCGCTGGCGGTCCAGAGGGCGGACAGCGTGCGCTCGGCCATCTCCCGGTGACCGGCGGGGAAGCCCTTGGACTGCCACGGCGTGCCGCAGCACAGGCCGGCCGTGCCGGCCGGTACGACGATCGGCACCCCGGCCAGGTCGCACAGGCGCAGGAGCGCCGCCGCCGAGCCGCCGGACGCGCCGTCCTCCGGTGCGAAGATGCTGCCGATGCAGGCCGCGAAGAACACCGCCTGGGCGTCCGCCGGGGTGCGGGGTCCGGGGCGGGGAGCGCCGGCGCGCGGCATGTCGTCGCTCCACTGTGGTACGAGTTCGGTGGCGCCGAACCCACGGAGCACGCCAGTGGCGGCGCGGGTCACCGGTGTCGGCACGACATGTGCGGCGTTCAGCCCCACTCGGACGCCTGCGACGGCGGCCTTCCAGTGCCGCGCGGTGCTGCGGGCGGTGCGCTGGGCGAAGGGGCTGTGCCGCTCGGCGCGCAGCCGCTTCATCGCCGCGCCGGTGTCGATGCCGACCGGGCAGGCGGTGACGCACAGGCTGTCGGCGGCACAGCTGTCCACCGCGGCGTACTCGTAGTCGGTGGTCAGCTCCCGGCGGCGCTCCTCGTCGCCGGCCGCGGTGGCGAGGGCGATCTGCCGTTGCAGGACGATGCGCTGCCGGGGGGTGGTGGTGACGTCGGCGGTGGGGCAGACCGGCTCGCAGTAGCCACACTCGACGCAGGAGTCCAGCTCGGGGTCGACCGTCGGGACGGCCTTGAGCTGCCGCAGGTGCACGGTCGGGTCGTCGTTGAGCAGTACGCCGGGGTTGAGCAGGCCGCTCGGATCGCACAACCGCTTGAGTTCGCGCATCACGTCGTACAGTTCGTCGCCGTACTGGCGGCGGACGAAGGGGGCCATCGCCCGGCCGGTGCCGTGCTCCGCCTTGAGTGTTCCGCCCTCGGCCAGCACGAGGTCGACCATGTCGTCGGTGAACCGGGCGTAGCGGTCGATCTCGGCCGGTGTGTCGAAGGACTGGGTCAGCATGAAGTGCAGGTTGCCGTCGCGGGCGTGTCCGAAGATCACCGCGTCCGGGTAGCCGTGCCGGTCGAACAGGCGGATCAGCCCGTCGCAGGTGCCGGTCAGGCGCGGCATCGGCACCGCGATGTCCTCCAGCAGCGCCGTGGTGCCGGGCGGGCGGGCGCCGGCGACCGCGGTGTACAGGCCCTTGCGCAGGTGCCACAGTGCGGCCCGTTCGCGCGGGTCGTGGGTCAGCTCGGTGCCGGTGACGGCGGGCAGCCGGTCGAGCACGTGCCGGGCGTCGGCCAGCGTCTCGGCCAGCCGCTCCGCGCTGTCCTCGGCGAACTCCACCAGCAGCGCGGCGTGCCCGGTGACCGTCAGCCCGCGCAGGGCCGGGCTCGCGTCCGGGTCGCGCTGGCTGACCCGCAGCGCGGCCGCGTCGAGCAACTCGGCGGTACGGGCGCCGGCGGCGAGCAGGGCGGGCAACGCGTCGGTGGCGGCGCTGAGGCCGGGCAGGATCAGCAGGCCGGTGGCGGCGTGCTGGTGGATCTCGACGGTACGGAAGACGGCCTCGGCCACGAAGCCGAGCGTGCCCTCGCTGCCGATCATCAGGTGGGCCAGCATCTCGACCGGGCTGTCGTGGTCGAGCAGCGAGTTCAGCCCGTACCCCATGGTGTTCTTCATGGCGAACAGCCGCTCGATGGTGGCGCGCGACAGCGGTGTGGAGCGCACCCGGTCGCGCAGCCGCAGCAGCCCGGCGTGCAGCTCGGGCTCGTCGGCCCGCAGCCGGTCGTCGGCGTCGCGCGCGCCGGAGTCGACGACGGTGCCGGACGGGAGGACGAAGCGCAGCGACTCCATCGTGCGGTACGCGTTGTCGGTGGTGCCGCAGGTCATCCCGCTGGAGTTGTTGGCCACCATGCCACCCACCGTGCAGGCGGCCTCGCTGGCCGGATCCGGGCCGAGCCGGCGTCGGTAGCGGGCCAGCCGGGCGTTGGCCTGCCGGATGGTCAGGCCGGGCTGGAGCCGGATGCGGCGGCCGTCGTCGAGCACCTCGGCGTGCCGCCAGTCGGTGCGGACGTCGACGAGCACGCCCGCGCCGCCGGCCTGCCCGGCGAGGCTGGTGCCGCCGCCGCGCAGGGTCAGCGGTACGCCGGCCTCCCGGGCGCCGGCCATCAGCGCCCCCACCTCGGCGGCCGAGGTGGCGCGGACCAGGGCCTGCGGCTCGAACAGGTACGGCGAGGCGTCGTGTGCCGCCGCCAGCCTGCGGGGCAGCTCGGTGCTGGCCCGGGTCGGATCGTCGAGGCGTGCGCGCAGCAGCTCGGCGACCTCGCGGGCGCGGACGCCGGCCGCGGTCGGCGTGGGTACTCCTACGACGGGTCTCATGGGCGGGTCCTCCCGAACGGGGCGGTCAGTAGGCGACGATCAACCGGTCGGGGGTGGTGTCGACCGGCGGCGGCAGCCGCAGCGGCTGGCGGCCGGGGGTGATGCTGCCCAGCACGGAGGGGTGCCGCGCGCCGGTGCCCGACGGCAGGGTGCCCGGCAGCCCGTGCACGGTCAGGTAGCCCAGCAGCGCGAAGGCCAGTGCCTCCTTGGCGTCGGACGCGACACCCACCTCGTCGCTGGACGACAGGTCGACGCCCGGCAGCTCGTCGGCGATCATGCGCATCAGCGTCGGGTTGTGGGCGCCGCCGCCGGAGACGACGAGCCGGGTGACGCCGTGGTCGTGGCAGGCGCCGGCCACCGTGACCGCCGTCAGCCGGGTCAGCGTGGCCAGCACGTCCTGCGGGTCCGGCGTGGGCGCGTCGGCGAGGGCGGCGAGCAGGTAGGGAAGGTGGAACAACTCCTTCCCGGTGCTCTTCGGGCCGGGCAGCCGGTAGTACGGCTCGTCGAGCAGCCGCCGCAGCAGTGCCGGGTTCACCTGCCCGGCGGCCGCCCCGCGCCCGTCCCGGTCGTACTCCTCGGTGCCCCCGCTGAAGTGGCGTACGGCGGCGTCGAGCAGCGCGTTGGCCGGCCCGGTGTCGAACGCGAGAGCGTCCGCGTCCGGCGCGACGACGGTGATGTTGGCGATGCCGCCCAGGTTCAGAGCGGCCGGCACACCGGGCAGCCCCCGCAGCAGCAGCGCGTCGAACAGGGCGACCAGCGGGGCACCCTGGCCGCCGGCGGCGACGTCGCGGCTGCGCAGGTCGGCCACCACCGGAAGGCCGGTGGCCTCCGCGATCCAGGCCGGCTGACCGAGCTGGAGAGTGCCCCGGACGGCACCACCCTCGACCCAGTGGTGCACGGTCTGGCCGTGCGAGACCACCAGGTCGGCGTTGCCGTCGCACAGCTCGGCGAGGGCCCGCCCGCCGGCCTCGGCGAAGGACTGGCCGATGCCGGTGTCCAGCACGCAGATCGCCTCGGTGCTGGTGGGCGCGGGCGGCAGGGCGGCGGCGATCTGCGCGCGCAGCCGATCGGGGTACGGGTGGCTGAGCCGGCCCAGCGGTCGCATCCGCAGGGCGTCGCCGCTCAGGTCGAACTCGGCCGCGGCGGCTTCGATGCCGTCGTAGGAGGTCCCGGACATCAGGCCGATCACGCGCATCACGTCCTCCTTCACGCCCGGCCGGCGGACGTTGCCGCCGGATCATCGGCCTCGTCGGTGCGCCGGTGGTCGTACGGCGTCTCGGGGGCCGGGTGGAACCGGCTCGCCACCGCGCCGACGATCAGGGTGATCAGGACTCCGATCGGCACCAGCCACTGCGCGGCGATGGCGGTGGGGACGGTGGTCCCGGCCGTCGTGACGTCGATCTTGACATAGCGGACGATGTAGGTCATCACCACCACGGTGACGAGGAAGGCGATCACCGCGTCGACCTGGTTGGCGCGCTTCACGAGGCGGCCGAGCAGGAAGGCACCGAGCAGCGCCCCGTAGGTGTAGCCCGCGATGGTCAGGCCGGTCAGGTAGACGTTGCCGGTGCTCGAGCTGAACGCGCAGGCGAAGATCGCCATCAGCACCGCCCAGACCAGGGTCATCACCCGGGCGAGGCGCAGCATCACGTCATCCGACGGCACCGTCCGGAAGAAGCTGTGGATGAAGTCGGCGACGGTGGAGTTCGACATCGAGTTCAGCGCCGACGACAGCGAACCCATCGCGGCGCCGAGGATGCCGGCCACCAGCAGACCGGAGATGCCCACCGGCAGGGCGTGCAGGATGAAGCTCGGGTAGAGGTTGTCGCTGCTGTTCAGGCCGAGCTCCTTGAAGGTCTGACCCTTGTTGTACGACCACAGCAGGGCGCCGACCAGGGAGAACGCCGCGAACTGGATCACCACGAAGATGCCCGAGGAGATCATCGCCTGCTGGCCCTCGCGCAGCGTGCGGGTGGACAGGATGCGCTGGACGATCAGCTGGTCCGAGCCGTGGCTGGCCATCGCGAAGATCGCACCGCCGATGATCGCGGTCGGCAGGGCGAACGGGCTGGTGAGCACGTGCGCGAGGTCGACGTTGGTGTCGAAGAGCTGGAACTTGCCGGCGTCCAGCGCCTGCGAGTAGCCGTCGAAGCCGACGGCGTGGCTGAGCACCGCGATGGCGAGGATCGCCCCGCCGAGGTAGAGCCCCATCTGGATGGCGTCGGTCCAGATGACCGCCTTGATGCCACCGAGGTAGGTGTAGACCACCGTGATCAGGGTCAGGACGATGATGATGGCCTGGTATCCGACATTCAGCCCGAACTCGTCGAGCAGCAGCTTGATGGGGATGGCCGAGGCGAACAGCCGTACGCCCTCGGCGAGCAGGCGGGTGAAGACGAACGTCACCGACGCCAGACCCTGAAGTTTCAGGCCGAACCGCTCACCGAGGTACTGGTAGGCGCTGACGAAGCCGCCCCGCTTGTAGAGCGGGATGAGCACCGCCGCCACGATGACGCGTCCGATGACGTAGCCCAGGGCCAGCTCGACGTTGCCGAACCCCTGACCGCTGTAGGCGCCGCCGGGCACGCTGATCACGGTCAGGACGCTGGTCTCGGTGGCGACCACGGAGAACGAGACGGTCCACCACGGCAACCGGCCCTCGCCCACGAAGTAGTCCTTGGAGGATTTCTGCCTGCCGGACAGGCGCAGTCCGACGAAGGCGATCACCACGAGGTACAGCACGATCACGACAAGGTCGAGTTGACGCACGGCTCACTCCCCACCAGTGGGTTGTCAATAAGTGACGTTGGCCCACACTAACGCGAAACTTTTTGCCAGCGCCCTCCTGGGTTGGTTACGCTGTGGTTTCAGCTTGCTGATAGGGGACGCGCTGGCCCAGCAGGACGCGCCCGGGCGGCACGCGACAGCTGAACAGCAGCGAGAGGAACGAGCACCGGATGGACCTCAGCACCCTCGGCACCGAGACCCGCAACGACAAGACCACCGACCTCGACCGGATGTCCCCCACCGAGCTGCTCCTCGCGATGAACGACGAGGACCGTTCGGTCGCGGACGCCGTCCGCCGGGCCGTGTCGGACATCGCGGCCGCCGTCGACGTCGTCGTGGCGTCGCTGCGCCAGGGCGGCCGGCTGATCTACGTCGGCGCGGGCACCAGCGGCCGGATCGGCATGCTCGACGCCGTCGAGATCCCACCCACCTTCGGTACGCGGCCCGACCGGGTCATCGGCCTGCTCGCCGGCGGGGCGGGCGCCTTCGGTGTCGCCGTTGAGGGCGCCGAGGACGACCCGGCCGGCGCCGTCGCCGACCTCGACGCGATCGGCCTGACCGCCCGCGACACGGTGGTCGGGCTCGCCGCCAGCGGCCGTACCCCGTACGTGGTCGGCGGGCTGGCGCACGCCCGCTCGCGCGGGGCGACGACCGTCTCCGTCGCCTGCAACTCCGACGCGGTGATCAGCCGGTACGCCGACGTCGCCATCGAGGTGCCCACCGGCCCCGAGGTCCTCACCGGCTCCACCCGGCTCAAGGCCGGGACCGCCGAGAAGCTCGTCTGCAACATGCTCTCGACCGCCACCATGGCCCGACTCGGCAAGGTCTACGGCAATCTGATGGTGGACATGAACGCCACCAACGAGAAGCTCGTCGACCGGGCGCGCCGGATCGTCGCCGAGGCCGCCGACACCGATCTCGACACCGCCGCGCGGGCGCTCTCGGCGGCGCACGGGCACGCCAAGACGGCCATCGTGCTGCTGCTCGCGAACTGCACCGCCGAGGAGGCCGCGGCACGGCTGCGCGACGCCGCCGACGACGTCCGGGCGGCCGTCGCGGCCTGACCCACGGTGGCGGGACCGCCCCACGCGGCCACCGGTCGCCCTGGCGCATCGACGGTTGTGCGTGCACCGCACCCGTACGGTGGGCGGATGGACACGTGCCGGATGAGGCGGTTGTCGCTGAACCACGGACCGTCCGTCTTCTGGGACGCGGGCACGGCGGTGCCGGACGGCGCCCGGCGCTCCGGCGAGTGGCTGGAGGCGCCCGCCGACCGCGACACCCGACAACGGTGGCAGCCGGCGGCGGAAGCCTGCGTCACCGAGGTGGCGGCGGCGGTCGGCGAGCGTGACACGGCGTGGTCAGTGCCAGTCGGCCGGTCCAGAGTGGTCTTGGGCCGGTCCTCGGCGAGGTGGAGCAGGCCGGCGATAGGCCGTCTCCCGTCCGGCAGGCCCGTGGCGGGCCCGCCGGACGGGAGGTCACCGGGACTACGCGCGGCCGACCAGCGCGATCGACTGGTCTGCGGCCGGCGCCGAGGAGGCCGGGTTCTGGCTGGTGACCAGCATTTCGTCGATCACCACGTGCGGCTCGATGTCGCCCGTCATGCCCGTCCCCGCCGCGTCGTCGTCCCTCAGCCCTTCCAGACCGTCTTCAGATTGCAGAACTCCCTGATCCCTGCGTAGGTGAGTTCCCGCCCGTACCCCGAATTCTTGACACCGCCGAACGGCAACTCGGGGAAGGATTCGGTCATGCCGTTGAGGAAGACCATGCCGGCGTCCAGGTTGTGGACGAACCACCCCTGCTCCTCGGCATCGCCGGACCACACCGCCGAACTGAGGCCGAACGTGGTCTGGTTGGCGACCGCGGCGGCCTCCGCCCGATCGGCCACCCGGTACACCGACGCGACCGGGCCGAACGCCTCCTCGGAGACGATCCGCATGTCGTCGGTGAGACCGGCCAGCACGGTGGGCCGGTAGTACCAGCCGGGCCCGGGCGGCACGGAGCCACCGACGAGCACCTCCGCGCCCTTGGCGACCGCGTCGTCGACCAGCTCGGCGAGGTCGTGGCGCCCCGCCTCGGTGGCCAGCGGGCCGACGTCCGTACCGTCGTCCATCGGATCGCCGACGACCAGCTTGCCCATCTTGGCCACGAACTGGCGGACGAACTCGTCGTAGATGTCGTCGTGCACGATGAAACGCTTGGCCGCGACGCACGACTGACCGTTGTTCTGCACACGGGCCCGCACGGCAGTCGTCGAGGCCGCGTCCAGGTCGGCGCTCGGCATCACGATGAACGGGTCAGAGCCACCCAGCTCCAGCACCGTCCGCTTGAGATGCTGTCCCGCGATCGCGGCGACCGACCGGCCGGCCGGCTCCGACCCGGTCAGGGTGACCGCCCGGACCCGGTCGTCCGTGATGACCGGCTCGATGTCCTTCGACGAGATCAGCAGCGTCCGGAAGGAACCGGACGGGAAGCCACCCTTCTCGAAGAGCGTGTCGAGGTAGAGCGCGGCCTGGGGGACGTTGGAGGCGTGCTTGAGCAGCCCCGCGTTGCCCGCCATGAGCGCGGGCGCGGCAAAGCGCATCACCTGCCACAGGGGGAAGTTCCACGGCATCACGGCAAGTACCACGCCGAGCGGCTGCCACACCGTCCAGGCCTGGCGGGCGTGCACGGCTCCCGGGTCGTCCAGCGGCTCGGCGGCGAGGAACTTCTCCGCGTTACGTGCGTAGAACCGCATGCCGTGCACGCACTTGTTGGCCTCGGCGACGGCCTGCGACAGTGGCTTGCCCATCTCCAGGGTGAGCATGCGGGCCACGTCCGAGATCTCGGACGTGAGAACGTCGGCCGCGGCGTTCATCCAGGTTGCCCGCTGCGCGAAGCTGGTGGAGCGCAGCGTTGCCGCCGCGTCGGCGGCCTGGGCGATCCGCCGCAGCACCTCCTCCCGCGGGTGCGCCTCGAAGGTCCGCAGGGTCTCGCCGGTAGCCGGGTTGATGGTTGCGATCGGCATCGGGGCCCCCTAGTCGAAAACGACGACCTGGCGGCCGACCACGTCTCCGCGGCCCAGCGCCTCCAGGTTCTCGTTGATGTCGTCGAGCTTCACCGTGGTGATGGTGTGCTTGATCCGGCCGGCCGCACCGAGCGCGAGGACCTCGGTAAGGTCATTGTAATTACCCCAGAATGATCCGAAGTAGGACAGCTCGGTCCCGACGATCACATTCAACGGCACCTCGACCTTGGTGCCCATCAGGCCGACCGAGGCGACCGCGCCCTCCGGTTCGAGGATCGAGAAGTCGAGGGCGATCGATTCCACGGCACCGGCGCAGTCCAGGATGGCGTCAACCGTCCGGCGACCGGTCGCCGCCTCGATCTCGTCCTGCACCTGCTCGGCCGTCTTGTCGCGGGTGTTGACGGTGTGGTCGGCCCCGTTTTCCCGGGCCACCGTGAGCTTGTCGTCGGTGCGGGAGAAGGCGACCACCGTCGCGCCAGCACCGAGCAGTTTGGCGTACTGGACGGCGTAACTGCCGAGCCCGCCGATGCCGGCCACCACCACTGTCCGGCCCGGACCCAGCTTCCCGGCCGCCGCCAGCTTCTTGATCCCACGGTACGGGGTCAGGCCGGCGTCGGTCAGCGGCGCGAAGTTCTCCGGCTTCTGGTCACCGGGGTCCACCGTGATCAGGTGGCGGTACGGCACTGCGACGTACTCGGCGAAGCCGCCGGGCGGGCCGAACCCGGGCCACGAGCCGGTCCCACTGCAGAGCTGCTCGTTGCCCTCGTGGCACTGTCGACAGGTGCCGTCACCCCAACCCGGGTTGACCACGACCAGATCGCCGTCGGAGAGCCCGGCCGATCTCGGCACGGCGGAACCCACCCCGGCCACGTGTCCGGCGATCTCGTGTCCCGGGATGGCCGGGAACTCCATTGGCGCGGCCATCTTGAAGTAGCCATGGATGAGCTGGTAATCGCTGCGGCACATGCCCGTCGCGGCAACCTTCACCAGAACCTCGTCGGCACTGATGTCCGGTACCGGGACCTCTTCCAGCCGCCACGGTTCGTTGTAGCCGTACATTCGAGCCGCTCGCATCTTCATCTCGTTCTCCTAGCCTCTGGGATCGGTCCAGTCGGCCGATCGTATGACTCCATAGTGGACGAACAGTGGATCGGTTCAGCGCCAGCGAAGGGCTTTCCGCTCGGATGGGACGTTGTCCGGAGGCCGGCGCTCGGAACGGCAGCGAGCCGCTCTGCCCCTTGCTCATGCGGTCGATCCGGGCGGTGGCCGCAGACACCGACCTACGGTCCGACGCCACCGAGGCGGTCGGCTCCACCCCGCTCCGGTGCGGACGGTCGCTACCCACCGCCCGCCGCTCAGGGCTAGAGGCGGTGGAGGTCTCTGGTCAGCCGGTAGGTGACATCCCACTGCGCCTGGTCGCCGGTGGGTCGGGGGAAACCGCCGTGCCGGAAGACCCAGTTCAGGTAGGCCACGAGGGGCATACCGGCCTCGCCCACGAAGTGCGCGTCGGCGCATGAGTCGGGAAGGACGATGCCGTAGGGGCCACCGCCGCTGACGTTGTCCTTGTGGAACTGGTCGGGCGCGACGGGCAGAAGGAACGGCTCGTCCTGGTCGTCCTGCCACGCCTTGATCTCGCCCGCGAAGTACTCACGGATGTCGCTGTCCGGGTATCGGGTACCTGCCAGCTCCAACACGAGCGGGTCGGCCGCCGCCGAGCTGGGCCACTGCGGGTGCGTTCCGACCAGCCACACGTCGCCCACGATGCGGATCCACGACGACAGGACCATCGGGAGAGGGTCGACCCGCTGTTCCAACCAGTGCAGGTGCTCCTCCGCCTCCGGACCGGGCGGGGCGTACGGCTCGGTCGGAGTCTGGTCGTCGTCGTTCTCGTGGAATCGGTAGCTCTGCTCGCGCAGTCGCGCGACAAGTGTCTCGATGTTGCTTCGGGCTCGGCGGGCCATCTCGTCGCACACCGCCTGTGCCTGCGCGGCGAAGGCGGGCTCACGCACGCGGCCGCCAAGCTGCCGCATCTCATGCCAGACCTGCCGGTGGTCGCCTGCGACGTAGCGGTTCATCCAGTCCGGGCGCTCGGTCATCATGATCATGATGCCGTGGATGTTGGTGCGGGGCAACGGTTCGCGTGACGTCCCGGCTTCCGGGCGGTCAGGTCGCGGCACCCGCACGGGCACCTGGTCGACGAGGCGCCCCGTCCGCGGCGGACGGGGCGCCTCGTCGTGCCGGTCGAATCATCTGCCCGGAGTCGGCCGGTCCTCGTCGGCCGTCGACGCCGGGGTGGTGGCCACCTCGATGCGAGGTGACCGATCCGGGGGCAGGTGGGCGAAGTCGGCGATCACGACCACGTCCACCTCCCCGTCGATCATTCTCTGCTCGACGGTCTCCCACGGCGCCCGGATGATCCCTTTGAATCGGTAGGCGTGCCGTCGAAGGTGCGTGAGGCAGACCGCGACGGCGGGTTCCGACGGCTCGATGTCGGCGGGGATCCAGATAACGGCTATCTCCATGATCTCTCCTGATCAACGTCGTGGACGCGGGTCGGTGATCAGGAGCTGCCGTGGCGGTGGAGGACCCCGCTCCACGGGCCGGCTGACTGCGCTCATCTCGACGGTGCCGACCGCGAACCCCCGGCAGGGCGGCGAGACACGTGGTGGTCCTTGCGCTGTCGACGTCGGTGGATCGACGCCGCCGGTGCCGGTGCCGCCGTGTGCGGACGCGAGCGCCAGCACGAACGCCGGTAGGCCCGACACGGGAGGGGCGGGCGGGCTGGCCGGCGGCGCGGTGACGGCGGCCACCGCCGGCGACACCCGATCCGGTGCCCTGTGGTCCGCGACGTCTCGTGTGCCACGGTGGGACGCCGTCGCTGTCATCCGGGCGGACGCTGACGGCGAGGTGGGGCGCTCGGCCGGCGAGACCGGGGCGGACGGGACCGGCGCGGTGGGCGGCGGGGACGACGGCCGCATCAGGGGCGGTCGAGTTGGTACGGCGATGGGGGGCCTGGCTGACGGCAGCGACGAGGGGATGGCCGGCGCAGTCGGCAGGGGACCGGTCAGCGGCGTCTCGATCACGTCGGGCAGCAGAGTCTTGATGATCGTCGGTGCGGTGGTGGGGTCGACCGGCTCGAGACTGGTCGGCAACGGCAACGGCAACGGGAGTGGCAGCGGCGGCTCGGCGTGGGCGGGGTTGGCGCCCAGTGCTGCGCCAAGTGCCACCGCCCCGACCGCCACCGCGGGCAGGCTGTGCCTGAGCCGTATCACCCGAGGACTGCCAACAGTCGTGCCCGGTCCGACTCGCCGGGTCGGCACCGCTGGCCGAGCGGGTACGCCTCGCCCCCTGCCGTTCCCTCCATGTGCGGAGTCTTGCCCCCGGCAAACTCGGACTACACCTCTCGTCGATATCTTCGACGGTGCACCGTGGATGGGGCGAGCTGGCGCCCTTCAGTCCAGCAGGTACGCGGTGAGCCGATCGGCGAGATGCGTCGGGTGACTGAGCGCCACCGAGTGGCCGCCGTCGATCTCATCCGGCGTGACGCCGAGTCGGTCGGCGGCCACCCGGCGCTGGAAGTCCACCGGGAAGAACCGGTCCTCGCGGCCGATGAGCACCTTCGTCGGCACGTCCGGCCAGGCGTCCAGGGGCCACGGCTCGTCTCCTTCCGCGCTGACCTGGTCGCGGCTGTGGGCCGCCGCCTCCGCCACGATCTCGGCGGACACACCGTTGTAGAACTGCTGCTCCTCGCTGAGCCCTTCCGGGCTGCGGTAACCGGTGTTGCACCACCAGTCCCCGGGCCTCTCGCCGGGCGTGGGGACCATCGGCGTGAGCAGGACGATCAGTCGTACCGGCAGCCTGGCGGCAATCAGTGGCGCGGTGAACCCGCCGTACGAATGCCCGACGACCACGAGGTCGCTCCGGTCGCCGATCGCGCTCACCACCGTCTCGGCGAACTCGGCGAACCCCGCCGAACTGTCCTCGATCGGCAGCTCCGGCACCACCACGTCGTGGCCGCGGCGGGTGAGCTCAGGGACCAGAAGACGCCAGTCCCAGGCGCTGCCACCGCCGCCGTGGATCAGAACGAAAGTCGCCATGCCCCGCAGCCTCCCAGGCGGGTACGACAGCCGGCACCGGTCAGCGGCGGCCGGTGGTCAGGGCGACGAGGTACTGTCCACCGCCCGCGTCGACGCTCGCGGTCACCGGCAGTCCGGGCACCAGGCGGGAGAACCGGTCAACCAGCCAGTCCGCGGCCTCCTGGGCGTCCTTCCTGCTCGGGCAGCGGGCGACCAGCTCACGGCCACCCTTGCGGTCGAGTCGCTCGGCGACGGCGATCAGCGGTGCGGGGTCCACCACGTGCAGACGGTCCGGCCAGGCGATGACCACCTTGACCGCGCCCTTGCGGGTGTTGCAGGCACGATGCGCGAGTCGCTCGGTGATCCTCGCCTTCTTGTCGGCGGTACGGCTGTCGACGCTGGGACCACGCGGGTCGTTCACCGACATGTCGGCGTCGACCGACTCGTCGCACACCCAGCATCGCCAACTGTCCCGTCGGGCGACGTCATCGAGAAGACTCATCCCCGCAAACTAGCCTGTCAGCCCTTGGTGCACCACGGCTCCGGGCGCCGCCGGGCGCCGCCGGGCCGGAGACAGGCCGCCGGCGACCGTTCGGGCACTATCGTTCTGGCGTGCACATCCGTTTCGACGTCCCCGCCGATCCCGCCTACCCGGGCCGTGTGGCTGCCGCGCTCGGCAGTGTCCGGCTGCGCAGGTTCGGCTACATCGGCGCGGCACTGGCGGCGGTCGGGGCGATCGGTCTGGCCGTCTCGCGGGGGTTCGCGTGGGCCGAGCAGATCTCGCCGTTGTGGTTGGCGATGGTCGTGGGTGGCGTGCTGTCGATGCTGTACCGGCCGTGGGTGGTGCTGCGCGCCCGGCGCCGCTCCAGTCGCTACGCCGTCGAGGGCGCCTACGACATCACCGATGACAACATCATGATGCGCAGTGGCTCGGAGTCCGGCGGCATCGCCTGGGACGGAGTCGCCCAGGTGCGGGACACGTCCGAGTTCTGGATCGTGTACGTCGGCCGGATGCCGGCGACCGTGATCCCACGTCGGTTGATGTCCGCCGAGGATGCCGAGACGTTGCGGGCCTTCATGGCCGGACGTGGGCTGCTCCGACGTCGCTGACCGTTCCTGCCGCGGCGGGCGCCGCGGTACGGAGGCTGCACGACGCCCCGCTGCCGCCATGGCCCGGTCGGAGCCTCGACGAGATCGCATCCCGTCTCGACGACGAATGCGAGTGGCTCGTCACGAACGGCGTCCTGCCCATCGACCTGATCACCCGCAACCGCCAGGTCGCCGAGGCCGCGCTCCGGCCGTGGACGTCGGTGTTCACGCACGGCGACCTGCAGATCGCCCACGTCTTCGTGGACGGTGACGAGATCACCGGGGTGGTCGACTGGTCCGAGGCGAGCCGGGGCGATGCCCTGTACGACCTCGCCAGCTTGACGCTCGGACACGAGCGGCACCTCGGCGACGTCGTCGCCGGCTACGGCACCGAGGTCGACCTCGACGTGATCCGCGCGTGGTGGTCGGTGCGTAGCCTGCTGGCGATCCGCTGGCTTGTCGAGCACGACTTCGACCCGTTCTCGCCGGGCTGCGAGGTCGACGTGCTGAGATCCCGGCTGTGAGGCCGCACGGCCGCACGCGACCACGTCTGGGCCGCTGCCGGTGCCGGGCGTCGGCGAGGATCGGCACCTGACCCACGGGCACGGACCGGCCGGGCTCCCGACGGGAGCCCGGCCGGCGCGGTCGCCGCCTCCGTAGAGCTGTCCGGCTCAGCGGGGTGAGGGGGGAAGCGCTGCGGCGGGAGAGGTACGTCGGCCGCGACCGCTCTCCGCGCGGTGATCCACCTGCGCTCAGCTCGGCAGACGGCCCCGCGTGGAGACGAAGTGGTACGACATGACGGCGAACCCGGGATCACGGACGAGCCGCCGGAAGGCGTTCAGCTGGTGGGGCGACAGCCCGGCGGCGAGCAGATCCGGCTCCAACTGGCGGGAGTTCGTCTCGTACAGCGACGTCCCGGTCGAACCGCCCGCCCAGCTCTGCGAGTGGGTGATGGTCTCCAGGTCGGTCAGACCGGCTAAGGCCATCTCGGTGTGCACGTCCTGCGCCCACCCCAGGTCGGCGCCGTGGTCCTCCAGGACACCCATCATGGCGTCCATGACCTGCGCGAAGAGCTTCGCGGCGTCGTCCGTCGGCGCGGTCAACACCCGCAACGGCGCGGTGCAGTCGAACTCCTCCACCACGAGCCATCCGCCGGGAGCCAGCGCGCCCGCGAGTGTGCGGAGAACCCGCCGTCGATCGGGTAGGTGCAGCAGCACCAGCCGGGCGTGGATCAGGTCGAAGGCGTCCCCGGGTGGCGGTTCGGTCCGGACGTCGTGCCGGCGTACGTGCAGGTTGCCGTCGGCCACGAGGTGGGTGGGGTCGATGTCCGTCGCCAGCACGTGACCGTCGTCGCCGACCGCGCGGGCGATCCGGCGGGCCATCGAGCCGCCGCCCGCCCCGACCTCCCAGCAGGTCGCTCCCGGTCGCAGCACCGGACGGGCCAGGCGCCGCGTCGTGATCGGATCCAGGAAGGATTCCAGCGCGTGCATCTGGGGGACGGCGTCCGGTGCGCCGTTGTCGAACGTGTACGTGCCGTCGCTCGGAGCGGTTGTCATCGGTGTCTACCTTTCCGGGGAAGGGTCGGGTGACTACGGGGTGTCCGCCCAGAGCCGAGGGGCGGGACGGTTGGCCGGGGGCGGGTTGGCGGCGGCGACGCTCAACATCGCCGCCAGTGGCGCCGGGTCGACGCGGGCCTCGGCCGTCGGCCGGTCGTAGATCACCTGGCCGTACTCGAGGACCGCCACCCGGTCCGCGATCTCGATCGCGTGCTGGAGCTGCTGCTCCACGAGCAGCACGGTGAGGCCGTCGGCGGCGAGGCCACTGATGAGTTCGCGTACGCGCGCCGCCAGGTCGGGGGAGAGACCCTCACACGGCTCGTCGAGCAGCAGCACCTGCGGTTGGCCGAGGAGTGCGCGCGCTATCGCCAGCATCTGCTGTTCGCCGCCGGACAGCTCGCAGCCACGGTGTCGCAGTCGTGCCGCCAGCCGGGGCAGCAGTTCGAGGATCCGGGCCACCGTCCAGCCCTCACCGCCGGGGGTGGCGGCCCGCCACGGCGCGGCCGCCAGGACCAGATGCTCGGCCACGGTCAACCGGGAGAAGACCCGCCGGCCCTGTGGCACGAGACCGACCCCGGACTGGGCGACGCGGTGCGGTTGCCGGCCTGCCACGTGCACGCCGCCGATCTCGATGCGGCCACTGGACGCGCGCACCAGCCCGGCGATCGTGTGCACGAGCGTGGTCTTGCCCGCCCCGTTGCGACCCACCACGGCCTGGATGCTGCCGGGGTGCACCCGCAGGCTGACCTCGTGCAGCACGATCCCGCCGGCGTAGCCGGCGCAGAGGCGCTCGACGCACAGCATCAGGCCACCCCGTCGGCGTACGCCTGCCGGACCAGCGGCGAGGTACGGATCTCGTCCGGCGTCCCGGCTGCCAACGTCTGGCCGTCACGGAGCACGGTGACCGTGTCGGAGAGGGCGTACACCAGGTCCAGTCGGTGTTCGACGAGCAGTACGGCGACCGCCCTGGGCAGCGCCCGGAGCAGGTCGGCCAGGCGGCCGACCTCGGTGGCGGACAATCCGGCTGCCGGTTCGTCGAGCAGCAGCAGGCGGGGGCGACCGGCAAGGGCCATCGCGATCTCCAACTGGCGTCGTTGCCCGTGTGCGAGGTGCCCGGCGGGCACCGCCGCGACGTCGGCGAGGCCCATCTGGTCCAGCAGTGGGCCTGCCCGGTGTTGTGCGGCGCGCCGGCGTTCGCCGGGCCACCACCTGCGGCGCGCGATGACCCGCGGGAGCGCGGCCACCACGATGTTCTCCGTCGCGGTGAGCGTCGAGAAGACCGCTGGTCGTTGGTGTATCCGGTTGATGCCTCGCCGGGCCCGTGCCGCCGGGCCGAGCCGGCCGATGTCCCGCCCGTCGAGCCGCACCGCGCCGCGCTGCGGCGTCGTGGCGCCGGCGATCACGTTGAGCAGGGTCGTCTTACCAGCTCCGTTGGGACCGATGAGCGCGTGCCGCTGGCCGTCGTGGATGGCGAGGTCGACGCCGTCGAGCGCGGTCAGCGCGCCGTAGCGCACGCGGACATCCTGGGCGCTGAGCAGCGGGGTCATGGGCGTAGCTCCGGCACCGTGGCGTGTTCGCGGGCCGCCGGCGCGTCCTGGTGGGTCGGCGGGACGGTCACCGGGCGCAGCCGGCCCCGTGCCCGGGTGACGCCGGAGGGCAGCAGGTAGACCGTCGCCACGAACAGCGCGCCCAGCACCAGCGGCGCCTGGCCGGGCAGCACCCCGAACAGCCAGTCCCGGGCGGCGATGACGAGCGCCGCGCCCACCAGGGCGCCGCCGACCGAGGCGGTACCGCCGATGACGACACCGAGCAGCAGCAGCGCGGACGTGTCGAAGCCGAAGTCGGCCGGGGAGATGTACTGCTGAGCGACGACCAGCAGCGAGCCGGCCGCACCGGCTATCGCCCCGGCGGCGACGTGTGCACCGGACACCTGCAGGGGCACCCGGTGCCCGCTGGCCCGCAGCCGTGTCTCGTCGTCGCGGCCGGCGCGCAGCAGCAGCCCGGCCCGGGTACGCAGCAGCAACAGCACGGCGCCGACCAGCGTCGCCACGACGACCAGCGTGTACAGGTAACGCGCCTGATCGGTGGCCAGCGCCGGCAGCCCCCAGAACGGGCGGACCGCGGGTATGCCGGCCAACCCGTCGGTGCCACCGGTCACCGACCGCCAGCGACCGAGGACGGTCACGACGAGTTCACCGATCGCCAGAGTGATCATCAGGATGATCACCCCCCGGGCGTGGACGACGAGCGGCACGGTCAGCGCTGCCAGCACCGCCCCGGCGCCCGCCGCGACGGCGACCTGCACGACGCCGACGTCTGAGATCCGGCTGCCGAGCACCGCGCTGGCGTAGGCGCCCGCCGCGTACGGTGCGGTCTGGCCGAGGGTGGGCATGCCCGCGACGCCGGTGAGCAGTGCCACGCTCACGCCGACCAGGGCCAGCGCCAGCGTCCGGGCGAGGATGGCCGTGGTGTAGTCGTCGACCACCCAGGGCGCCACGACCAGGCCCGCCAGGACGAGCACCGCGACGGCGGCGCGGGCCCACCGGATCACCTCGTCCCTCACGTCGTCCTCCACCTGGCGGCCAGGCCACGAGCCCGCACGGCCAGCACGGCCGCCATGGCGGCGAACAGCAGGAACGGCGCGGCGGACGGCAGCAACGCCACGCCCAGCGTCTGGATCTCACCGATCGCGAGCGCGGCCAGCAACGTGCCCGCCATCGACCCGAGACCACCGAGGACCACCACCACCAGGGACAGCAACAGCACCGTGTCGGCCGTGTCCGTGCCGGGGCCGATGATCGGCGCCCCCAGGACCCCCGCCGCGCCGGCCAGCGCACCGGCGGCGGCGAGCACACCGGCGCGGATCCGGGCGGGGCTCACCCCCAGGCAGGCGACCATCTCCGGATCGTCGACCGCCGCCCGGACGAGCATCCCGGCCCTGGTGCGCCGCACCACGAGGTAGAGCGCGGCGGCGATCAGCGCGGCGACGACGATGAAGACGAGCCGGTACGCGGCGTACCGGTGACCGGCGACCGCCACCGATCCGTCCAGGGCGGCCGGCACCCGGACCTGCGGATCGTCGGGCCCGAAGCCGGCGACGAGCAGGCTGCCGCCGGCCAGCGCCACCCCGAAGGTCAGCAGAGCCTGGGTCAGGTGGTTGCCGGTGGCGATCGGTGTGAGCAGGCCGGCCAGCAGCACCCCCGCCGCGGCGGCGGCCAGCACACCGACGGTCAGCGCCAACGCCAGGCTCGCCCAGCCGCCGTCGAGCAGCGCCGCCGCGGTGTACCCGCCGATCGCGTAAAGGGTGCCGTGCGCCAGGTTGAGGATGTTGGCGACGCCGAAACAGAAGACCAGGCCCGAGGCGGCGACGAAGACGAGCAGCCCGTAGGCGACTCCGTCCAGCGCCGGGATCAGGTACGGGTCGATCCGGTTCGTGCCGGCCGCCACCGCGATCACCGGCCGACGGTCGCGAGGTCACCCACGACGGTGTTGGACAGCGCCCGGCCGTCCTGGCGGACCTGCCGCAGGTACCACTTCTGCACGGGGGAGTGCGTGGCGGTGGAGAACTGCCAGGTGCCGCGCGGGCTGGCGATCTGACCGAGCTGACCGATGGCCGCGTTGATGGCCTCCGGAGTCGGGTCGCTTCCGGCGGCGCCGATCGCCCGGTCCAGCACCGCCGCCGCGTCGTACGAGGCGAGCGCGTACGTGGTCGGCGACCCGTCGTGCTTGGCCTTCCACGCCGCCACGAAGGCGCGGTTCTCCGCGTTGTCGAGGTCGGGCGAGTAGTTGAGCACCGAGTAGATGTCCCGGGCGGCCTCGCCCTGGGCGTTGAGCACACCGCCCTCGGTGAGGAAACCGGCCGCGTACAGCGGGATGTCCTTGATCTCGGACTGCGCGTACTGCTTCACGAAGTCGACGGCGGCGCTGCCGGCGTAGAAGGTGTAGACGGCGGCCGCGCCCGAGGCCTTGATCCGGGCGAAGTACGGCGTGAAGTTGGTGGTGGCCGGGAACGGGGTGAAGGTGGTCTTCCCGTCGGCGTTGGCGAGCTTCCCGCCGATCTTCCCGAACGCGTCGGTGAAGCCGCGCAACTCGTCCCAGCCGCCCTGGTAGTCCGGGCCGATCGCGTACACCGAGCCCTTGACGTTGTCCCGGACGTGCTGGGCGATCGCCGCCCCGGGCTCGTCGGACAGGTACGAGGTGTGCCAGACCCGGGAGACGTCCTTGAGTTCCGGTCGGCCGTTGGAGCCGACGAGTGGCACCTTGGTCTCGTTGAGCAGAGGGGTGACCCCGGCGACCGAGCCGCCACCGACGATGCCGGTGAGCGCGGACACCCGGTCCTGCTTGAGCAGCTTGGTCGCCGCCGGCACGGCGGTCTGGGCGCCGTTGCCCTCGTCCGCGACGACGAGGTCGACCTGCCGACCGCCGAGCTTGCCGTCGTGGGTGTCCAGGTAGAGCTGGAAGCCGTCGCGGATCTCCGTGCCGACGGCCTGGTACGTCCCGGACAGCGATGCGAGCAGGCCGATCTTTATCGATCCGCCGGCGCTCGTGCCGGGCCCGTCGTCGCCGCAGGCCGTGCTGACGCCCAGCACGAGCGCGAGCACTGTCGCGGTGAGGGCACGGCTGCGCCCAGGGGTGGTGAGAGACATGCGTTTCTCCAGGGGAAGTGAGGTGTCACCGGCGTGGGGGCGCCGGGGGTCGTCAGCGGCTGCGGGCGAGGGCCGCGCGGGCTGCGGGGGTCAGCGTGTCCCCGATGCGATTGGCCAGTTCGGTCATCTCGTACGAGACCTTGCCCACGTCGCACTCCGGCGCGGCGAGCACCAGCAACGAGGCCCCGTCGTTGAAGGCCATCGAGAACATGAACCCGCCCTCCAGCTGCGTGACGTTCGAGATCACCGCGCCAGCGTCGAAGAAGGCGGCCGCGCCCCGCAGCAGGCTGACCAGTCCGCTGCCCGTCGCCGCGAGCTGGTCGGCCCGGTCCGGGGGCAGGTCGCGGGTGGCGGCCACCATCAGGCCGTCGCTGGAGATCGCAATCGCATGGCTCACCTCGGTCGCGCGGGCCGCGAAGTTGTCCAGCAGCCAGCCGAGATCCTGTTGGTCGCTCATGTGCTCTCCTGTCGCCTCATCAGTTACCGAGGTTGATCGGGGTGCGCCGGCGGGTCGCCACGCCGCGGGCGTAGGCGGCCATCGCCGTCGCCACCTGGGCCGGGTCGCGGTACTCGGACCGTTGCTGCTGTTGGGGCACGGTGACTCCGCCGGGCACGAGATGCCGTTGCGGCTGGCGTTTGGGCAGGCCGGACGTGGTGGTCGTGGCGACCTCGGGAGCATGCGCCTGCGCGGCGGTGCGCCAGGCGTCATCGGCCGGGCTGGACCACTCCCGGCCGTCCTGTCCGTCGACGACGTCGGTGTGGAACCAGTGGTTGACCTGTTCGAAGATGAGCAGCTCCTCGGTGGGCGCGTCCCCCCGGTCCGGGGGTGGGGGAGTCGGTCGGAACACCGGCGCCGCGGGCAGGGTCCGGGCGACCGGCGGGCGTCCGGCGGTGGGTTCGGGGCGCGGCTGGTACGGCGGCGGAGGGCTGGCCGTCCGGGCCGCGCGCCGCGACAGGCGACCGGGGGCCAGCAGGTACTCCTCCGGAGGCAGGGACCGGATCATCGAGGCGGGCAGCGTCGCCTCGGCGAGGGTGCCCCGGCGGGGGCCGCGTCGCAGTTGCACGGTGGCGCCCAGCCGGGCGGCGAGCTGACCCACGACGACGAGGCCCATGGCCCGTACGGCGGCGACGTCGATGGCTGGCGGATGGGCCAGCAGCTCGTTGAGTTGTTCCATCCGCTGCGGGGACAGCCCCACGCCCTCGTCGCTGATCTGGACGATGACACGGTCGCCCAGACTTCGGCCGCTCACCCAGGTCTCGCTGCCCGGCGGCGAGTACGTCGTCGCGTTGTCCATGAGTTCGGCGAGCAGGTGCACGACCTCGTCGACGGTCTTGGCCGCGACGGCGACGTCCCCGTCGATCATGCCGAGCCGGATCCGGGCGTAGTGCTCGATCTGGGACAGCGCCGCCTGGAGCACCTGTTGCAGGGGGACGTCGTGCTGGCGTACCCGGCCAACACCGACGCCGCCGAGCACCAGCAGGCTGGCGTTGATCCGTCCCATCCGGGTCGCCAGGTTGTCCAGGGTGTACAGCTGGTGGAGGCGGTCGGGGTCGGTCTCGTCCCGTTCGACCAGGTCGACCTGGGCCAGGACGGCGTCGACGAGCCGCTGTTCGCGGCGGCTCAGGTGGATGAAGATGTCGGCGGTGTTCGCGCGCATGACGGCCTGCCCGGCGGCGGTCCGGACGGCGGCCTGGTGCACGGCGCTGAACGCCTGGCCCAGCTCGCCGATCTCGTCGTCGCTGGACGATTCGAGGGCGGCGACGGACTGCTGGCGGGCGAGCTTGTGCGGATCGACGGCGGCGCTGCCCGGCTGTTGGAGTTGGGCCACCACGGCGGGCAGTTGTTCGAACGCGACGGCGTTGGCCGCGTCTCGCAGGCGGCGTAGTCGCCGGGTGATCTGGCGGGCGACGGCCCAGGTGACCAGTGCGGTCAGCACCAGCGCCAGGAGGACGCCGGCCGCCTCGGCCACGGCCCGACGGCGCTGGTCGGCGTGCGCGGCCCGGACGTCGTCGAGCACCGCGGCGTCGACGCGCGCCCGTAGGTCGGACAGGCGGGCGGCACGCGCCTGCGTGGTGGACACCCAGGCGGCGGTCTCCAGTTGCAGGGGCGTCCCGGGCTGTGCCCGCGACACGTCGTCCTGCATCCGTTGCAGGGCGAGTGCCTCCTTGCCGGTGCCGGCCTGCTCCCACCAGACGCTCCAGTCGGGCGGGGCCAGGGCCAGGAAGGCCAGGCTCGATTCGGTGTAGCTCGTCCGGGCCGCGGTGATGTCCTGCTGCATGGCGGGGGTGAGTTCGCCGGCCGCGACCGCGCGGAGCACGGCCACCTGCTGCTGCCCGATCGCCTCGGCCGTCTTCGACAGCGCCGCCGAGGCCCGGATCCCATCGGCGAGCTGGGCGTTGACCACGCCGTGCGAGACGTTCTCCCGCAGGTTGATCAGGTCGGCGATCGCGATGCGGTAGCTGAAGGTCATCGCCGACACCGAGGCGTGCGCCGCGGTGCGGACCTGGGTGCGCAGCGGGGCGAGGCCGTTGAGGGCGGCGTCGATGCGCCCCAGGAGGGGCTGGTTGGCGGTGGCGTCGGCGGGCAGCAGGCCTCGTTGCCGGCGGTAGCGCTCGGCGGCGTCGTCGGTGGCGGCGATCTCCGCGCCGAAGGCGTCCTGCTGCTCCGGTGCGGCGTAGGTGAGCAGGTCGGCGGCGGCGATGCGCTCGCGTTGCAGGCGGTAGGCCAGGTGCCCGGCCTCGGCGCCGACCTGGGCCAGGATCCGCAGGTCGCTGGCTCGGTCTGTCTGGCGTGCGCTCTCGGTCAGCGCGAGACCGGCGAAGCCGATCACGGCGACGAGCGGTGCCGCCACGATGAGGCGCATCCGGCCGGCGATCTTCCAGCCGCGCCGGCGGGTCGGGTAGGGTCGGGCCGTGTGAGACCTCGTGCTCGACGCCAAGATGGACTCCCACGACTCGTCGACGACGGTCTATCCGCACGTTGCGAAATGCAAGTCCCATTCGGCCGGAAGCCGCGCTCGTAGGCCAGACCTGACCGTGGTACAAACTGCCCGTACCAGCATCTGTACCCAACGTCAGCGGCCGGTGACGCCGCGCAGGGTCAGCGGGTCCGTGAGGTTAGCGCTGGTCGTCGTGGGGGCCGCTCGCCGGGTCCCGTAATCGGTCGTGCGGCTCGGGTTGGCCGCTGAGGACCTGGCCGATCAGCTCGCGGAGCTCGTCGATGGCGTCCACCACCGCACCCGGATCGCGCGCGTCACGCCGAGCGTGCTGGCGCGGCGCCGCCCGCTCCATCGGCACCGGGTCCGAGGATCGGGGGCCGCGGCGACCGTCGGCCGCCAGTTGCTCGGCGGCTACCTGCGGCCACAGTGTGGCCAGCAGGCCGTTGGTGCCGAGCACATCGTCACAGCGCACCGCGAACTCGTGGCTGCCGAACCGACGACCCGACTCCACCGCCGCGACCGTCTCCCGACTGAACCGCACCAGATCCGCCAGCGCTCGCTGGGTCAGGCCCCGCCGGACGCGACAGTTGCGCAGTTCCCGCCGGAACCGCTGACTGGCAGCGTAGTGAGTGGAGCTCGACGGGGATGTGTGCTCCATGCGCTCACCTTCGTGCAACGGGGAATCGGCAGCGGACGCAGATCGAGATTGTCCGATGCGCGCGGCATTCGTAGAGGGCAATTCTTAACCCAGGACGTGATGGGTGTGAAGACGTTGACCTACATGGATCGCCGATGTGACCGGTGGAGGGTGGGCCGTGCCGCCCGCCGCCACACCGGGTCCGTACGCAGGTGGCCCCGCTCGGCGCGCGCTCACCCTCCGGCGGTGGACGACTCGACGGTCGCGGCCTCTCGTGCCGCCGGGACGGCGACGGGTGCCGTGATATCGATTATCGCGTTCAGTGTGTGGTGCGCGCGAAACGCGACATTGGGTTTGTATGAACGATGTTGTTCGGGTGCGAGCCGTAGGCCGGGAATTGCCGCGGCGAGTCGGGTGAGGGCGATGCCGGCCTCCAGTCGGGCCAATCCCGCGCCGATGCAGAAATGTGGACCGTGACCGAACGACAGGTGATCCCCGACGTCCGGCCGGTGTGGGTCGAACCGGTCCGGATGGGCGAAGACCGAGGGGTCCCGGTTGGCCGCTCCGATCAACAACAGGCAACGCGCCCCCGCCGGGATGGTGACCTCTCCCAGCGTGACGTCGCGGCGGGTCACCCGGAGCCAGCCGTCGATGGCGGGCGCGAACCGCAGCGTCTCGGCCACGAACGCGGGGACGGTCCTCGGATCCTCGGTCAGCGCCGCCCACCGCTGTGGAGTGGACAGCGCCTGGTCGAGAGCGTGGGCGAGCAGGCCGGCGGTCGTTTCGTGGCCGGCGACCAGGAGATTGAAGGCCAGGCTGGCCACCTCGGGCACCGTCAGCACCGCGTCGTCGTCGTCGCGGTAGGCCAGGGCCCGGCTGATGAAGTCGGCGCGCCGGTCGCCGCTGTCCACCCGCTGGCGCACGAGTTCCTGGCAGTACTGCCAGAACTCCAGCAGGCCCTGCGCCAGGCGTACCTGCTCGGCCGGGTCCGGTTGCCCCCAGATGAGAGCGATCTGACCGTCCGCCCATCGTCTGATCCGCGCGATGTCGGCGTCGGGCACCCCGAGGATGTCCAGGACCACCAGCAGGGGAAGTTCGGTGGCGAAGGCCGCGACGAGGTCGACCTGATCGCCCTGGCGGGCGACCAGCCGGGACACCAGCTGGTCGACCCGGCGGCGGACGATCGCGCCGTACTCGGCCTCGACCCGGTCGGCGGTGTTGGCGAAGGTGGCCCGTAGCGCCCGCCGGGTGCGAGGGTGCGCCGGCGGGTCCGCGGCGGCCGTCGTGGGTGGCGCGTCGATCTGCATGACGACGTTCATCGCCTCCGGGCAGACCTCGTAGACCGGGGCGAGGGTGAGGGCGTTGGCGAACGTCGCGGTGTCGGCCAGGGCGCGTCGGACGTCCGCGTGCCTGCTGATCAACCACAGTCCCAGATCGTCGGCGTAGTGCGCCCTGTCGGGATCGTCGAGAATGCGTCGCCACATATCTGCTGGATCGGTGAGATAGACCCCAGTGAACGGATTCAATCGCATGGAACGCCTCCTGATGCATCCGGCGCGAAACCGGCAGCGCCCCCGTTTGGCGAACCGCGTCAGCCGGGCCGATAATGGCGCGCATCTGCCTCTGATGCCTTTACGGTGCGCTGGCCAGCCGCCCAAGTCAAGATAGGTTGTCGTCTATTTAAAGACGGGTTCATTGCGTGTTGCAACGGACGGGTGACTTCGGCCAACTGCAAGTTGCGGGCCGGGTATTGCCGGTCAGTCAGCCACGCTGAACAGGCCGTCCGCGCGGTACTCCGGGCCTGCGGCGCCTGATCAGGTCGGTATCAGCGACATCGTGGATCCCGGCGTCGCGCCTGCGTCGGGCACCGCGATAACGAGACGTGCCGGGGTGGCCGGGGCGGGCGATCGATCACGACGGCCGGCGGAGACCCAGATTTCCTCACGACCGGGAAAACGACCCCTCGGTCAGTGGGTGACGCCGTGCCGGTTCGCCACCTGGCCGCAGGATCGCCTCGCGAAACGGCGGCAGACAGGTGTCGTGGGGGCTCCGCGCGCCGGCCGGAACCCCCACGTCGTCCTATTGCGGCGCCCGTGCGCCCGGACCGGTCAGGGTGCCCACGGGGAGGCGATGGCCCAGGTGCTGTCGGCGGCCCACAACGCCGGCGTGTTGTACGCGTCACCGCCGGCGCCGTTGCTGAGCCAGGCCGGGCCTGTTCAAGACCGTCGAGCAGGGCGCCGCTACCCAGGTCTGGGCCGCCACCTCACCCGACGTCGAGGCGGACGGCGGCGGCTACTGCGTGGACTGCCGCGTCGCCGACGGCAGCCCCACCGACAGCGTTTCCGCAGCCCGGCTCTGGGCGCTCTCGGCCGACCTGACCGGTCTCGACCTCACCGACCGGGCCTGACCAGGCCAGCGCGACCGGAGGTGGACGGAATCGCGCTTCCCGGCCTGATGGTGGTGCCATACACTCCGCCGGTGTCTGAGGTATCGGGGGACTTCGAGATCCACATCACGGCCTACGCTTCCCAGGCCGAGAAGCTGTCGGCGTTCGCCACCGAGCATGGCGTGAAGTTCGTCCACATCCTGCTCGATCGAGGCGCGAACGTCTCGCAACCGATGCTCACCCTGACCGGGCGCGGCACCCTGGCCGATCAGCACACGGCGGTGCGACGGTGGCAACGCGACCTGCGCGAGGCAGGCGTACACCCGTGCCGTTCGAAGATCGAGGCGGCGCCGTGGTGCGTCGGCGTACCGCAGTCGGATGAGCAGGCGGCGGCCGAGCCTGGTGGCCGGTACTTCGAGCATCACGTCAAGCTCCTGGTGTCGAACGCACCGGTGGCGGATCTGGTGGCTCTCACCGATCTGGTCGCACCGCACGGCGCGCGGCTGTCCCGCAACGCCCGCCGGGAGTTCGCGGACGGCGCGCAGGAGCGATTCGTCAACCAGCGCTGCCGCGGTGTCGGTCGCGCCACGGCGACCAAGCGGCTGAACGAGCTCGTCGACACCCTTCGGGCGGCAGGCTACGAGCCCATCGCGGTCGAGCAGGAGTACGTCGTCTTCGACAGCCACCTGCACCACGATGAGGGCTGGCTGGACTCTCGCACGTCGGGTGCGAGCAGTTGGGCCCGGGAGCGCGAGAACAAGATGAGGTCCGCACCGGCCGGCGCCCCGGACTACCCGCCGACGTACCAGCCGCTGCCCGGCAGCCCGACCGTCCGCCAACGGGCGGCGTTCGACCCCGCCCTCAAGGAGTATCCGAACGCCTACCGCGCCGGCGAGCCCGCCTTCCTTGAGGCGACTGTCGGCGAACGGTGGACCACCGCCCGAAGTCGCGGAACTCCGGCAAGGTGCTCGACGTCTACAACTTCTCCACCTCTGACGCCGCCGCGATCGTGCAGTGGAGCGACGGCAACGGCACGAACCAGCAGTTCCGGCTCGCCGAATCCGCCGGTGGCTACCTGCGGGTGATCAACCGCAACAGCGGCAAGGCCGTCGAGGTGCAGGGCGCGTCCACCGCCGACGGGGGAAACATCGTCCAGTACACCGACTGGGGTGGCAACAACCAGCAGTGGCAGCTGATCCGCATCGGGTAGCTGCCCAGCACCGCGGTGGCGCGGACGGGGTCGTCCGCGCCACCGTCGGCGCCGTGCGCGGCACTCCGCGCCGCACCGAGGCCTCCGCCAACCTCTCATATAGTCGTGCGATGGAACGGGTCCGACAGGCGTACTCCTCCGTCGCGCAGCTCTACATCGAGCTGTTCGGCACCAGTCAGCAGGTACACGTCGACGACCTCGCCTTCATCGAGCGGCACCTGGCGGGTGGCCCTGGAGCGGTGCTCGACCTGGGTTGCGGGCCTGGTCACATCACCGAGCACCTTCGTTCCCTGGGCGTGGACGCATCGGGAATCGACATGGTCCCCGAGTTCATCGCCCACGCGCGGGCGACCCATCCGGGCGGCAGGTACCACCTCGGGTCGATCGAGCGGCTCGACGTTGCCGATCACTCCATCGCCGGCATCCTGGCCTGGTACTCGTTGATCCATCTTCCGCCGCGGCATCTCGACGACGTACTCACCGAGTTCCGCCGGGCGATGGCCCCAGGCGGGACTCTGGTGATCGGCTTCTTCGACGGTGACGAGTTCGCCGCGTTCGACCACAAGGTCACGACCGCCTACCGCTGGCCCGTCGACGAGTTCTCGGCGCGACTGGTGCGCGCCGGCTTCGCGGAGGTGGACCGGATGCAACGACCCTTCGATGGCACCCATCGGCCGCACGCCGTCATCGCGGCGACCGCAACCGAACAGTGAGGTGACCCGGCGAGCCTGCGTGCCGTTCTGAGCCAGGCACCGAGAGCCTGTCGATCGTCTGGCAATGGGCCCTACATCAGCGAGCCGGTGGCCTGGCGGGCCGGACCCCAGACGGCCGGGGCAGAAGGTCTGCCGACCGAACACGTGCGATGCCCGCCGACGATCCGCCGTTTGTCCGACCTGCTCGTCGGGCAACAGGAATCACCATGACGAATGAACGAGCGAGATCCGTCGGTGGCTACGTGATGCGAATCCTCGGCGTGGTAGCGATCGTCGTGGGCATTCTGGGATTCTCGCCAGTCTGCCGCAGGGCAACCTCGTCGGTGTGGTCCTTGGCATCGTCTTCATCGCCGGTGGAGCCATCCTGCTCAAGCGCTCGGGAGGCGTCGGCCGAGCGAGAGAGGCAGCCTCGGCTTCAGACGGCACGCGTTGAGGGGCGTGCCCGGGGTGACCGCCGTGGCGACGACCCCGGGCGGCTCTCAGGCCGGGACGCGATCGGCGATCTCCGGTGCGAAGAGTGCCGACGGAGGGTCCATGAGATGGGTGACACGGAGGAACGCGGTGGCCAGCACCGGGTCCTCGGTCGCAGCCCGGCGGAGGCGTTCCAGGTAGGCGCCGCGCCGCTGGTCGAGCATGGACCGGTCTCCCACCGCCTTCGGGAGGCGCAGGTCGTTGGCGGCGACCGCCGCCCACGGCACGTCGATGACCGCGGCCGCCGCAGCGAAGAACCGGCTGGCCAGATCGGTGGTCCCATCCTTGAGCAGCCGTCGGAGGATGCCCGCCTCCAGGGCGGCCACGGTCATCCCCTGGCCGTAGATCGGGTTGAATGAGCACATCGCGTCGCCGGTGACGAGGTACCCGGCCGGGAATTGGTCGATCCGGTCGTAGCGCAGCCGGGTGCTGGCCGGGTATCGCATCTTCACCGGATCGCCGATCGGCTCGGCGGTGCGCATGATGGTGGCGACGTCCGGGCTGTCGAGCGTCTCGGCGAACGCCAGCATGCCGTCGTCGTCGGTCGGCGGCACACCGCCGAATCGGTCGCTGATGCTGACGATCCAGGTGTCGTTCTCCTGGGCGAGGACGAATCCGCCGTGCACGTTGCCCGGGTAGGCGTTGACCGAGGCGCCGGCCCGGCCGTCGAGATGGTGCGGCTCGCGGCGATAGCGGCGCGTCACGTACACCGTCGGCACCTCGATGCGCTCCTCCTCGACCTGCGGAAAGCCGAGTGCCGTCAGCATGTGGCGGCTGCGTGAGCCACGCCCGCTGGCGTCCACCACCAGATCGGCGTCGTCGACGGAGACCCGCTGACCGGCGGCGGTCGCTGTCACGCCGACGACGCGATCACCCTGCGCCGTGCAGAGCAGGTCGTCGACCGTGTGCTCGGGCCGGACCACCACATTGGCCAGCCCCTGCACCCGGCGCCGGATCACGAACTCGAGTAGCGGACGGCTCGCGGCCAGCGCGGTCATGCCGGACACGCCCTTGGCCAGCGGCCGGCCGCCCAACCACCACCGCATGTCGTCCTGCACGTCGAAGGTGGGGGCTCCGAGCCCGGCCAGTTCCGCGCCGAACCCGTCGAACAGCCGCTCCATCTCCTGGCTGCCACGCGTGAGCAGCCCGTGCACGTGGCTGCTCTGCGGCACGCCGCGTCGTGGCTCGGGCTGCTGCGGCAACGTGTCGCGATCGAGCACGACCACCTCTTCGAAGGACTCGTGCAGCGCCCGTGCGGCCAGCAAGCCTGCCAGCGAGGCGCCGATTACCACGGCCCGCCCGTTGCCCATTGTTCCCATGCGAATTCTGGTTCCCGTCCTCGATTGTCGTCGGCTCGACGCTAGCGTGGCCGAAAACCGAAACACGGACCTGCCTACCCGTCAAATCGTCATTGGTCCGATTTGGCGGGTGCTTCTTGTGGCTGATCCAGTCGGCATCCACTATCCGTAAACCAAAACTGCATATAAATCCTCAGTGCAAGCGTTCATGACGTAGGCGCAGGGAGCTCTCATGACCGACACCGGCCCGCCCTCGTTCAGCGGCGTGCACCACGTCGCTTTCACCGTTCGCAACCTTGAGGCGAGCATCGCCTGGTACCAGGAGGTCTTCAACGCGACGCTCGCGGACGGAAAGCTTCCGCACTACGGTCGCGAGTGGACCGGGTACGCCGAGTTGGTCATCGAACCGCGTAGTGGGTTCGCCATCGGTCTGCACCACAACGAGGGCAATCAGGGCGAGGAGTTCAACGAGGCCCGCACCGGCCTCGACCATTTCTCCCTCAATGTCGAGACGCGTGAGGGGCTCGAGGCCTGGGCGGCCTGGCTGGACAGCCTGGGCGTCGCGCACTCCGGTATCCAGACCGTGAAGGATCCGTTCCCCTACTCGACGGTCATCTTCCGGGACATCGACAACATTCAGCTGGAGGTCGTCGCGTTCGGCGTCTGACCCGGCCGACCGACGAGCGGCGACATGGAATGTTCGTCGTGAACCAGGGCACGTACGACTGGGACTGCTGATCTGAGGAGTGGACATGACCAAGGTTCTGATGGTGTTGACCTCGCACGACCAGCTGGGTGACACCGGCCGGAAGACCGGTTTCTGGCTCGAGGAGCTGGCCGCGCCCTATTACCGGTTCCGGGACGCCGGATGGGACGTGACGCTCGCGTCGCCCGAGGGTGGGCGGCCACCCCTGGACCCGAAGAGCAACGAACCGGACTTCCAGACGGATCAGACCCGCCGCTTCGGTGCGGACGCCGAGGCGGAACGGCAGCTCGACAACACGCTACGGCTGGACTCGGTGTCGGTCGGCGACTTCGACACCGTCTTCTACCCGGGCGGCCACGGCCCCCTGTGGGACCTCGCCGAGGACGAGAATTCGATCAAACTGATCGAGCAGTTCGTCGCGGCGGGCAAGCCGACCGCGCTGGTGTGCCACGCGCCGGGCGCGCTGCGGCACTGCGTGACCCCCGACGGTCAGCCGCTGGTCGCCGGGAAGCGGGTCACCGGGTTCACCGACAGCGAGGAGGAGTACATGGGCCTGACCAAGGTCGTGCCCTTCCTCGTCGAGGACGAGCTGATCGCCAAGGGGGCGCAGTTCTCCAAGGCGGGCAACTTCGAGCCGCACGTGGTGACCGACGGGCTGCTCGTCACCGGTCAGAACCCGGCCTCCTCCGGGCCGGCCGCAGACGAGCTGATCTCCCTGGTCGGCCGCACCGCCGGCTGACCCCGGTCGCCTCCGTCGGGGGGGGCCCGCCCGGGGGCCCCCCCCCCGCGGCCCCCCCCCCCCCGGACCCGCACAACAG
>NZ_JBFAHZ010000025.1:0-84383 GCF_040654415.1 Micromonospora sp. NPDC050695
CCCTGCTGATCCCCGAACGCCGGGAACGCACCTGCCCCCGCGCCGTCAAACGAGCCCGCCACAACAGCTACCGCGTCAAGAATCGCGACGAGCCGACCAGCATCCGCCACCCAGACCCAGCCACCGTTCACATCTACCGTCTTCGACCCCACACAACATGATCAACTTAAGCTACGTGGCATTGAGCCTAGAGCGATGAGCCCGAAGCTCCCATGCACCGTTATGCTTAATTCCGGGACGGTCACCCAACCCGTCATGGGAAAGCGATTCGATCAAAGTCAGTGGATGAAACAACCAACTCACGTGAACAAAGTCGATGTCTTGTTGTCCGCCATAGACATGCAGACCATATTGGCGCGTTCCTTGAATCTCCGGGAACAACTGCCTACGATTTGAAAAATGGGCATGGAACCGGAGATGGCGGTAGGTTGCCCGACGCAAAACGCCCTCATTGGCGCCACTGAAGTGACTATCGGGGTGGATCAGTGCAGCCATCCCCTTTGGGGCTTGATTAGCCCACGCCCGCACCATAAATGCCCTATAAAGGTCCGGCTGCGTGCCGACCAAGAGTCGGTACGTACCGGACGAGCCGAAGACCTGGGATCTACCAACATTCGAGGCAAACTCCCTCAGCAAAAACCAGCGCCCCGCAGCCAGGAGGGCGGCCTTTTTTCGGTCACGCCATAGCTGCGTCGAGGGCTTCCCCGAGAGGGTGAACCAGGGGTCCAATTCGGCCAGTACAGTCGGCTCATCCCAGATAGGACGCACCCAAGGCGGGTTACCCACTTGAAGATCAAAGCCGCCCTTGACGAAGGCTTGAGAGAAAGTGAGTTCCCAGTGGAAGAAGCCCTCCTGTTCGGCGAGCAAGCTGGCGGCGAGAAGCCAGGGGAAGCGGTCAGACAGAGTCCAAGGCGAGTCGACGCCGATGACGCCGTCGAGCTTCCGCTCGAACTCGCTCATCTCGCTCAGGCTGGTGAGCGTCCGGCCGTAGAATCTCTCGGTGTTCTCGTCCACATCGCTACGGCCGATGAGTGCCTCGGCGAAGGTGAGCCAGTCGTCGAGGTTGGACAGCGGCACCTGCTGGCGGAGCTGTTCGGCCACCGTCATTCGCCGGGTCCCCCCGGTCGGCATCGTCGGCAGCTTCATCTGTTGCGGCTGCACGTTCCCGAAGATGTCCGCGGTCTCGTACACGGCCGGTTCCTCGTACGCCGGCTCGTCCCTGATATGTGAGACCTCGACGGGCGCGGCCGGGTAGACCGGGTCGGAACCGTCGAGCAGCCCAACCTTGTCCAGTGGCCAGAACCACAGCGCGCACCAGACGTCCATCAGCGTCTTGAGCCGCCAGTACGGCGTCCCAGGCGCGGTCAGGTCGGCGAGGATGTCCTCCCGGGGCACCGCTTCCGTGACCGGCGGCAGGTCCTCGGCACCCCAGACCGCGATGTCGCGGCGGATCTCCCGCTCAGAAATGTCGAGCCGCTGCTGCACCAGCCCCCACAGGAACTCGACCCGCCGCGCGAGGGCCTGCAACCGCTGCACCTGCGAGTTCTTCCCCTTGGCGGACGGCGTGCGCTTCATCGCCGTACGCCAGGCTTTCAATCGGGCGGTCTCGGCCGGCGCCAGCTCGCGGGCCTCCTTCTCGCCCGCTACCGCGCCCCAGCCATCGGCGGGGAGCAGGAAGTGGTGGATGGTGCCCTCGTCGATCGGCCCGTCCCGGAACGGCTGCTCCTTCGGGGCGGTGGTGAGCCACGACTTGTCGGCAAGCTGCTTCGGGCCGTAGGTCTTGCGGCCGGCGCCGATGAGTGAGTTGCCGCGTTGCAGGTGCAGGCCGAACCAGGGTGCCTGGAGGCCGGCGTGCATGACGTTGAGCCAGAGCGACACCTCGGCCAGCTCGACGGCGGTGCGGTTGAGGTCGACGCCGTAGCTGTTGTGCAGGGCGATGTACGCCTTCACGCGCTGGAGTTCGAGGTGGTACTGCTCCGGGTCCAGGTCGACCTGCAACTCGCGAGCGCGACGGCGCAAGTACTCCGCCGCGACCTGGTTGATCGCCTCGTTGAGGAACGCGCCGGAGCCGAGTGCCGGCTCGCAGATGGTCCAGTCCAGCAGTTCGCGGGCCGGGGTGACCGTGTCGTCCTGGTCGAGCCGGTACTTGAGGGCGAGCTGGACGGTGACCTCGGTGAGCGACTGCGGGGTGTAGTAGGAGGCGCTGGTCTGCCGGTCTCGGCCAGCAAGCCGGTAGACGAACTTGCCAGGCTCGTAGCTGACCCGGCTGCGCACGCCCGTGTACGGCTCCTCCCGGTAGACGAAGACGCTGTCGTCGTACTCGTCCGTCTTGGAAGCCGGGATCATCCACGAGCCGTCCTTCGGGTCGCCGTTCTTGGCGACCTCGAAGAGCTGCTCGGTGGCGACGAACCCGGTGTACGACATCAGACCCTCGTAGACCGCGCCGAGCTGGTTGATGCCGAGCTGGGCGTACGAGATGAAGCCGCCGCGGCGCTTCTTGCCGCCCTTGGTCAGCATCAGCCGGCGCAGCACCTCGTAGAGGACCTTGTTGCGCAGCCGCGTGTCGATCTTTGGGCCGTCCGAGTCGTCCGGGTCGCTGCCCGGTACGGCAATGAGCCGGCCGATGAGCTTCGTCTTCTCCGGCAGGAACAGGTCCGACTTCATCGGCTCGAAGCGCAGCCCCTCCCCCTCGCTGGCCTTCTCCTCCACCTCGGCGCCGCCGCGTGGCCGGTGTCCCTCGTTGACCATGCGGAAGAGCAGGTCGAGTGACTCGTACAGGTGGGTGCCGTCCTCGCCGGAGGGGGCGAGGCGGCGGGAGACGAGGTCACCGAGGCGGGTGAGGCTGTAGCCCTCGACGTACTGGGGGTCGTTGACCGGCAGTACGCCCAGTTCGGGGCGGGCCTCGGCGTAGAGCAGGAACAGGATGCGGTAGAGGTAGCGCAGCGACTCCCGGCCCAGTTCCTTGGCCAACTCGTCGAGGTCCATCACCTGCTGCGGCTGGTAGCCGGCCCGCCGAATCTGGTCGAGGACCTCGTTGGCGATGAGTTCGACGGAATCCTTCAGGCCCACACGAAGTTCGCTGGAGACACCGACGGCGTGCTGGCGGGAGCCGGCGACCAGGTCAGCGAGGGGTTCGGTGCCGCCCTCGGCGGGCGGACGCAGCGAGTCGGCGCCGAAGAGTGCGGCGACGACGTCGAACTCCTTGTCGTCGTTGCGGGCGTACGCGGTGTCGAGGCTTACCGCCAGGTAGCGGCCCTCACCCCAGACGGTGCGGTCGGCGAGGGTGATCACGCCGCCGCTGAGGATCAACACGTAGCGGGGCTTCGGGCTGTCGGCGGCGAAGAGCAGCGAGGCGAGCTTGGCGCCCGTCTCGATGGTCTCGGCGCTCGACAGGGTGAGCGGGTCGAGCAGGCGGCCGGCGTCGTCCGGGTCCTGTGCGGCCTCGGTGTCGACCGCCCACCCGCAGTCCAACGCGATGATGCCGTGTGCGGTGGTCAGCTCGGCGTGGGCGACGTGGACCTCGTACTCCTGGCCGTTGCGCTCGACGGTGATGGTCTGCGGCTGCGGGTCGAAGCCGAGCGCCCGCAACACGTCCTGGTGCTGTTTGCGCAGCCGCTCCGGGTCGAAGAAGTCGACGTCGGTCAGCTCGGTCTTGGCGTCGAAGTACTGCCGGCGCATGCCCCGCAGCCCGGCGCGCGGTGTGACCCGGCCGGACTTCTCGTCCTCGGTCCACTGCTTGAGCAGGCCGCCCTTGAGGGTCGTGGGCAGGATCTCGGCAAGGTAGTGCGCGGAGAGGTACTCGCCACGGTTGGTCAACGACTCGAAGCTCATGCGGCGTTCTCCTGCGACGGTACGAGGACGGCGAGCACCCGCAGCAGCGGGTCGCCGGCGGTTTCCAGGCGGTCGAGCAGGTCGTGCTGCTCCTGGACGGTGCTGTCGACGCGTTGGCGTCGCTTCTCCCGGTGCGCCCCGGGCAGCTCATCGAGGAGGCTGGCCTGTTGGAAAGTCCTCAGCTGCTCGCGGTGCCGCCGCAGTGGCTCGGCGTTGGCCTCGGCCCACTCGGCGCACTTGCCTTCCAGGTACTGCCGGGCAACCGCGACGGCCTCCGGCAGCAACTCCTTCAGCGGGTCGATGGCGATGGCCTCGGCGCGGTTGACCATCGTGGGGCCGACGTTGGCCTCGCGCAGCACCTCGTCCATCGGCCGGATCGTCGGCGACGCGGGCAGGTCGGAGATGGCCATCCACTGGACGACGGTGGGCTGGCCGAGGCGGTTGGCGTAGACGCCCTGGATCAGGAACGTCGGCGCGGTCACATCGGCGGTGAGCACCGGGGCCTGCTGGCGGCCCAGCCGGATCAGGACCTTGTCCACCAGCCAATCGACCATCGGGTGTACGTCGCTGAGGAAGGCGATGTCCGGCCACATCGGGGTCTTGCTCTGCCGGGCCTGGTCGAGTTTGCGCTGCGCGAGGGCACGGTCGAAGGTGACCTTGAGCCGCAGATCCTCACCCTCCCGGTGCGCCCGCAGGTAGGAGCGGGGCAGGTCGGTGAGCCGGTGCACCAGGTCGTGGGGGGCGAGGAAGGTCATGAGTTCGTCCTCGCGGCGCAGGTCGATGTGGTCCTCGGGGCGGTCCTCGTAGATCTCGTAGAGGGCGGCGTCGACGAAGTCCTGAGTGGAGTCGAAGAGCTTCGGAACCCGTGCCTGGAGCACGTCAGCCGTGACGGGCGCGGTGCCGACCTCCCCGAAGAGGTCCGCCATCACGTCGACCTCGGCGTGGGCAGCCTCGTAGGACTCGTCCACCGACTTGCCGGCGAGCAGATCCCGGACCAGCCGGTCCTCCTCGGCCTTGGCGTCGTACTGGCCGGTCACCGCCTCGACGCTGCCGAGGCTGCGGTGGGCGGTCTCCTCCCGGTTGAGCAGCTTCTCGGCGACCGTCCTGTCGTCCTTGGCGTCCTCCCGGTCGGAGGTGAGGATCAGTGCGCGGAACTGCGGCTGGTGCTTCTGCCCGTAGCGGTCGATACGGCCGTTGCGCTGCTCGATGCGGATGAGGCTCCACGGGATGTCGTAGTGGATCAGGTGGTGGCACTGCTGATGCAGGTTGACACCTTCCGAGGCGACATCGCCGGTGAAGAGCAACCGGACATCGCTGCCAGCCAGCTCGAACTCCTGCAGGATCGTCTGCTCGTCGGAGTCAGCCACCCCGCCGTGCAGCACCCGGATCGCGCTCGGCTTGAGGCCAAGCAGCCCGGGGACGACCTCGGCGAGCCACTTGATGGTCGGCACCCGCTCGGAGAAGACCACTGCCCGGGTGCTGCTGTTCTTGCCGACGCCGATCTTCCTCAGCTCGTCGACCAGGCCCTTGAGCTTGCTGGAGTCGCTGTCGGTCATCGCGGAGGTCAGCTCCGCGAGCCGGTCCAGCGCTGCCCGCTCGGTGCCGGTGGCCTTCTTGCGTCGGTTGGTCACCGTCTCGTGCAACGCCCGGTGTGAGGACAGAAACGACTTCAACAATGTGTACGGGAAGAGCCGGTGCTGCCCGGTGATCGGCTCGTCGGTCCATTTGCCGGCCAGCCACACGTCGGTCAACTCGTCGAAGATCTGCTCCTCGGTGGTGGTCGCCGTGCAGTGCAGGGCCTGGGAGGGGCCTCGGTCGGCCCAGCGGTCGCCGATCTGGTCGCGTACCTCCGGGCTGATCTTCGTGCGGCGCAGGTAGAGGTGCGCGATGTCGCTGGCCTGATAGTCCTTCTCGTTGGCGATCGCCGCCGGGTCGAGCAGCGAGATCAGCTGCGCGAACGACTCCTTGTCGCCGTTGTGCGGGGTGGCGCTGGCCAGCAGCAGTGCGTCGGTCTTCGCGGCCAGACGGCGGGCCAGCTCATTGCGCTGGGTGCCCTTGTTGATGAGGTTGTGCGACTCGTCGATGACGACGGCGTCCCAGGTCGTGGCGTCGAGGTGATGACCGAACTGGCCGGCGTCCTTGAGGGTGTCGACCGAGATGATGGCCCGCTTGAAGTAGGTGAACGGGTTGCGCCCGGCCGGGATCTCCTGCTGAATGCGCTGGATGCCGGTCGAGTCGAGCCGGACGAGCGGGATCGCGAACCGGGTCCACAGCTCCCGTTGGAACTGCTCCAGGACCTGCTGCGGGGAGACCACCAGGATGCGCTCGCCTCGGCCCCGGCGGATCAGCTCGGCGAGGATCAGCCCGATCTCCAGGGTCTTGCCCAGGCCGACGACATCGGCGAGCAGGATCCGTGGGCGCAGGCCAGCCAGCGCCAGCTCGACGGGGCGCTGCTGGTAGGTCAACGGGTCGAGGAGGAACCGGTCCGCGAGGGCCAAACCCCGCTCGGTGCGGGGCAGCGGAGTACGCCGCAGCACGGCCTCCAGGAAGAGGCGGCTCTGCCGGAACCGCGACGAGGTGTCCTGGATGAGGTCCGTCTCCTCGGGCACCAGCGGTGTGATGGTCTCAAGATCGGTGAAGAAAGTCGCCTCGACGTCCTGCACGAACTCGGATACACCGACCGCCTTCACCATCGTGCCGTCCGCGGTGCCGGTCTTGACGCTGCGGATCAGCCACTCCTCGTCGCGGACGACGATGCGGGAGCCCGGGGCGAAGGTCGCGGCCTGGGTGCTGGTCATCGGTGGTGCCTTCCTACAGGGTCGAGCGGCGGGCGTACTGGCGGCGCATCTTGTCGACGAGCCATGTCACATCGGCTGGCACGTTCGCGGGCCGCTCGGGGCCGCGCTTGTCGGGCTTTGGCGTCGGATCCGGAGGGGTCTCGTCCTCGACGACCGCGGTGCCCTCCGGGTCCTGCCGCGGATCATCCAGATCTGGCGGGACCAACAGTTCGGTGTCCCCGTCGTAGGTGAGCGCGGCCACCTCCTGCCGCAGGGCGTGGACGCTCTTGCCACTGGCAGCCGTGGCGACCGCGAGCAGCCGGGCGCGAACGTCGGTCAGGCCGGGGCGAGCGGTGGGGTCAAAGGCGAGCATCGTGCCGAGCAACTGCACCAGCTCGGCCGGCACGCCGGACAGGTCGGGAAGGTCGCTCGGCTCGCTGATGCGCAGCAGCAGATTCCAGGAGTTGGTCTGCGGGTAGAGCCCGTGGCCGGTGAGGGCGAAGACCAGCGTCGCGGCGAGGGCGTAGATGTCGACCGCCGGGGTGAGCTCCCGTTCACCCTTGACCTGCTCGGGCGACATGTAGGCGGGAGTGCCGACCAGGGCGCCAGGCTCGGTCAGGTAGTCGTCGCGCTCGATCAGCACCGCCAGGCCGAAATCGATCAGCTTGGGACCGTCGGGGCCAAGGATGATGTTTTGCGGCTTGAGGTCGCGGTGCAGCAGCTTGACCTGGTGCACCTTGGCGAGGCCTTCGGCGAGCATCGCGCCGACCATGGCGGCCAGCGGCAGGGGAAGCGGCCCCCGAGCGTCGACGTGCTGACGCAGCGTGGCGCCGGGAACGTACTCCACGGCGAGCCACGCCGGGCTCGCGTACGGGTCGGCGCCCTCCAGGCGGGCCACCCGGGAGCCGAAGACCAGCTTGAGGCTGTCGACCTCGGCGGCGAACCGCTCGCGCACCGTCGGCGCCTCGATCAGGTGCTGCTTGATCACCTTGACGGCGACCCGCTCGGCGGTCGGCGACACCGCGAAGAACACGTCGCCCATGCCACCTGAGCCAAGCGGCCGGAGCAGTTCATAGCCGCCGATTCTGCCCAGCGTCATTCGTCCCCCTCACGATGACACCCACCCCAACTACCGTCCCGCCCTGGACGTCTGGCGGACGCATGACCGTACAACGTACAACTTTCAACGAGGAAGCGTCCGAATGGCGGTTCCTGGTGGGCCTCGAATTCACACTTCGGTAGGCTCCAGTGTATGAGTCGACGTGTGACGATCTCCGTCCCTGATGACGTGGCCGAGCAGCTGGATGCGCTCCCGGCCCGCCAGGTTTCCGCGTATGTCACCGAAGCGCTGCGCCGGCGTCGGATATCCGACGACATGCGGGCCGCTCTGCGGGCAGCCGGGCACGGCGAGTTTCCGTACGACCCGCAGGGCGCCGTGCAGCGGCTGGCAACCCGGCAGGTGACACCGGAGATGCGCGAGGCGGCGATCGCCCGGGTCGCGGAGCTGTTGGAGCGGCCGGTCGACGAGGTCCGCGCCGACTTCGACCGGCCGAGCGCGGCATGAGCGCGCCGGTCTACGTGCTCGACACCGGCGCCCTGATGGCCTACGCCCAGGGCGTCGACGCCGTCGGTGAGGCGATGGTGGCGGCGGCCGACGCCGATGCGACAGTCGCCGTGCCGCTGGTCTGCCTGCTCGAGGCGTACAGCCTGCTCGACCACACCGAGCACGAGTACCTGACGATGCTGCGTCGCAACCCGACCGTCCAGGTCCTCGCGCCGGCCCTGCAGATCGACCAGGCCGACGACTGCCCGGTGATCGGGGGCATGGCCCGGCAGACCGGTCGCCTCGGCGCCGGCCACGCGGCGTTCCTCGCGATCAGTAGCGCTGCGGGCCTCATCACGTCTCGAGCGGATCAGGTGCGCAAGGTGCTCGGCGACGACTGGCCCATCGTCGAGGTCTGACTGTGACCAGCAAGCTTGTCAGCTGGTCCAAAACATCAGATCGCGTGCCTGCCGCGAACAAGCCGTCAGCTCCGGCACGCCCCGCGAAGGCACGACGTAGTGTCGAAGATGCCCTCCTGCGGCTCGGCGGAGCGGACCGGCCCGAATTCGCGGAACATCCCCGCCGCCCTCAGCTGACCGCCGCCCATCAACGCCCACCGTTCGGATAGAAGGTCTTCGACTCTCCGCCGCCCCGGATCATCGGGGTCTGCCCCACCGGACCATGCCGGTCGACACCGACAGCGTCTGTCGGTGCCGTCACGGGCACTCCGAGAGCATCGGCGACCTGTCGCGCCGCCGGATGTCGAACCGCAGTGTCCCGGACAGGCTCGAAGCCTGTTTCTCGTTCGCCGACGTCCTCAGTTGCCCGGCCAGGAACCGTTGACGGTCCTGGGTGTGGCGTTGCGCCTCAGGCCACCTGCGCGGCGGCCGACTCCTCGTCCAGTGCTCCGGCGAAGTGGCACGCCGCCGCGTGCCCGGTGCCCACCTGCAGCAACGGCGGGGTGCTGGTGGCGCAGACGTCCTCGGCCTTCCAGCAGCGGCTGCGGAACCGGCATCCGGTCGGCGGGTCCATCGGGCCGGGCACGTCGCCGGTCAGTCGGATCCGCGCCTTGGGCGCCGCGCCGCGCGCCACCCCCAGGTCGGGTACGGCGGAGAGCAGCGCCTGGGTGTACGGGTGCTGTGGCGTGCCGTAGAGCGCGTCCCGGTCGGCGATCTCGGCGACCCGCCCGAGGTACATGACCGCCACCCGGTCGCAGAAGTGTCGTACCACGCCCAGGTCGTGCGCGATGAAGACGAACGCGATGTTGAACTCCTTGCGCAGGTCTTCGAGGAGGTTCATCACCTGCGCCTGGATCGACACGTCGAGGGCGCTGACCGGTTCGTCGGCGACGATCACCTTGGGCTGTACGGCGAGCGCGCGGGCGATGCCGATGCGTTGCCGTTGGCCGCCGGAGAACTCGTGCGGGTACCGGTTGTAGTGCTCCGGGTTGAGGCCCACCACCTCCAGCAACTCTCGTACCCGGTTCAACTCCTTGCCCTTGGGCACGAGGTTGTGCACGCGCAGGGGGGCGCCGATGATGGTGCCCACCGTGTGCCGCGGGTTGAGCGACGAGTACGGGTCCTGGAAGATCAGCTGCAGCTCCCGCCGGTACGGCCGCAGGTCCCTCTCCTTCAGGTGCGTAATGTCGGTGCCCTGGTAGAGGACCTGCCCGCCGGTCGGCTCCAGCAGCCGGGTGATCAGACGTCCGGTGGTGGTCTTGCCACAGCCGGATTCGCCGACGAGACCGAGCGTCTCGCCCACGCGCAGTTGCAGCGACACCCCGTCGACGGCCCGGATCCGGTGTGTGTCGCGGCCGAACCATCCGTCGCCCCGGGCGGTGAAGTGCATCTGCAGGTCCCGCAGCTCCAGCAACGGCGTCCCGGTCGTGCCGGCGGGCGCAGCGAGAGTCGCGGTGTCGGTTGAGGATGTCAACTCGTGCTCCTTCAGGGCAGCCGGGGCAGGATGTCGGTCGCGAAGATCCCGGCCGGGTCAGACAGGTGGCAGCGGGCGGTCCGAGTGGTGTCGTCGGTGCGGGAGACCAGATCGGGCAGTTCGACCGAGCACGCGGCGCCGGGTACCCGGCCGGCGAACTCGCAGCGCGGGTGGAACGAGCACCCGCTGGGCAGCGCGAGCAGGCTGGGCGGCGTGCCGGGAATGGGGTGCAGCCGGGCCGGTTCGCCGGAGACCGCCGGGATGCTCTCCAGCAGACCCCAGGTGTACGGGTGCAGTGGCCGGCCGAGGATCGACTCGGCCCGGCCGTACTCGACGCCGCGGCCGCCGTACATGACCAGCACGTCGTCGGCGATCTCGGCGACGACGCCGAGGTCGTGGGTGATGAAGAGGACCGCCGAGCCAAAGTCCTGCTGTAGTTCCATGATCAGGTCGAGGATCTGCGCCTGCACGGTGACGTCCAGCGCGGTGGTGGGCTCGTCGGCGATCAGCAGCTTGGGGTCGTTGACCAGGGCCATCGCGATCATCGCGCGCTGCCGCATGCCGCCGGAGAACTGGTGCGGGTAGTCGTCCAGGCGACGGCGCGGGTTGGGGATGCCGACCCGGCCGAGCATGTCGACCGCTCGGTCCCGGGCCACCCGCTTGGACACCCGGTGGTGCGCCCGGTACGCCTCGATGATCTGGTCACCGACGGTGAAGTACGGGTGCAGCGACGACTGGGGGTCCTGGAAGATCATCGCGGCGTTGGCTCCCCGCCGCTTGCGAAGCTCGGCGGGCGGCATGCCGACGATCTCCTCGCCGCCGACCGTGATCGAGCCGGTCATCCGGGTGCTACGCGGGTCGTGCAGGCCCATGATGGCCATGCTGGACACGCTCTTGCCTGAGCCGGATTCGCCGACCACGGCGAGGGTGCGGCCCAGCGGCAGGGAGTAGCTGAGCCCCTGGACCGCCTGCACGAGCCCGTCGGCGGTCGGGAAGGTGACGGTGAGGTCGGTGACCTCCAGGTAGGACTGCCCTTCGGTGCGGTCGCCGGTGACCCGGCGGGCGCGGGAGACCGTTTCGGGCCGTCGGTTCGGGGTCGACAGCAGTTGCGGTTCGGTCATCCCAGCCTCACTCGCGGGTCGAGGATCGTGTAGAGGATGTCGACGAGCAGGTTCATCGCGACCAGCACCACCGAGCCGATCAGCACGCCACCCATGAGCACCGGCAGGTCGTACTGGTTGAAGGCCCGCAGGGTCAGCACGCCGAGGCCGGGCAGCCCGAACATCGCCTCGGTGAAGATCGCGCCGGTCAACTGGAAGGCCAGGTCGAGGCCGAAGATCGTGGCGATCGGGGTGATCGCGGCGCGCAGGCCGTGGCGGTAGACCACCCGGCGTTCGCTGATGCCCTTCGCGCGGGCGGTGCGGATGTAGTCCTCGCCCAGCGTCTCGATCATCGACGCGCGGGCGTAGCGGGTGTACGAGGCGGCGTTGGCCAGGCCGAGCGTCAGCCAGGCGGCCAGCAGCCCGGTCGCCCAGGTGAGCGGGTTCTCCAACAGTGGGTGGTAACCGGCGTGCGGCAGGAACGTCACGTAGAGGGAGACGAGCAGCGCCACCACGAAGTACGGCACGGCGTTGATGCCGAGCGAGGTGCCGACCATGAGCCGGTCCAGGTAGGTGCCTCGTCTTCGGGCGGCGATGATGCCGCCGAGGATGCCGGCGATCAGGTACACCAGGGCGCCGCCGAGGACGATGGAGACGGTGACCGGCAGCGCCTGTCCGATCAGTTTGGTCACCGGCTGGCCGAGGGTGTACGAGTAGCCGAGACAGGGCGCGTCGCACTCGATGGTGAGCCCACCGGAGTGGTACGTGCGCCCGACCGCCAGGCCCTTGAGATACTCGCCGACCTGCTGCACGACGGGCTCGTCGAGGTTGAGGCTGGCGCTGATGTCGGCGTAGCGCTCCGGGGTGCAGCGCTGGCCGCAGATCGTCCCGGCCGGGTCGGTGGGGGCGACGAAGAACAGGCCGAAGCTGGCGACCAGCGTCACGATGACGACGGAGACCGCGCTGGCGATCCGTCGCAGGATGTAGATGAGCACCGCCGAGGCTCCTGGTGGCAGCGGGCCCGGGCTGGGAGCCGAGGCCGGAACGGGGAGAGGGGTGGACGCCGGCCGGCACAGGTGCCGGAGGCCGGCCGGCGTCCACGGTCGGGAGGGCGGAAGATCAGTTCTTGAGGAACATGTTCAGGTAGAACGGCTCACCCGCGGAGGCGTCGCCCTCGGCGCCACCGATGTTCGTGCCGGTGACGAAGGCGAGCTTGCCGTAGTAGCGCGGCAGGACCACGTACTTGCCCATGATCTCCTTGTCCAGCTCACCCCACTTGGCGACGGCCTGGTCGGCCGGGAGGTTGCCGATCTCGTCGATCTTGGCGTCCAGCGCCTTGTCGCTGAGCTCGCCCCAGCTGAGACTGTCGCTGATGCTGTGCGTCTGGAACAGCACCGGGAACCAGCTCCCGCCGCTCGGCCAGTCCGAGCACCAACCCTGCGGCGCCTGGCCCATGTTGACCGGAGCGTCGTAGTCTCCGATCTTGGAGCGCAGCTCCGCGGTGGTGACACCGATCGGCTTCACGGTGAAACCGGCCGCCTTCAACGCGTCGACCCGGATCTGGTTGGTCTGCTGCGCGATCGGCTTGGTGTTGTCGTAGTACCAGCTGAGCTCGAAGCCGGCCTTGCCGGCCGCCGCCAGGTCGGCCTTGGCTGCGGCCGGGTCGCCCTGGCCGACACCACTCAGGCCCGGCAACGGCTCGTACTTGGTGTAGCCCGGCACGCTCGGCGGCAGGATGGTGCTGGCCGGCTGAGAGTTGAAGCTGTTCAGGCCGGCGGCCTTGGTGATCTGGTCGTACGGGTACGCCTTGGCGATCGCCTTGCGCACCTCCAGCGGGATCTTGCGGGTGTCCATCTGCACCGAGTAGGTGCAGGGCTGCTCGCCCTGGACCAGCTGGGCCTTCTTGTCCCCGGTCAGCTGCGGGATCAGCGAGGCGTCGACGGCGCCGTAGTTGAGCGCGTTGGCGTCCTCGCCGGCGCTGTTGAGCACCTGCTGCTGGGTCTTCGGGTCCTCGCCGCCCCACTTGAAGTCGAAGCCGTCCGGGTACTGGTGCCGCACCGCGTCGGTGTTCGGGTCCCAGTGCGGGTTCCTCTTCAGCTTCAGCTCGGTGCCCGGGGTGTAGGTGTCGAACTGGTACGGCCCGGTCGCGAGGGGGTTGTTCTTGTAGTTCTCCTTGGTGTCCTTGGCCTTCGGGATCGGGGTGAACACCGGGAAGGTCAGGTAGAGGGGCAGGTCCGCGTACGGCCGGGCCAGGTGGATGACCAGGGTGGTCGGGTCCGGGGTCTCCACACCGGCGTAGGTGTCGCCGCTGACGTAGGGGCCCTTGTACTTGTCGCCGTCCTTGAAGGTGGTCAGCTGGTACGTCGGGCCGTTGGCGAACACGTCGTGGGCGAACGACCGCTTGATCGCGTACGCCAGATCCTCGACCTTGACCTCGCTGCCGTCGGCGTACTTGATGCCCGACTGCATCTTGAACGTCCAGGTCAGCTTGTCCGACGAGACGGTGCCGAGGTCGGTCAGGTCCGGCACGAGCACCGGCTTGCCGTTGCGGATCGCGAACTGGGTCGGGCTGCGGAAGAGCAGCTTCTCGATCGCCAACGCGTCGGCGTAGTAGGTGTCGGTCGGGTCGAAGGTGTTCGGGGTCAGCTGGGAGTAGACCGTGATGACGCCGCCCTTCTTGGCGCCGGGCACCTCGGCCGCCGGCCCCTTGGCGGTCGGGTCGTACGTGCTCTGCTGGGTTTCGATGCCCTTGGTGTCACCTCCACCGCTGCTGCCGTTGTTCGACGAAGGGCTACCGCAGCCAGCCACCGCCACGGTGGCGGCCAGTGCGGCGGCGAGACCAACCTTCAGTTGCCTCACAGACGTGCTCCTGTCTTGTCTTCCGGTGTTACTTCAGCCCAGGGCGTCCTCATCGACGGGTCCGGGGATCGAAGGCATCGCGCACGGCGTCGCCGAGCAGGCTCAGGGCGAGCACCAGAATCGTGATGCCAAGTACGGGCAGCCACAGGTAGAGCGGGTCGGCCCGGTAGTACGTGGTGGCGGCCGAGATCGTCAGACCCCAGGACGGTGTGGGTTCGATCAGCCCCGCCCCGAGCACGGTCAGACCGGCCTCTGCCACGACGTAGCCGGGCAGGGCCAGCGACACGGAGACCACGATCGGTGCCACCAGGTTCGGCAGCAGCTCCCTTGAAGAGCACCTGCCGGGTCGGGATGCCGAGCACTTTGGCCGCCGCGACGAACTCGCGCTCTCGCAGCGAGAGCACCTGCCCGCGGACCAGGCGGGCGAGGCTGGCCCACCCGAAGAACGACAGCACGCAGATCAGCGAGATGAAGCGGATCTGGGCGACGTCCTCGGACCCGGCACCGTCCGGGCCGCCGAAGATCGCGACCAGGACGGCGGAGCTCGCGATCGCGAAGAGCAGGTACGGCAGGCTGAGCACCAGGTCGATCAGCCAGGAGAGCACCCGGTCGACCCAGCCGCCGGAGAAGCCGGCGACCAGACCCACGACCACACCGATGATCGTGGTGATCGTGGTGACCGCGACGGCAACGATGAGCGACGGCCGGGCGCCGTACACCCAGCGGGCGAAGAGGTCGCGGCCCAGGCGGGGCTCCACCCCGAACCAGTGTTCGCTGGTCGGCCCGATCGTCGGGAAGCCGAACTCGTCGATCAGGTCCTGGTGCAGGTCGCTGGCGTTCTGCCCCGCCAGCCGGGCGAGCAGCGGCGCGAAGATCGCGATCAGGACGTAGGCGACACAGATCGCAGCGCAGATCATCGCGATCCGGTCGCGGCGCAACCGGGCCAGGGCGATCCGGGTCGGCGACTTGCTGACCGTCCGGACCGGGGCGACGGGCGACGCCACGCTCTGCACCCGTTCGTCGCCCGGCTCTCCGGCGCGGAGCACCTGGGGCTCCGTGACCATCGGCTCCACGCGGGACGACCTCCTCATCGTGCTGACACATGACACCGCCACCCGAGCGGTTCTCCGTCCGGGTGGCGGCTCTAATGCCGGAACGTCATCCAGACAAATGATTTCGTTGTGGGTCCGCCCTGTTGCAGGTTAATTACGTGGACAACGCCAACCTGGCCTTTCGGACTGCCGGCCACAGTCCTCGTCGGCGACCGCGGCGCGACAGTCACCTCATGACGCGGAGTGACGTAGCAGCCCCGCCGTCGCCGCCACCGGGCAGCAGCGGCCCGCCATAAGGGCTGTTCAATGCGTCGATCTATCGATGCGTCGAACATAACGTTGACCGAGGCAACGACAGTTCATCACTTGCTGTAACGGCACTCAATGGGGCATTGCCGTCCAAGAATACGATTCCACGAAGCAGCCAGCGCATTAGCCACGCACAGAGGAAGGAGGTCTTCGGAACGATTTTGCATTGACTGCAATGCTCATCTGATGCACCGTACCGAATTCCCGGGCCGTACGGGCTGGACGATACGTAGCGCGACATCGGCGCAAGCGGACCGCGCACTCCTGCTCGGCAGTCGCTGGTCGGCCGGGGGCACCGACACCTCGTCGGGGTGCCGGACCAGATCACCGGGCTCGAGGTCGCCGCGGAGAATCTGAGGGCTGACACGCCCTTCCGGTCGCGCTAGCGTCCATGGCGGACGATCGACGTCCACCCGACCTCACCGCAGGAGACGCCGATGTTCGAGGAGTTCCTGGGCATTCCCGCCCACCCTCTCGTGCTGCACGCCGCGGTCGTTTTCGTGCCGCTGCTGGCCCTCCTGACGATCGGCTACGCGCTCGTCGCCCCGGTCCGGCCGCACACCCGCTGGGTGCTGGGGCTGCTCGCCCTGGGCGCGCCGCTCTGCGCCCTGATGGCGAAGCTCACCGGTGACGCCTTCTTCGAGCGGATGCGCTCCGCCAACCGGGTCACGCCCGAGTTCGTCCCGAAGCTGGAGGCGCACCAGGATTTCGGTGACCTCACCCTCTACGCGACGATCGCGCTGGCGGTCGTGGCGTTGGCGCTGGTCCGGTTCGTCCCGCCGGGAACCGCCGAGGGCGTACGCCCTGGTCGGGCGCTGACCATCGCGTTGCAGGTGTTGTCGCTGCTCGCCGCCGGCATCGCCGTGTACTACGTGGTCCGCACCGGCGACTCCGGCGCGAAGGCGGTCTGGGAGGGCCAGTGACTCGGTAGTACGCCAGACCGGTCGCCGGGCAGCTCGGTACGGCAGATGGTGTGCTGGTGCGGCCCGGTTGCAGGTCGGGCCGCACCAGCTCGTTGACCGTCAGCTGGCCTGGTACGCCCGGATGACGGTCTGGTCGATACCGCTACCACCGTTCGCGGCGGCCTTCACCCGCAGCGAGACGGCCTGCCCGGAGGTGGTCTTCGGCAGGTCGAACCGGTAGCCGTCACCGCTGCCGGTGACCCGGGCCGTCTTCCAGGTGGCGCCGTCGTCGGTCGAGGTCCAGACCTGCATCGACGTCACCTTCTGCGCCTTCACGCCGTGTGCCTGCCGGACGGCCAGCTCGGCCGTGCCACCGACCGTGTGGTTGTTGTGGTCCATCGGCAGGGCGTAGTCGACCGCGAGCAGCGGCAACGGCACACTTCCGGTCCCGTCCGGCCCGGCGGACCGGAACGTCCACGAGGTGTTGACCTTCGTCGAGATCGGCAGGATCAGGCTCGTGTCGACGTCGAGGGTCAGCCGGTAGTCGGCCATCGACTGCCCGACGGTGAAGTCGCCGAACGGGCCGTTGCGCTGCTCGACCAGCTTGCCGTCGCGATACAGCGACAGGGTGCGCCGCACGCCGACCGCTTCGCCCTGCAGGCAGTCGGCGCGCTGGTGCTGGTCGGTCAGCGACACCAGGTCGATGTGCAGGTTGCCCCGGGTCCGCGACGGTGCGGAAGCGCAGGTCCACCCCGCGCCGGCCGGGTCGTCGTACCAGTCGGAGTGCAGCGGCTGCCGCGCCCAGATCTTCGGCTGCCGGCTGCCCGGCAGGTACTGCCGGGGCGCCTCCATGGCCGGCAGGCCGCCGTAGATACCGGTGTCGGCCCAAACGATCTCGGGCGAGACGTAGGAGGTCCGGGCCGGCGGCATCGGGCCCTCGTCGGTCTGGGTCACCGCCACCCCGTCCGGAGTCGCGCCCACGCGGAGCAGCTGGGTGGGCATATCCGGTGAGTCGGTCTGGTGGAACCGCTCGTCGATGCGGGCCAGCCGGGCCTGCTCGGCCCGGCTCATCCGGAACGACGGGTCGGCCGGCACCCCGCCCACGTACTCGTGCACGAGGTTGTAGCGGTACGGGTTGGCGGTCCCGGCCGGCGAGTCGAGGTTGACCGCCGCCCAGGTGCGCCGGGACCCGATGGTGGGCTTCGGGATCGCGGTGCTGCGGAGCGCCGTCGCTACCCCGAAGCCGCTGATCTGCTCCCACCACGACAGGCCGTTCGCCGCGGTCTGGACGTTGGTGAAGTCGATCCGGGTGGGCTTGGTGGGCACCCCGTCGACGGTTCCGGTGACCGGCCGGGCCTGCGCCGGGTCGAGGGTCACGCTGCGCGCGCCGTGCACATCCAGGTCACCGGCGGCGGCGAGGGTGCTTTCCCGCACGTCACTGTCGACGTAGTAGGCCACGGACGAGCCGAGCACCGAGTATCGGCCGGCCGGAACCCGCAGGGTGAAGGTGTCCCCGGGGGTGCCGTTGACCCCGCGGTAGTAGAGCAGGGGGTCGGTGAGGTTGGCGACCATGACCCTGACCCAGGAATCCGCGCCGTCCCGCAGGCCGGGCAGCGGCTTGGTGCGGATCGTCAGGTCGTAGCTGGGCGGCTCGACGTAGAAGCTCACCGGCGTGGTCACGACCGCGTTGCGGCCGGTGCGGGCCGTGACGGTGGCCACGTAGAAGCCCGGCCGGTTGGCAAACGCCGCGCGGTTGAGGCGCAGCGTCGCCCCCGCCGTGGCGCCGCGCTTGAGCGTCACCCGGGTCGTCGACAGCGACGCGGCGCCGCGCGGCACCGGTTGGCCGTCGTGGTTGACGATCGACACGTCGAGGTCGAGAACGCTCGTCGCCGGGGTGGACCCGCCGGTCCAGCTGAGCTTCGTCGCGCTGGTCCCGGACTGCGGGTACGCGAACGTGCCGAGGTTGACCACCGGCTGGTCGCTGGTCGGGCCGCCGAGGGCGCGGGCCGCGTTGAGGCGGCCGGCCCCGATGGCGTACGGGTCGATGCCGGTCAGCGGGTCGGCCGCGCCGACGAGCGCGGCCTTGATCTTCTCGCCGGTCCAGTCGGGGTGCCGCTGGGCGAGCAGCGCGGCGGCGCCCGCCACGTGTGGGGAGGCCATCGACGTGCCGCTGCTGGCCTCGTAGTACCTGTCGATCGGCGTCTGCAGGTTGGTGCCGGCGGCGCGGGCGGCGACGATGTCGACGCCGGGCGCGACGATCTCCGGCTTGGCCGCGTGGTTGTTGATCAGCGGTCCCCGGCTGGAGAAGTAGGCGAGCTTGTCGTCACGGTCGACGGCGCCGACGGTGAGCGCGGTGGCGGCCGAGCCGGGCGAGGAGATCTGCGCGCCGCTGTTGCCGGCCGCGATGACGAAGAGCGTGCCGGTCTGCCGGCTCAGGGCGTCGACGGCGAGTGAGAGGGGGTCGCTGCCGTCGTCGGCCCCGATGCCGCTGAGGCTCATGTTGATGATGTCGGCCCGGGTGGACGCCCACTCCATGGCGGCGATGATGCCGGAGTCGTCGCCGGACCCGTGGTCGTCGAGGACCTTGCCGATCACCAGCTTGGCGTCCGGCGCGACGCCGCGACGCTGGCCGTGGGCGGCCGCGCCGGTGCCGGCGATTGTCGACGCGACGTGCGTACCGTGGCCGTTGTGGTCGACGGCGTCCCCGCCCTCGGCGGTGAAGTCGGCCCGGTCGACAACCCGGCCGGCCAGGTCCGGGTGGGTGAAGTCGGCGCCGGTGTCGAGCACCGCGACGCGGACGCCCTTGCCGGTGTAGCCGGCCTTCCACGCCTCCGGGGCGTCGATCTGGGCGAGGTTGCGGTCCAGGTCGGCGGGCTTCGCACCGGCGGGCAGGGCGGTGGCGCGGACCTTGCGGTCCAGCCAGACCTTCTTCGCTCCGGCGAGCAGCGAGTTCGTCGCGAGCTTCGCGGTGGCCGGGCTCTTCTTGGGTACGTGTCCGGCCACCGCGCCGATGCTGGAGAGCGTCTGCACGTCGGCGAGCGCGGCCACCCGGGCGGAAGCGGTGGCGGGCTGCACGATGACGGGCAGCTGGGAGGTGGTCTCGTCGTCGTACCCGTCCGCGATCAACGCGGTGACGTCGAAGAGGTCAGGATCGAGGACCGCGCCGATCTGGGACTCGACGCGGGCGGGGATGACGTGCAGGTGACCGTCCGGGCCGCAGGTCTGACGGATCACGTCGTTGCCGTCGACGGGCCGTACGGTGGCCTGCGGGCATCCGGGGCCGGTGCTCCGGACGTTCACCACGTCTCCGGTGAGCAGGGTGACGGTGCGTGTCTTCGGGTCTGTGGAGGTGCCGGGTGTGCCTGTTGGGGCACCCCCGCTGGGCCCGGCTGTCGCGGTGCCGCCCGGCAGGGCGGTCAGCGCCGTGGCCGTCATGGCGACGGCCAGCAGCCAGTGCGTTTTCCTGAGCATTTCGCTCCTGTCTCATGTGGACAAATGCGCCGCTTCGGCGACATAGCGCAAGATCATATGCCCGGGTACCGGATCCTCGGGAGTCGGTGACCAGGTTTTTTCCCCGCCGGAGCAGGGGTTTCCGCCATGTGTCGGCGCCCGGCCCACTTCGATGTCGGTTCGATTACCGCTATTTTTCCCGATCCGGATAACGGCCGACGGCGACCACCCGAAGGGATCGACGTGACCTCCACTCGCACCTAACATGGCGACGAATGGATCTTCACGATTGGCCCCTGCCGAGACCCGGCAACCAGCCCGACCGAACGGAGACGCGCGTGCGTCGACCCCGCCATCTCGCACTTCTCAGCGTCGGCGTGTCCGGCGCACTGGTCCTGAGCGCGACACCGACACCGGCAGCCGCCCAGCCCGCGGCAGCCGCGCCCACCGGCATCGTGGTGGCCGACGGCATGACCCAACCGGTCTTCTCGCTCGCCGACGCCATCGAGGAGCGGGTGTACGTCCAGACCCCGGTGGACACCGACCACGACGGCCGCCCCGACCGGGTCGCCATCGACGTCTCCCGGCCCCGGGAAACCGCCACCGAGGGCTTCAAGGTGCCGGTCATCTTCGAGCACAGCCCGTACCGCAAGGGCACCTGGGGTGACGTGCCGTACCCGAGCGTGCTCGTCGACGACCTGCCGCAGAACGGCCTGACCGACCGCACCGGGCAGCGGACCCTCGACGCCGGCACGCGGCGCGCCCAGGCCAAGGCCAACCTGCCCGGTTCGCTGGACGACTACTACGTGCCGCGCGGGTACGCGGTGGTGCTCGGCCAGAGCGTCGGCACCGGCGACTCGGACGGCTGCCCGACCAGCGGCGACCAGGCCGAGACGCTCGGCACCAAGGCCGTCATCGACTGGCTCAACGGACGCGCCAAGGGGTACGACGTCAACGGCGCCCCGGTCACCGCCGGCTGGACCACCGGCGCGGTCGGCATGACCGGTGTCTCCTACAACGGGACGCTGCCCAACCAGGTGGCCACCACCGGGGTCAAGGGACTGAAGACCATCGTGCCGGTCTCCGCGATCAGCAGTTGGTACGACTACTACCGGGCCAACGGCCTGGTCGTCGCGCCCGGCACCTTCCAGGGCGAGGACCTCGACATCCTGGCCCAGTACACCGCCGGGCAGGAGCGGGCCGAGGGGCGCTGCGCCGATGAGATCGCGCAGATCACGAAGGAGCAGGACCGGGTCACCGGTGACTACTCGACGTTCTGGCAGGAGCGCGACTACCTCGACGCCCGCGACGTCAAGGCCAGCGTCTTCGTGGTGCACGGCCTCAACGACTGGAACGTCAAGACCGAACACTTCGCCGGCTGGTGGGACGAGTTGGCCAAGCGCCACGTGCCGCGCAAGATCTGGCTGCACCAGGGTGAGCACGGCGGGCCGGGCAGCGGCGCCTCGGTGACCCTGCCGGACGGCCGCACCTGGACGTACAAGCAGACCGAGAACCGCTGGTTCGACTTCTGGCTGTGGAACGTGCGCAACGGCATCATGGACGAGCCGACCGCGGTGCTCCAGCGGGAGGACCGGGCCTACACCACGTACGCCAACTGGCCGGACCCGGCCGCGCGTGAGGTCGACCTGAACTTCACCGCGACCGACGCCACCGCACCGGGCACCCTCACCACGGGCAAGCCGCCGAAGGGCACGGTCGAGCAGAGCTTCGTCGACGAGGGGCGGACGATCCACCCGGACGCCCTGGTGGCCAACCCGGACACGGCGAGCGGGAACCGGCTCGCGTACCGCTCCCCCACGCTGACCCGGGACGTCCGCTTCTCCGGTCGTCCGGAGATGCGGCTGCGGATGGCCGTCGACAACAGGCCGGACGCGAACCTCACCGCGTACCTCGTCGACTACGGCCCCGCTGGGTCGACCGCCGCACCCACCGTGGTGACCCGCGGCTGGATGGACCCGCAGAACCGCAGGAGCCCGGCCCGCACGTCAGCGGTGCGGCAGGGCAAGCTGTACGACTACCGGTGGACCATGGAGCCGAAGGACTACATCTTCGCGGCGGGCCACCGGATCGGCGTGGTCGTGTTCTCCAGCGACCAGGAGTACACCCTGCTGCCGTTGGGCGGCACCGTGCTGCGGGTCGCACCGAACGACAGTGAGCTGCGGCTGCCGGTCGTCGGCGGGCGGGGTGCCCTCGGGTTCTGAGCTGCTGCTCGTGGCGCAGGTGGGCAGTCCGACGTGTCGGGCTGCCCACCTGCGCGTCCGCCGTCGGTACCGGATCCGGCTCGCCCGGGGCAGAGGTCCGGCCCGTCGCCCGTCATTTCCACCAACTGCCAACGGTCGGGACCTGGACTCCCCGGATCACAAGAGTCACCTGGCGTACCCGGTGAACCAGGCCTGCCCGAGCACGCACCCGGTACACGTGCCGAAGTTGCGGCAGGTACTGCGGTACCCCGTCAACGGTGAACCGTCGCGGTTCCGGCTGGCGTCCGGGCCCGGCTACACCATCCACGGTGACCTCTTCAACGCCTGGCCGATCGAGGAGATGGCCCGGCGCGTCCAGGACTGCATCCGCCCGGCCACCACCGCGCTGGTCAGCGACGGCGGCAGCACGGCCGGCGATCGACCACCAGGATCAGCGGGCCGGCGACGCTCAGACGGCGTAGCGGGCGGCCAGGTCGACGGTGCGCCGTGCGGCGGCCACCATCGCCCGATCGGCGAATCGGCCGTCGGGCAGGACCACGGTCCCCGAGTCCCGCAGCTGCGCCTCGGCCACCGCGGCCAGCAACTCCTCGGCACGCGCCACTTCCCGGTCGGCCGGCCGGAACGCCTCGACGATCACCGGAAGCTGACGCGGGTGGATCGCCGCACGACCGAGAAAGCCCAGCCGCCGGCCCACCGCGCAGGAGGCGGCCAGGCCGGCGACATCGACGACGTCGGCGTACACCGCCATCGCCGGCGGGGTCAGACCGGCCGCGCGGGCCGCGACCACCACGCGGCCGCGCGCCCAGAGCAGGCCGTCGTCGTCGCTCACCCCGAGGTCCGAGCGCAGGTCGGCCTCACCGAGCCCGATCGAGGCCACCGTGGGATGGGCAGCGGCGATGGGGTACGCGGACTCCAGCCCGAGCGCCGACTCGATCAGCAGGTGCAGGGGCGCGTCGACCCGCTCGGCGAGCGCGGCCACCGTCGCGGCCGACTCGACCTTGGGCAACCGCAACCCGGCCAACCCGGGCCGGCCGGCGACCGCCGCGAGGTCGGCGTCGACGTCCGGGCCGGTCAGTTCGTTGACCCGGACCTGCACGGGCACCGGATGCGTCTCGGCGAGGAACTCGGCGACGGCGGCCCGCGCGTACGCCTTGCGTCCGGCGACCACGGCGTCCTCCAGGTCGAGGATGACCGCGTCGGCGCCCGAGGCGACCGCCTTGGCGAACCGGTCCGGACGGTCACCCGGCACGTAGAGCCAGCTCAGCAGCATCAGAGCACACCCCGCTCGCGCAGCGCGGCCAACTCGTCGGCGCTCAGGCCGAACGCGCCGAACACCGCGTCGGTGTCCTGCCCGTGCCGCCGGCCGGCGTGCCGGATCTCCCCCGGTGTGTCGGCGAGCCGGAACGGCACGTTCTGCATCCGTACCTCGCCCAGTTCCTCGTCCGGCACGGTGCGGACGGTGCCCAGTGCCGCGTACTGCGGGTCGGCGAGGATGTCCCGTACGTCGTAGACGGGCGCGACGGCGGCCTGCGCCTCCTCGAACGCGGCCACCACCTCGTCGCGGTCCCGCTGCGCCACCCAGGCGCTGACCGCCGCGTCCAGCTCGTCGGCGTGCGCCGCCCGGCCGCTGCCGGTGGCGAACCACGGCTCGTCGATCAGCTCGGCTCGGCCGACCAGCCGCAGCACCCGCTCGGCGATGCTCTGCGCGCTGGTGGACACCGCCACCCAGCGCCCGTCGGCACAGCGGTAGGTGTTGCGGGGGGCGTTGTTGTTGGACCGGTTGCCCAGCCGGGGCTGGATGTAGCCGAGCTGGTCGTACCAGGTGATCTGCGGTCCGAGCATCGCCATGATCGGTTCGATGATGGCGAGGTCGACCACCTGCCCGGTGCCGGTGACGTCCCGGGCCCGCAGGGCGAGCATCACGGCGTACGCGGCGGCGAGCGCGCTCACCGAGTCGGCCAGCCCGAACGGGGGCAGCGTCGGCGGGCCGTCCGGTTCCCCGGTGGCCGCCGCGAAGCCGCTCATCGCCTCGGCGAGGGTGCCGAAGCCGGGCCGGCGGGCGTACGGGCCGACCTGCCCGAACCCACTGATCCGGGTGATCACCAGCCGGGGGTTGACCGCGTGCAGCTCGGCCGGTCCGAGCCCCCACCGCTCCAGGGTGCCGGGGCGGAAGTTCTCCACCAGCACGTCGGCGTCGGCGAGCAGCCGGCGCAGCAGCGCCGCGCCGTCCGGGTCGGACAGGTTGAGGGTGACGGTCCGCTTGTTGCGGCCGAGCACCTTCCACCAGAGTCCGACGCCGTCGCGGGCCGGCCCGTGTCCCCGTGACGGGTCCGGCTTGGCCGGATGCTCCACCTTGATCACGTCGGCGCCGAAGTCGCCGAGGAATGCCGCCGCGAGCGGGCCGGCGAAGAGGGTGGCCAGGTCGACGACCCTGACCCCGTCCAACGGCGCGGTCACCGGGTCACCTCCGCGGCGTCGGTCAGGTCGGCCGCGCAGCGGAAGCCGACCTGGTCGGAGCGGGTGAGACCGGTGCCGGTGAGCAACAGCTTCACCGACACGTCGGCCGGTTGCGGGCCGCCGTCGAGGTACCAGTCGGAGCCCTCCGCCCGGTACTGGGCGCCACCCTTGAGGATGGCGAAGCGGGTACGACCGTCGGAGTGCTCGCTCTCGGTCAGGTTCCACACCAGCGGCTCCCGCCGCACGAGCAGCCCCGCCTCGGCGGCAACCTGCCACTCGTCCTCGGTGGGCAGACGCAGCCCGGCCCACGCCGCGTACGCGCGTGCGTCGGCCAGTTCCACCCCGGTCACCGGTGCGTCGGCCGGTCCGCGCCCCGCCGTGAACCGCTCGGGACGCGTCGGTCGGTAGCCGGTGGCCCGCAGGAACTCGGCGTACTCGCCGTGGGTGACCTCGTGGGTGGCGATGGCGAACCGGCCGAGCCGGACGCTGCGCCGCAGCGTGCCGGTGTGGTGCAGCCGGGGCGGCAGCGGCTTCCACTCGTCGACGTAGGGCGCCTCGCCGTACAGCCCGGTCTCCCGGACCCGGTGCCGGACGAGCAGGTCCCGCCGGCCGCCCTCGACGGCGACCAGGCCCGGCGGCACCTCCCCTCGGGGCGCCCACGGCGTGCGGACGCGCACCGCGGCGCGGGCCGGGAAGGACGGGTCACCGGTCGGCGGCTCGTGGTGGTGCTCGGCGTCGGCGCCGGGCACCACGGCCGCGATCGCGCCGGCGGGCAGCGGCCCGCCGACCGCCAGTCGACCGTCGGCGGTCTCGGTGACGGTCAGCTCGGCACCGGTGACCAGGTCGACGAAGCGTCGGCCGGCGCTCGGGTCGGTGACCAGCCACGGCCCGTCGTGGTCGGCGCCCCGGTTCACCACCGTCCACAGTGGCAAGTCGTCGTGCGTCCAGCGGGACGCGTACACCTGGCCCTCGCCGGGGTGGTCGGCAAGCGGAACCCAGTCCTCGGCGCGCAACCACGCCGCGTGGCTGGCCTGCACCCGGCGCATGGCCCGCAACACCGCGCGGTCGCGGTCGTTCCAGCCGACCCAGACGCCGAAGACGCTCTCCCACACGAGGACGCCGACGCCGTTCAGCCAGGCCGAGTGCAGCTCGTCGAGGTGGTCGCGGTGCCAGCGCCGGGTGTGGTGCAGCACGTGCCGCCGCTCGAACCACTTCGCCCGCAGCACGCCGGGCACCTCGGAGTCGGCGAACCACTGCGCCCAGGACATCGCGTGGTCGGCGATGCGGGCCAACGGAACCCGGCTCTCGCCCTCCAGGACCAGGCCGGGGCGGACGGCGTCCAGGGCGGCGCGCAGCTCGCCCGCGCCCTCCTTGAGGGTGTCCAGGAAGACGCCGTCGACGCCGAGCTTGCCGGCCAGCGCCGCGACCTCCTCGGCGTCGGTGCCCGGCTCGCGCCGCGTGCCGGTGTCCCACGGGTTGTAGTCGACGAAGACCCGCACCCCGCGCTCCTGGAAGGCGCGCACCACCTCGGGCAGCTCGGGCACGTCCCGGTACCAGTCGAACTGGTTGCGGTCGTCGAGGCCGATCACCGGGTACGCGTGCCAGAGCACCACCCCGTCGAAGCCACCGAAGTCCCGCCCGGCCGCGTCGAGGAACTCGTCGACGGTGAAGACGCCGCGCTCGTGGTCGTAGAGTGCCTCGTCCCAGAGCCAGGCGAGGCAGACGCTGAAGCAGTCGCCGGCGATCTCGTCGTAGTGGGTACCGGTGTAGCCGATCCGGTCCCGGGCTTCGACGCGCCAGCGGGCGATCTGCTCCCGCCACGCCGGCCAGTCCGCCGGGTCGGCCGGCGCGGCGAAGATCTTCGCCTCGTCCAGCGTGCTCAGGTCGGCGTGCCCGCCCAACGGCACCTCGGTCGGCCGGTCGATCGGGCGCGGAACGTACGGGTTGAAGCTCACGGTGCACCTCGGTAGGTCGCGTCGTAGAGGGCGTCGATGGCCAGCCGGTCGGGCAGTGCGGTGGACGCTCCGGGCCGCTGGGCGCAGGCCGCGCCGGCGGCACACGCCCAGCGCAGGGTCGCCGTGACGGTCTCCTCGTTGCTGGCGCCACCGCGCTCGGCCCAGCCCACGGCGAGGGCGCCGGTGAACGCGTCACCGGAGGCGGTGGTGTCCACCGCGTCGATACGCGGCGCCGGGACGGCGATCCGCAGGTCACGCCGATCGGCGTACGCGGCGCCGCGCGCGCCGAGGGTGAGCACCACCCGGGGCACCATCGTCAGCAGGGCGTCGAGCAGGACCGACGGGTCGTCGGAGCAGACCCCGGCCACGACCGCCGCCTCGTGCTCGTTGACCACCAGCACGTCGACCAGGTCGAGCAGCTCGGTGGGCAGCACCGCGGCCGGAGCGGCGTTCAGCACCACCGTGGTGCCCTCCGCCCGAGCCCAGTCGGCCGCCCGGGTCACCGCCGCCAGCGGCACCTCCAGTTGCAGCAGCAGCACGTCAGCCGCCGCGATCGTCGCGCGGTCGTCGGCGTCCAACTCGGTCAACGCGCTGTTGGCGCCGGGCGCGACCACGATGAAGTTCTCCGCAGCCCGGTCGACGGCGATCAACGCGACACCGGACGGGCCGGCGACGGTCCGCAGACCACGGACGTCCACGCCCGCGCCGACGAGACTCGCCCGCATCTGCGTGCCGAACTCGTCGTCGCCGACCGCGCCGACGAACTCGCAGACGGCGCCGGCCCGTGCGGCGGCGACGGCCTGGTTGGCGCCCTTGCCGCCGGGCACGGTCCGGAAGTTCTCGCCGAGCACCGTCTCTCCCGGGCTGGGCAGGCGCGACGCCGTGACCACCAGGTCCAGGTTGCTGCTGCCCACCACCGCCACACGGGCGCTCATGCCGCACTCCCTTCGGTGCTGCTCCCCGGCCACACCAGGGCCAGAGTCCGCTTCGCCAGGTCGTCGAAGCCGATCCCGTCGAAGCCGGCGATGCTGCTCGCCAACCGGTTGCGCAGCGGGGAAACCCAACGCGCGGGCAGACCGGACGCGCCGGTGAGCGCCCCGGTCACCGCGCCGACCGTCGCGCCGGTCGAGTCGGTGTCCCAACCGCCGCTGACCACCGCCGTGATGGACCGCTCCAGGTCACCGCGCCCGTACGCCAGCGCGGCGGCCACCAGCGCGGCGTTGTTGCGTACGTGCACCCAGTGCAGGTGGCCGTGCCGGGCGTACAACTCGTCGACCACGCGCTCCCAGTCGTCGGTCCCCGCGCCGAGGGCGCGCGCCTCGCGGACCGTTGCCGCGAACCGGCTGCGCGGCGGCAGCACCGCCTCGGCGGCGTCCAACACCTCGTCCACGGTGTCCGCGACCGGCGCGGCGGCGGCCAGCGCGGCGGCCCAGAGCGCACCGTGCACCCCGCCCCGGACGTGGCTGACGGTGGCGTCGCGCAACGCCAGCTCGGCGGCCCGGTCCGGCCGGCCGGGGTTGACCCAGCCGTACACGTCGGTGCGGATCTGCGCGCCGATCCACTCCCGGAACGGGTTGTGCCGACGGGCGCTGTGCGGTGGCGCGTACCCGAGCAGCAGGTTGCGGTACGCCACCCGCTCGGCGGTGAAGACCCGCCCGCCGGGCAGCCAGTCCAGCCACGCCTGCGCCACGTCGGCGCTGGTGAAGCCCCGCCCGTGTGTCTCCAGCACCCGCAGGGCCAGCAGCGCGTAGTTCAGGTCGTCGTCCTCGGGCATGCCGTCGATGTTCTCGGCGAGGCTGGTCGGCGCGCTGCGCCGGTTCCACGGCCAGCGGGCCGCCACGTCGTCCGGCAGGCCCTTCGCGGTGAACCAGTCGCGCAGCGGCCACCGGCCCGTCCCGGTGAGGATCTCCCGGATGCCCTCGCGGGGGATCTTCTCCACCGGCTTGCCGAGCAGGCAGCCGACCGCCCGGCCGAGCCAGGCGCCGTGCAACCGGTCGTCCGTCACGTCGGTCGGCAGCGACCAGCTCGCCGGCCATCCGGCGCGCAGCCCGGCCAGGTCGTCGGCCTCGTCGGCGGTGTCGCCGGCGGGCAACGCGTCGGCGGCGTCCAGCAGCTCCGTGGCGAGGGCCCGCAGCCGCGGCGACGCCGGAGTCGGCGACGCCCCGCTGACCGGTGGGGCCAGGTCCCCGCCGGCCACCGTCCACCGCTCGGCGAGCGCGGCGACGTCACGCCCCTCGTCCCGGCTGGCCGCCAGCTCGTGCGGCAGCAGGTCCTCCGGCTGCACCCAGGTGATCCTCACCGGGTCTCGCCCCCAGCCTCCCGGGTGGCGTCGCCGGCCAGCCCGGCGAAGCGTTCCGCCCGGCGGGCGAACCGGGCCTGGTCGCGCTCGAAGACCTCACCGGCCACCGCCGCGAGGACCCGGGCCGGCTCCACCAGGTCGGTCTTCGAGGCGGTCGCGACAACCTCGGACCACTGGGCCGGCACCGCCGGCGCACCGCCGAGCGCACCGGCGATGGCGGCGGCCATGGTGGCGGTGGAGTCGGCGTCCCGGCCGTAGTTGACCGATCCGAGCACCGCCGAGCGGAAGTCGCCGCCGGCCACCACGAGCATGCCGAGTGCCACCGGCAACTCCTCGATGGCGTGCAGGCGACTGGGTCGCCGCGCCCCGAGGCCGGGGCTGCGGTACTCCTCCCCCACCGTGTCGTAGGGCGCGACCGCGGCACGCAGCGCCGGAATCGCCTGCTTCCAGTCGTGGTGGCCACGGGCCTCCTTGACCACCGCGTCGATGGCCGCGCGGGTGCCGTCGCGGGCCAGGTCCAGCGCCGCGGCGACGACATCCTCGACGCCCGCGCCGGGGGTCGCCGCCGCCGCGACCGAGGCCGCGAACACGGCGGCGGCCTCCCGCCCGTAGCTGTGCTGGTGCGCGCCGGCGATCTCCACCGCCTCGGCGTACGCCCCGGCCGGGTCGCCCGCGTTGACGATGCCGACCGGGGCCATGTACATGGCCGCACCACAGTTGACGATGTTGCCGACGCCGGCCTCACGCGGGTCCGCGTGGGCGTGGTGCAGGCGGGTGACCAGCCACCGCTCGGCGGCCGCGAGCCGGTGGAAGGTCACCCCGTCCCGCTCCATGTCGGGGATGTGCACCACCCGCTCGATCAGGTCGGGGACCAGCAGCTCCACCACGTCGTACGCGTCGAGGTGGTCCCGTTTGGCCGCGTACGCGCGGACCAGGGCGTGGGTCATCAACGTGTCGTCGGTGATGTGCCCGTCGCCCTTGTGGTACGGCGCGAGCGGACGCGCGGTGGCCCAGTCGGCGTGGTACGGGGGCACGATGCCCTCGACCCAGCCGCCGAAGCGCGTGCGGATCTGCTCGGGCAGCGCCGTCTCGGTGGCGCCACCCAGGGCGTCTCCGACCGCGGCGCCGACCAGGCAACCGACCGATGTGTCGAGCAAGAGTGACATGTCGTTACCTCAGAACCTGCTTGCCACCGTCGACCAGCTGCGTGGCGAGCTGATCGAGGGTGATCTTGTTGGCGAAGTACTGCTGGAGGGCCGGGGTGGCGTACTTGGTCTTCCACTCCGGGTAGCCGTCGGCCTGCTGGAACGGGGCGACGGTCAGGTCCGCGGCACTGTCCGCGGCGACGTCCCAGCCCTGCTTGCCGGCGGTAAGCTTGACCAGCTCCTCGTTGGCCTGCTTGCCGGTCGGTACCAGCCAGTCACCCTTGGCCAGCGCGGCCATGTTGCTCGGGTTCAGGAAGTACTCGAGGAACTGCGCGGCCTGCTTCTTGTGCTTGCTGTCCGCGGAGACCGACAGCGTCTGCGGGTTGGCGGCCTGCTTGGTGGAGAGGCCCTTGATCGGGGGCAGGGTGACCCATTCGAAGCCGGCCGGCGCCTGCTCGACCATCTGCTGACGCAGCGACACCGAGCCGGGCAGCATGGCGTACTTGCCGCCGAAGAAGCCGGGCAGGGTGTCCGCGCCGCTCATGCCGAGCGCCTCCGGGGAGGCCGACTTGGCGGTGTAGAGCATGTCGTGGATCCGCTTCGGGATCTCCTTCTCCGCGTCGCCGACCTTGACCTCGGTCTTGCCGCCGTCGCCGTAGAAGAACGTGCCGTCGTAGTTGAGCGCCAGGTTCAGCACCCGGTTGGTCGGCGACTTCAGCGCCCAGGCCGCGCCGTACTGGCCGGGCTTGGTGAGCTTCTGCGCGTTGGCCTGGAACTCGTCCCAGGTCCAGCCGCCGTCGGCCGGTGGCACCGCGACACCGGCGGCGTCGAGCAGCTTCTTGTTGGCGATGACGACCTGCGACTCCAGCAGGAACGGCACACCGGTGACCTTGCCGTCGAAGGTCGCGGTGTCCCAGATGCCCTTGTCGATCTGACCCTTGAGGTCGTCGGAGAGCAGGTCGGAGAGGTCGGCCAGGTAGCCCTGCTTGCTGAACTCGCCGATCGAGGACGCCTCGTAGTGCACGATGTCCGGCGCGTCGCCACCTTCGAAGGAGGTGAGCAGCTGGTCGTGCACCGAGTTCCAGTCACCCTGGACGTACTCGACCTGGATGTCGGGGTGCTCGGCGTTCCACTTGGCGACCAGGTCCTTGTTGACCTGCAACGACTCCTTCTGCCAGGCGAGGCTGAGGAAGCGCAGCTTGACCGGGCCGGATGTGGCCTCGTCGTCGCCGCCGCTGCCGCACGCGGCGAGCGCGCCGAGGCCGACGACCGCGACCGCGGTGGCCGCGGCGAGTCGACACAATCGGGTACGGAGCATGGGGGTTACCTCCTTGGTGGTGGTGGTGGGGGACGGTTCAGCCCTTGACCGCGCCGGCGAGCGACCCGGACGAGAGCCGGCGTTGCATGAACGCGAAGAAGATCAGGCTGGGCAGCGTGGCCAGCAGGGAACCGGCGGCCAGCGGGCCCAGTCGGGCGGTGCCCTCGATGCCGACGAACCGGGCCAGCGCCACCGGCAGGGTGGCCAGCTCCGGCGTCTTGATCAGCACGAGCGCGAAGAAGAACTCGTTCCAGGCCGAGATGAAGGAGAACAGCGCGGTGGCGACCAGGCCCGGGGCGAGCAGCGGGAAGACCACCCTGCGCAGCACCTGTATCCGGGTCGCGCCGTCGACCGAGGCGGCCTCCTCCAGCTCGCGGGGGATGTTGCGGACGAAGCCCTGCAGCATCCACAGCGCGAACGGCAGCGCCCAGACCACGTAGATCAGCACCAGCCCGGCGTGCGTGTTGGCCAGGCCGACCTGCCGCAGCACCAGGAAGATCGGGATGATCAGCAGCACGAACGGGAAGAGCTGCGACAGCAGCACCCAGCCCAGCGCGGCGGTGCCGAGCTTGGAACGGAACCGGGCCAGCGCGTACGACGCCGGCATGGCGACCAGCACGGTCAGCACCGCCGAGGCGAGCGAGACCTGGAGGCTGTTGAGCGCCGCCCGGCCCAGCTCCTGCTCGGTGAACGCCTGGACGAAGTTCTGCAGGGTCGGGTTGTCCGGGATCAGCGTCGGGTGCAGGCGGACCAGCTCGCGCGGTGGTTTGAACGCCGTGGAGAGCAGCCAGACCAGCGGGAACCCGAGGAAGATCAGGTAGCCGGCGAGAGCCACGTACTGCAACGTCCGGCTCGTGCGGCTCGGTTTTCCGAACATGTCAGTTCGCCTCCCTGAGCCGGCGACGGAGATAGACGGCGAGCAGCGCGATGATGATCACGACCATCACGTTGCCGAGCGCTGCCGCGTAGCCGTAGTTGCCGTAGCGGAACGCCTCCTCGTAGGCGAAGAGCATCGGCAGCATCGTCTTGCCGCCCGGCCCACCCGCGGTGAGCACGTAGACCAGACCGAACGAGTTGAAGTTCCAGATGAAGTCCAGCGAGGTGATCGCCACGATCACGGGGGCCAGGGCGGGCAGCGTGACGTGCCGGAACCGGTGCCACGTGCTGGCCCCGTCCACCGCCGCCGCCTCGTGCAGCTCGCGGCCCACGCCCTGGAGGCCGGCGAGCAGGACGACGGTGGTCTGCGGCATGCCGGCCCAGACCCCGACGATGATCACCGCGGGCAGTGCGGTGCTGAAGTCGCCGAGCCAGTTGGTCCGCAGCCCGTCGGCGCCGACCCGGTGGAAGAACTCGTTGATCAGGCCGGCGTCGGGGTGGTAGACGAGCTTCCAGAGGATGCCGACCACGACCGGCGGCATCGCCCACGGCACGACGGCCAGCACCCGGGCCACGCCCCGGAACCGCAACTGCTGGTTGAGCAGCAGCGCCAGCCCGAGGGCGAGCAGGAACTGCAGCACCGTCACCCCGACCGCCCAGAGCAGGCCGATCTTGAACGAGTTCCAGAACAGCTCGTCGCCGAGCAGCTCGCGGTAGTTGGCCAGGCCGGTGAAGCTGACCTCGACGTTGCGCCCGGCCCGGGCGTCGGTGAAGCCGAGGTAGATGCCCCGCAGCAGCGGAAACACCGACAGCACCAGGATCGGCAGCAGCGACGGCAGGAGCAGCAGGTAGATGGCGGTGCGGTCGGAGCGGAACCGGTGCGGTCGGCGGGCCGGGCCGGGCCGCTCGACGTCCGGTCGTTCGGCCAGGGTGGTCATGCGGTCACCCCTTCGCTGGACGGGTGGGTGGTCGGTGGGCCGGCGGGACGGGGGGCCGGCAGCGTCGCGGCACTGGATGCCCGCACGGTGAGGCTCGGCGGCACCTGTTCGCGTCGCGGCGGCAGGGTCGCGTCGGCGATGCGTTGCAGAAGCAGTTCGGCGGCCCGGCGACCACGCTCGGCCGAGCCGAGCGAGACGCTGGACAGCTGGGGGAACATCATCCGGGCCAGCTCGGTGTCGTCCATGCCGACCAGGGCGACGTCCTGCGGCACCCGACGTTCGGCGGCCAGCAGGGCGTGCAGCGCGCCGACCGCGATGAGGTCGTTGGCGCAGACCAGGGCATCCGGGTCGGCGCGGGCGAGCAGCCGCTCGGTGGCGTCCCGGCCGGCGGCGTACTGGAAGTCGCCGACCTCGATCAGCTCCTCGTCGAGCGGGATGTCGTGCCGCGCCAGGGCGGCCCGGAACCCGGCGTCACGCGCGGCGCCCGGAACGGTGTCGAGCGGGCCGTTGACGAAGCCGATCCGGCGTCGGCCGGTGGCGACGAGGTGGTCCACGGCCAGCGCCACACCCTGTCGGGAGTCGGTGCGTACGTTGTCCACGGCGGCGTCCGCGCCGAGCTGGCCGACGACCACCACCGGCACCGGGCTGTCCACCAGCGCCCTGAGGTGGTCGTCGGTCACCCGGATCGGCGAGACGATCATCCCGTCCACGTAGCGGTTGGCCAGCCGGCGCAGCAGCGCGGTCTCGTTGTCGATCCGACCGCCGGTGGCGTGCACCAGCAGTTGCCGCCCGGAGGAGGCGACCACGGCCTCGATGGCGCGCATCATCTCCACGTACACCGGGTTGCCGATGTCCTCGACGGCGAGCGCGACGAGGCCGGTGCGCTGCGACTGCAACGACCGGGCGATGGCGTTGGGCACGTAGCCCACCTCGGCCGCCGCCTCGCGGACCTTGCGGATCGTCTCGGGGCTACCACCGACGCCGTTGAGCACCCGCGAGGCGGACGCGATGGAGACGCCGGCGCGGGCGGCGACGGTGTGCACCGTGGGCCGGCCGTCCGCCGGTTCCTGTAAACGTTTACGACCCACGTCCGGCACCTCCACCCGATAGCTGTAAACGTTTCCGGGGAGTCTGCTCCGCAGGTGGCGGAGAGGTCAAGGGCTCGTTACGAAAACGTTTCCAACCGCCCGGACCAGCCGAACAACGCGGGTGGGGGCGATCTCAGCCGGTTGTTGTCAGGAGTCGGGCCACGGCTGCTGGTTCGGCCAGGTGTGGGAAGTGGCTACCGGGGAGCACGGTCACCAGGACCGACCGGATCGGCGACCCCCACCTCGGTCACCTGGTCGTGCACGGCCTCGACAACCTCCGCCATCGCGTACGAGGACCGCCGCTGTGAGTCGCCGTGACCGGGCAGGTCGAGAGCGAGAACCTGCCGGGCAGGATCGATCACCGCGAGCTCCCGCCGGACCGGGTCCCACTGCCCCCGGTCGAATGTGAGGCCGTGCAGCAGCACCAGCGTGGGCGACGATCGTCGTCAGTCATCGACGTTGCCTTTCCGGTGTCCCGATCTCCCGGTACCGCCCGAAGGTGAGGTGGCGGCGGAGGGTGAAGCCCATGGCCTCGTACAGTCGGATCGCGCTCGTGTTGACCGTGGCCGCGTGCAGGAAGGGCGTCTCGCCGCGCGCCTGGACACCGGCCGCGACCGCACGGATCAGCCGGGTCGCGAGGCCGTGGCCCCGGTACGCCGGATCCGTGCAGACCGCGCTGATCTCGGCCCAACCGGGCGGACGCATGCGCTCCCCCGCCATGGCAACGAGCGAACCGTCGCGCCGGATGCCCAGGTAGGGGCCAAGTTCGATGGTGCGGGTCAGGAACGGCCCCGGCTCGGTCCGGCGGACGAGGTCCCTGACCGTGCGCCCGGGTGCCTTCCACCGCCCACAACCGGCACCCGTGCGGCGGGGTGTGCGCGGCGGCGAACGCCAGCAGCCGACTCAACCCGTCCTCGTCGGTGGGCACGGTGACCTGCGCCAACACCGCCCCGAGCCGGTCGAGCACCGCAGCGGTGCGCGTGTCCGTGTGGGTATCCACCCCCACCACCACGTCATAGCGATCCGTAACCCGCTCTACGATCTGTGCCATCTCGGGTTGTTGCTCCTTTGCCAGTGACGACCGGGACAGTCGGCGTCGGCTCGGGATGCAGTCACCTCAGCGGCAAATCTGTGATGGGCCACGTGTGCTCGCACGGGCAGGCTTCTGATCAGGCCAGCAAGGTGGGCCGGGCCGGCGCCGACGACCACCTGGGGACAGGTCTTGCACAAGGCACACCCGCACTCCGAGCGGCCGGATCGGCAAAGAGTCACCCAAATGATCATTGACGCCGAACCCTATCGGCAACCGACCGAACCGATCACCACAGACATAGAAGCGTCTTGCACTTACTGTCCCGATATACGGGGCATCCCACTCATCTCGACAACCGAAAGTGCAAGATCAGCGCGGCGGGGCGGGGGCGGCGGGGCGGGCGCGGGGGCGGGGGCGGGGGCGGGGGCGGGGTTCGGGACGGCGGGGGCGGGGGCTACCGGCGGGTTGGTGCGTTGTCCGCCGTCGCGGGGCTTGATTCCGGCACCGTCGCGCCCTCGTAGAGCGCGACGTACCGGCGGCGCCACTCGTCGCCGTCGGTGCCGAGGGCGGCGAGGTTGAGGGTGTTGTGTTCGACGCCCAACGCCTCCGGCAGAGTGCACACCCGCAGCGGTATCGCGTTCGCGTCGGCGATCCGGCGCGGCACGGCGACCGCCGCCCTGAGATCCACCACACGGTCGAGCGGGCTGATCGCGACGGCCGCGGTCCGTAGACCGGTCCGCCGGGGCGGCTTCGGCAGCGTGCGGGCGATCGTCAGGTACTGGGTGACGGCGGCGAGGGAGTATCCGCGCGACGTGACGCGGTCGCGGAGGATACGCCGCCCGTACAGCACGATGAGCGGTTTGACCGCGTAGGCCGGCGCCTGTCGCGGATTCGGGCCGAAGAACGGCGACAGCAACAGCAGATGCCGTACGACGGTGCCGGGCACCTGAGCCAGCCAGGCGGCCAGCACCGCGCCGCCGGAGATCCCCACGACGCCGACCTCGTCTCCCAGGGCCGCCGCGACGGCCCACCCCTTCGCGGCGTACGTCGTCAGCCCGCCGGCCTCGACCCGGTGGTGGGCCGTCCGGTCGACGGTTCCGTGCTGGGGGGCCCGGGGAATCCAGACGCTGTACCCACGGTCGAAGAACTCCTCGGCCAGCCCTTCGTACTGCTCGGGCGCGAGGGTGTATCCGTGCAGCAGCAGCACGGCCCTACCGGTACGGGAACCGTGGCTCAGCAGGCGGCTGCGCGACTCCGGGTCGGCGTCCAGATCGAAACGGTCCAGCCACGGGGCACCGACGGCACCCGGGGGCAGGAGCCAGGCGGCCCGGCCCACCAACCGGCCGGCGCGCAGCGCGACCCAGGTGTTCTCGGGCCGGTAGCCGCCGCCGGCGATCCCGTCGGCGTACGCGACCTGGCGCAGTTGGGGCAGCGGATCGGGCATGGAGTCGAACAGGTTTTCCTCGCCCGCGACGAGCGGACGGATGACCAGATCAGTCATGGGGTTGGTCCTCCGGGAAGCGGGCGCCCCGGGTCAGATCCGCGCGGACGCCGGAGCGCGGAGGGGGCGCAGAACATCGGACATTGTTCTGACCTCCTTCCCGCTCGACGGCGTGCCCGACGACCATACGCGCAGTGGTCGCCGGCTCGCAATGGATCGTCACAGCGTCGGGTTGGTCTCCGACCCACGCTTGTGGGCTCGCTGGTCGTACACGGTGATGCCGCCCAGGATCACCGCCGCGACGGCCGTCACCGCGACAGGCGGGAGCAGCACCATCACCGGGGCCGCCACGAGCAGCGCCGCCGCACCGAAGTACAGCGCTCGACAGCGTGGTGCGTTTCGGTTCTCCTGCTCCAGAGTGCTCCGCCCGATCAGGAACAGCACCGGACCGCCGAAGATGATGGCCACCAGCGCCCAGTCGATCGGCGGGTGCGGATCCTCGATGACCTGCCCGAAGCCGACGGCGGTGCAGATGATGCCTCCGACGATCAACAGCAGGCTGTAGCTCGCCCACCGCGACAGTTGGATTCCCTCGCCGCTCGGCGTCGAGGCATGACCGGATCTGACGTGGTAGAAGTAGATCCGCCAGAACGAGACGACCGCCACGAACGAGGCGACGAGGGTGATGGTCCGATCGGTGGAGAAGCCCGGGAAGCTGACCGCGGCGCCGGCTTCGAGCACCACCTCGGCGAGCGCGATCATGAAGAACTGGTTGTACCGCTCGGCGAGATGCACCTGGGAGACGTTCACCGTGCTGGCGAGCGACGCGCGGCCCAGTCGGGGCGTGGCCCAGTTGATGTGCCCGCCGATGAGCTCGATGGCCAGCCCGATGGACCAGAGGACGCCTCGACCGAGACCTCCGCTGATGCCGCCGCTGATCCAGAACACACCGGACACCGTGTGCCAGGCCAGCACCCGGAGGGCGAACCCCTGGCTGGGGTGACCGCGCAGCGCGAGCACCAGGTAGAGCGGTCGGCCGACCTGGATGGTGACGTACGTGCAGGCGAAGATCACGCCGCGCTCGCCGAACGCCTGCGGCAACGAGACCGCCAGCACCAGCGTGCCGAACATCGAGGCCAGCAGCACGGCCTGCAGGTCGGGGCGCCGGGGGTCGTAGGTGCTCGCCAGCAGGGCGTTGAGTGACCAGATCATCCACATCGCGGTGAAGAACAGCAGCGTCTGACCGGCCTCCGACAGCAGGGTGTGCCGGACGATGGTCAGGTCGTCCGCGACCCGCCCGGCGAGGCGGGCGAGGGCGAAGACGTAGACGATGTCGAAGAGCAGTTCCAGGACGGTCGCGGAGCGCGGGCTCCGGCTGTCCCCGAGGCCGAGAGTCCCGGCGCGCGTCATCGCCCCGAGCCTCCTCGCCCCCGTCCTGTTGAGCGATTTTATCCGGACATCATGTGATCCCGGCGGCTATGGCGGGATCACGGGCCGACTCAGGCCCGGCTGGAGATCTGCTGAACCGCCCAGCCGTTGCCGTCCGGGTCGGTGAAGAACACGAAACCCACGTTGTCCAACGGATCCGGCACCGGCCGGGGGTTGCCCCCCATCACCTGGATCTCGCTGACCTCGACACCCCGCTCCACCAGCTCCGCGCGGGCCTTCTGCAGGTCGGGCACCACCAGTTGCAGCCCCTTGAGCGATCCGGGCTCCATGTCGGGCACCACTCCCCGGCCGATCACGACCGAACAGCCCGAGCCGGGCGGGGTCAGCTGCACGATCCGCGCGTCGTCGTTGATGACGGTGTCATGGTCCACGACGAAGCCGAGCCGGTCTGCGTAGAACTCCTTGGCGCGGTCCACGTCCGAGACCGGCACGACCACGACTTCCAACGTCCAGTTCATCCGGGCACTCCCTCACCGTGTGGAATCCGGTTCGCGTTCATCAGGCGGGCGTGGACCACGCCATGGACGCCGACGGTACCGCCGCGGCGCTGCGTCCCGATGGAAAACCGTTATCCCGTGGTGGTCGGCGAGTCTCCTGAGGGGAGGCGCTGGTAGCGATCAACCACCGCCCCCTCGTCGAGTGACGAGGCGACCACACGAAGGAGTCGAGACGATGCGCACAACCGGCCGGGGTGCAACCGACGCCGCGAAGATGAGCCGGGGCGCCCACGCGGAACCCCGACGCGGTCTGCGCGGTCGCCTCCCGATCGGCGTTCGGCGTCTGCTGTGGCCGCTCGCCGTCGCCGCCGTGGTCGCCGTACTCGTGACCGGGGTGATCGTCGTGGTCCAACCGACCGGGCCGGCGCCCGCACCGGCGGCGACGCAGGCGGCCGATGCGCTGCCGCCCACCGACCCGGCGCTCGGCACACCGGCCGCGACCACGCCCGCCGCCACGGCGAGCCCGACGGCGACGACGCCCCCACCCACCCCGGCGGCGAAGCCGACGACCGGGCGGCCGGTCGCCCCGGCGGTGTCCGCGGTGACCTCGAAGCGCAAGGGCGTCGGCGTGTGGACCTTCGACGGGGTCAGTCAGGCGCTGGCCAGCTCCGGGGCGAGCTGGTACTACACCTGGGACGTCGCCCACCCGGGCGTCACCAGCCCGACGGGCGCCGAGTTCGTCCCGATGATCTGGGGTGCGAAGAGCGTCACCGCCAGCAACCTGCAGCAGGCGAAGCGGAACGGCCGGCAGCTGCTCGGGTTCAATGAGCCGGACATGGGCGGACAGGCGAACATGTCCGTGGAGCAGGCGCTGGAGCTGTGGCCGCAGCTGGAGGCCACCGGGCTTCCGCTGGGCAGCCCGGCGGTGGCCTGGGGTGGGGACCGGCCGGGCGAGTGGCTCGACCGCTTCATGGCCGGCGCGAAGCAGCGCGGCTACCGCGTCGACTTCATCGCCCTGCACTGGTACGGCGGCGACTTCGCCACCGCCAACGCGGTCAACCAGCTGAGGTCGTACCTGCAGGCGGTGCACGACCGCTACCGGCTGCCGGTCTGGCTCACCGAGTTCGCGCTGATCGACTTCTCCAACGGCGTCCGGTTCCCGAGCCAGACACAGCAGGCCGCGTTCCTCACCGCGGCGACGAAGATGCTGGGCGGCCTGTCCTGGCTGCACCGGTACGCGTGGTTCGGCCTGCCCGCCAGCGACAAGGATCAGACCGGCCTGTTCCGTACCGGCAGCACCGCGACCGCCGTCGGTCGCGCCTACCAGGCCGCGCGCTGACCCCGGGACTACGCCTGGTCCACGTGGTCCCGCCACGAGTGGCGCGGTTCGTACCCCAGTACCCGGCGTGCCTTGTCGATGCTGAGCAGCGTCTCGTGCTCGCCGAGCTGCCTGCGGATCTCGACGTTCGGGTAGACCTCGGCCATCAGGCTGGCACTCGACCTGGTCATCACGGTGTCCGCGTTGGCGATGATGAAGACGTCGGCACCGGGCTGGTCGTGGGCGAGCGCCCGCTCGACCGCCTGGGCTCCGTCGCGGGAGTCGATGTACCCCCACAGGTTCCACCGGCGCAGCGACGGGTCGGCGTCGAACGACGGGAACGGCGCGTAGTCCTCGACGTCCATCACGTTGGAGAAGCGCAGACCCACCATGACCAGCTCCGGGTCCCAGCGGCAGAAGTGCCGCGCCATCTCCTCCTCCAGGGCCTTGTTCAGCGAGTACGTCGACTCGGGTCGCGGCGCGTACTCCTCGTCGACCGGCGCGTACGGCGGCGGGGTGTCGAACGGCAACCCGAGGACCGTCTCGCTCGACGCCCACACGACCCGCTTGATCCCGGCCGCCCGAGCGGCGGCGAAGACGTTGTACGTGGCGGCCGAGTTGTTCGCGAACGTGGTCGCGTTCGACATCAGCCCGGGTGCCGGCACCGCCGCCAGGTGCACGACCGCGTCGATCCCACCGGCGTGCTCGTCCGCGCCCCCGGTGATCGCCTCCACCACCTGCCCGTAGTCGGTGAGGTCGACGAGAAGGAACTCGCCGTCGACGTCGCGCGGGTCGCGTCCACCCGCGCGGTCGACCGCGAGCACGTCGACGCCCACGCCGCGCAGGTGGGCGACGACGGCGCGGCCGAGCTTGCCGGTGGCACCGGTGACGACGACGCGGCCGGGCAGTGCGGAACTGGTCATGACCACATCCTCTCCGGCGGCGACCGGAGCCCCGCAGGCGGGTGCGCGCCGCACCCGCGCCCGCGGATCACCGGATCATGTCTCCGGTCACCGCCGGCAGCGCCCGCCCGAACTGCAGCAGTTCCCGCAGTGCCGCGAGGTAGCCCTCGCGGTCCCGATGCCTGATGGCGAGGTCACAGTCGCCGGCCGCCCACTCCGCACCGGCCAGCAGCGCGTCCCAGGCGGCCTGCTCTCGCGGTTCGGGATAGTCGAAGTAGCGGCGTGCGTCGGCGACCGGGCCGGAGATCGCGACGCAGCGGGGACGCAGTTCGGCATCGATCACCGACCAGTCACTGAACGCCCGGTACGACCCGTCGGCAGTGAGCCGATCGATCCGTTCGAGCAGGGCCAGCACGCCGGTCAAGACCTGGTTGATCCGGTCGGCGCCGCCGAGCGCGAGCCACGCGTCCACCTGCGCCGCCCGTACGGTGGGCGAGGTCGGCTGGTCGGTGAGCACGAAGTTCGTCGAGACGGGGCCGGCATCCGTCGATGAGTCCGACCGGGCGTCGACGGCCATCACGGTGACCAACGTCGCGGTCACCAGACACGGCATGAGCACCGCCGCGCGGCGCAGCGCGAGCCGTCCTCGGCCGGGCCGGTCGGGCAGGTCGGTGCGGGGCCGACGGGTGGCCATGGCGCGGTCGCGGAACCGACGCAGCGGCCGGCGGGCAGGCACGCCCAGGGCAGCGGCCGCGACGGCGAGGAACACGCCCAGACCCAGCGTCGTCGACACCAACAGGGCGGTCACCGTCCAGCCCGCCACGGGATCGAACCGGCATGACGACCCCAGGATCTCCAGCGGGCGGACGCATCCGTCGACCGAGGCCAGCACGGCCAGGGTGGCCAGTCCCGCCAAGCCCGTGGCACCCGACACGATGAGGCTCTGCAGCAACGGAGTGCGGTCGGCCAACGCGGCGGCGAAGCCCGCCGCCACGAACATCGCGGCGACGATGACGACCATGAGCCACGTCAGGTAGCTGACGAGATGGCCCTGCTCTCCACCGGCGACCACCGGTGACCACGCTCTGATGCCCGCCGTCGTGGCCACGACCAGCACGGTGCTGCCGAACGCGCCGATCCCGGCGGCGGGAAGGGTCGGCCACGGTGCGCCGGTGCTGACCCGGCGGGGGAACCAGGCCAGGATCGCGGTGACGCAGAGCAGCCCGGCCAGGCAGAGCAACTCGACCCGCATGCTCAGGAACAGCAGCGGCGGCAGACCGGGCGCGAGGTGCAGGAGCGTGCCTTCGTAACCCTGGCCGTCGGTGACGCTCCGCTCGAACTGAGCGAACAGGTCGGCGGTGAAGGCGTTGAGGCCACCAGCCAGCAAGGTGCCCTCGCTCTCCCACCAGTACCAGGCGAGTGCCATCACGCAACAGCTCACGCCGAGTCCGACCAGCAGCGGCCACCGTTGTGCCGCGCCCGCCGGGCGAGTGGCGGAGACCTGGGCGTACTCCGCCGTCCACCAGGTGGCCGCGAGGCCCGCGAGCACGGGCAGCGCGAGGTACCCGGGCTGATCGGGGAGCAGATCCCACACGCTGCCGGAGCGACCCACCGCCAACTCACCCACGATCAGGCCGGCGCCCAGGGCACAGCCGGCGCGTAGCCCCGACGGCGCCGGGCCGCCGGTGCGGGCCGCATGGGTCACCGCCGGCCAGAGCAGCAGCCCGGTGATCGCGGTGACCAGGACGGCGACCAGCCCCGCGATGATCACGTGTTCCTGGCTGGCGTTGACCTCCACCATGCTCAGCAGAGCGGGCAACCTGGTGGCGGCAATCGCCGCCGTCGCTCCGGTCAGGAAGAACGACAACACCTGCGGCGTCAACATCGTCCCCGAGTTCACCATCGACCCGAGCCGCTGCTGCCAGGTGGGATGGGCTCGCCAGAGCGGGCCCCCGGACGCCCTGGACCACCTGGTCGCGAGCGCGGTCCGCCCGGTGACCTCCTGGGCGGCCGCCCTCTCCCAGAGGCGGACGTTCGCACCCCACCGTCGTGCGGTCAGATCGGCGTGGTGCTCGCGGGTGCGCAGAATGTCGACGCGGGCCAGGTAGGCCAGTACGACGGTGATGACCAGCATCGCCACGTGGTGCGCCACCCGGGTCTGTTCCCGCGACTGCATGTACGTGCCGGCGGTGCCGGGCAGGCTCACGACCGCGACGTACCCCAGGTCGAGAGGGAGGATCACCCCCAACAGGATGCGCCAGAGAGCGACGGTCGCGTAGGCGATGTCAACGTCACGGTTGTGCAGGTGGGCCAGTTCGTGCAGCACCACCGATCGAAAGTCCTCGGGGTCGCGGCGGCGTCGGGCGACGAGGCCACCGTCCAGACAGACGGTGTAGCGACCGAGACGGCCGAAGACCACCGCACCGGTGCCGGGTACGGCGGGCGCGATGACGAAACGGGGCGGGCGCCTCAGCCCGGCCACGGCGACCAGGTCGGCCAGGACGGTGGAGAGGTCCGCGAGACCGTCGACGTCCTCTACCGGCACCACCCGGCTCCGCCGCCCCTTCCACAGCGGCAGCACCCAGTACAGCGCCACGGCGCAGAGCGACACCAGCAGCAGTGCGCCGGGCTTCCACCACCATGCCTGGTGCGGCACGAAGCGCTCCACGCACTCCTTGAACGCGGATGCCTGGTCGACGGCGCGCACCCGCACGTCGAGGTCACTGAGGCCCGGGTCGCCCCCGCTGGCGAGAGTGCAGCCGACCCCCACGCCGTTCGGGTCGGAGCGCGCGTTGATGACGCTGCCGGTGATGACGGCAGCGACACCCACGAAGAGCACGATCAACAGGAGGAAGCGTGGAAGAGTGCCGGCATTCGACATGCTGAGGTGTGCCGACGACGGCTCCGTCGGCGTCGTCCGGTCCAGGACCACCGACATCGTGCGCCTAATCCCTTCCGGCCTGGTCGACCTCACCGGGCCCCGACGGGTCGCCGTCGACGGCCAGGACCAGCCGGGCCACCACCCGGTCACCCAGCAGATCCGCCTCCTCCGGGGTCAGGCCGGCGGGAACCCCGAGCTCGACCACCCGGTCCCGGACGGCCTGCAACTGCCGCACGGTCAGCGGGGCCATGGGCTGTGGTGGCGCTTTCCGGCGTAGGCGGGCACGCAGCCAGCCGCCGACGCCCGAGCCCGCACGACTCGCACCAGCACCGACCGACAGTCGGACGGTCTCGTCCAGGGCGATCCAGACCAGCGGGGTGACCAGCGCCGCGGTCTCGGCCAGGCCGAACCCGAGCGGCTCCCGCCCGGGTCGACGCCGCGTCAGGCGACGCACCACGGTGTCGTCGTCGAAGCGGTGCAGTGCGTCGACGAGCACCAGTTCGTCGGGAGCCAGCTCTGCTACGACGTCACGCACCACATCGCGTACCAACTGCGGGGGCCGCACGCCCCGTCCATCTGCCCGTTGAATGTCCGGTTCCATCGAAGCTCCCCGCAGTGTCGCCGCTACCGGAAGGTACCGATTGTATTGACCGTCTCCACATTTCGATGGCCGGTAGCGGCCGAACCCGGTGCACGCGACCGGACCCAGGCCGCGTTGCGTGCTCGTGAACGGGGACTGCTCTGACCGCCGTCACGCTCCGCCGCGGCGCGTCCCACCGTGGTCGGCACGGCTACGACCGGACCCACCGCGCCGACATTCGGGTCCGACCGTGATCGGGACCGGCGGGTGCGTAACGTGCAGGGGTAAACGTTGTCGCGACGAGGAGACTTCATGTCCAAGCCACCGCTTCCCGAGGCCGCGGTCGCCATGCTCCAGAAGCCGAACCCCGCCGTCATCACCACCCTGCGCAACGGTGGCCAGCCGGTATCCGCCGCAACCTGGTACCTGTGGGAGGACGGCCGGATCCTGGTCAACATGGACGAGAGCCGCCGCCGGCTGGAACACGTCCGCAACGACCCCCGGGTGTCCCTCACGGTGCTCGACGAGGCCGGTTGGTACACCCACGTCAGCATCATCGGGCACGTCGCGGAGCTGCGCCCCGACGAGGGTCTCGCGGACATCGACCGGTTGTCGAAGCACTACACGGGCAACGCGTACCCACGGCGGGAACGCGCCCGCGTCAGTGCCCTGATCGAGATCGACCGCTGGCACGGCTGGGGCGCGCAGAAGGACAACAACCAGGTCGGCTGACCGCTGCCAACCACGCTGACGCCCTGGCGGGGCCACCGTCAGGGCGTCAGGGCAGCCCATGCCGCCCTCGGCTGGGCGGCTCTTGACCGCACGGTGTGCTCGGCTTAGCTTCATCAATCAAATAAGTGTCTTTACTGATTGATTGCCGTCCTCGTGGGAGTGTGCCGATGCGACAACTCCGTCACCGCCGTCTCACCGCCGTCGTCACCCTGGCGGCCCTGCTGGTCACCGCCGCGCCACCCACCGCCGCGAGCGCGGGCGACAACGCGAAGCGCCGCGACGGCTACCACCGGGTCGGGTACTTCACCCAGTGGGGCATCTACGGCCGGGCCTTCCCGGTCAAGAAGCTCGACACCTCCGGCGCGGCGAGCCGCCTCACCCACCTCAACTACGCGTTCGGCAACGTCAGCGAGGACGGACGCTGCTATGTGGACGGCGGCCCGGGCGAGGGTGACGCCTGGGCTGACTACCAGCGGCCGGTCCCGGCCGAGGAGAGCGTCGACGGCGTCGCCGACGCCCCCGGCCAGGCGCTCAACGGTAACTTCGGCCAGCTCGCCAAGTTGAAGGCCAAGCACCCCGGCCTGAAGGTGCTGATCTCGCTGGGCGGGTGGAGCTGGTCGACGTACTTCTCCAACGCCGCCCTCACCGACGCCTCCCGCAAGACGTTCGTCGCGTCCTGCATCGACCTGTACCTGAAGGGCAACCTCCCGGGCTCCCCCGGCGCCGCCGCCGGCGTCTTCGATGGCATCGACCTCGACTGGGAGTGGCCGAACTGGGACGGTGAGCCGGGCAACGTCATCCGCCCGCAGGACCGGGAGAACTTCACCAAGCTGCTCGCCGAGTTCCGCCGGCAACTGGACGCGTACGGGCGTACGACCCGCACGCACCACCCGCTGACCGCCTTCCTGCCCGCCAACCCGGCCACCATGGACGCCGGCTACGAGGGCCGCAAGATCTTCACGTACCTGGACTTCGCGACGGTCCAGGGGTACGACTTCCACGGCGGGTGGGAGGCCGTGGCCAACCAGCAGTCGGCGCTGCGCGTGCCGGCGGGTTCGCCGGACAACCCGGACTTCTCCGTCGAGGTGGCCGTCGACGGCTGGATCGCCCGCGGGGCGCCGCGTGCCAAGCTCGTCCTGGGCATCCCCTACTACGGTCGCGGCTGGACCGGCATCACCGGCGGCGGCAACGGCCTCTTCCAGCCGGCCGCGAGCCCCGCGCCGGCGACGTTCGAGGCCGGGTACGAGGACTACAAGTTGCTCAAGACCCTGGCCGGCAACGGTTACACCGTGCACCGCGACCTGCGCGCCGGGCACGCCTGGCTGTTCGACGGTACGACGCTCTGGACGTACGACGATCCGGCGGTCGTGCTGCAGAAGATGCTCTACATCCGGCGTACCGGCCTGGGTGGCGCGATGATCTGGTCGCTCGACGGCGACGACGACAATGCCACGCTGACCAAGACGATCGGCCTCGGCCTGACCACCTGGTAGCCGTACCCCGCTCGCCCGGCCCGTCGCCGGCCGATTCCCCGGTCGGCGGCGGGCCGGTGTCAGGTCAGTAGGTGTACCACCGCTCGCTGTACCGCCAGGCCGGGCTGCCATCCGACCGCGTGGGCAGCCGGTCCTCGTCAGGATCGGATGGGGTGACCCCGTGCAGGGTGCCGCCCGCGAAGTCGGGCCAGTTCGGTGACGTTGGCCCGCACGGCCGGCAGATCCTCCAGCGCCTGTTGGCTGTGCGTGGCGGTGCCGATCAGCAGCGCGGTCGACCTGCTCGGGTCGGGGCGGCTCACCGGTCGTTCGTCTCGACAGACGGTTCGTGATCGGCCAGAGCGCGTACGGCAGCCTCGATGAGCGCGGTGACCTGGTCCATGTCGCGGGCACGGCGGACGTCCAGCTCGGCGGACGATCCGCCGGGAAGGGTCAGCTTCACCGTCACGTCCTCGCGGCGGTGGGTCAGCCAGCCGGCGATCGCCTGCACAAGCACCATCACAGCGCCGCCACTGCCGACGGCCACCAGCAACACGTCCGTTGCACCCGCCGACATCTCGTCGGGCGGCGTCGTCGAGCCGGGAGCGGGCGCGGCGGTCACCTGCCCGCGGAGCACATCCTCGGCGCGAAGCCACGACGCGAGGGAACGTCGAGCATCGGCAGAGGGAAGATCCGGATAGACCGAGAGCGTGATGGTCTCCTGAGACGCGGGCACCGTCTTCTCCTTCCGGCGAAGGCCAACCCCCCTTTGTCATCCTGCCAGGCGGCATCACCTTCGGGCAGCCCCGGAGAGTCACCGAAGTCGATCAGACCTTGACCGCCACATCAGCCGATTCATAGGCTCCGGCCACTGCGAGGCTTTCCCCCAAGAAGGGAACCCGAGACATGGCCCCATCGTCGCGTCCGTTCTGGAAGATCCCCCCGAGGCGGCTGGCGGGAGCCGCCACGATCGCGCTCCTGCTCGGCATGACCCCCCTGCTCAGCGGCACCTCGGCCGCGAGCGCCGCCCGGCCCTCCCCGTGCCGCACCGACCCGACCGCCCGGTTGGACACCGTGCCCAGCCCGGAGGCCGTGTTCGGCTTTCCGCTCGGGGCGGGTCAGGAGCGGGTCGTCACCAACGAGGAGGTCCGGACGTACCTCGGGGCCGTCGACCGCGCCTCCGACCGGGTCGTCACCGGAGTGATGGCCACAAGCGTGCTCGGCCAGCCGCTGCCGTACGCGGTGGTGTCCAACGAGCGCAACGTCCGGCCGGCGGCCCTGCGCCGGATCGCCGACGACGTACGGGACCTGCGTGATCCCCGCCGGACCAGCGCGCGGACCGCCGCCCGGACGGCGAAGGACAGCCCGGCCATCGTCTGGGTCGCCGCGAACGTGCACGGCGGCGAGAAGAGCGGCACCGACGCGGCACTCAAGACGCTGTACGAGTTGGCGGCCGGCCTGTCCTGCGCGGTCGAGCAGCGCAACGACAACCTGGTCACCATCATCGTTCCCACCCAGAATCCGGACGGCCGCGACGCGACCCGGCGGCAGAACGAGTTCGGGTTCGACATGAACCGGGACTGGTTCGCGCGCACCCAGCAGGAGACCGACGGCAAGCTCGAGCTGCTGCGCCGCTACCCGCCGCAGGTGTTCATCGACGCGCACGAGATGGGCGGCCGGCAGTACTTCTTCCCGCCCAACGCCGACCCGATCCACCACGAGATCGCCGGTGAGGCGGTGGACTGGATCAACCGGATCGGCGAGGCCAACAAGGCGGGCTTCGGCTACAACGGCGCCTGCGACGACACCGTGACCACCGAGTGCTACTTCAACTACGACACGTACGACATGTTCTTCATGGGTTACGGCGACACCGTGCCGACCACCGGCTTCGGCGCGGCCGGCATGACGTACGAGAAGGGCAGCGCCTCGGCGGTGGCCGACCGGGTGCAGCAGCAGTTCCACACCCAGTGGTCGACGCTGGGCTGGGCCGCCGCCAACAAGCGTGAGGTGCTGGACGGCTACTTCGACATCTGGACCGACGCGCTCGCCCAGGGCCGGGCGGGCACGCTGGAGCCGAACGAGGTGGTGCAGCCCACCAACGAGGTCCAGTTCCCGGTGCCGGCCATCACGATCCGCTCGTACTTCCTGCTGCCCGACCGGCAGCTCGCCGACGTCCGCCAGCTCGTCGAGCGGCTGCGCCGGATGGACGTCGAGGTGTACGAGGTGCAGAAGCCGACCCGGGTGCCCACGGCGCGGGTCTTCGGCGGCCGGACCGCCACCAACGTGACAGTGCCGAGGGGCGCGTACTGGATCCCGATGGACCAGCCGCAGAAGCACTGGATCCAGGCGATCATGGGCGAGGACCCGTACGTCCCGTTCCCCTACTTCTACGACGTGTCGTCCTGGAGCAACCCGCTGCTCATGGGCGTCTCCACCATCTACACGGGAGACAACGTCCGCCCGAGGGCCCAGCTCGTCCGCACGGTGTCCGGCGGCCGGTCCGGGCTCGCATGGCCGTGGGGCTCCTACACGTACCCGCTGGACTCGGCGGCCGCCGCGGAGCTCACGTTCGGCCTGCTCGGCCGTGGCGTACCGCTCGTGCGTGACCTGGCGACGAGCCGGGTCGCCATCCCGGCGACCACGGTCAACCGGACGGTCGACGAGCTGGCCGGATCCCTCGGGGTGACGCTCACCCCGGGCGGCCGCCCCACCGGCACTCCCCTGGCCCGGCCCGACGTCGGGCTGTTCCAGGGCACCGGCATCTCCACCACGTCCGGCTCGCACGGCGAGGCCCGCTACGTGCTCGGCAAGCGGTGGGGGCTCGACCTGAAGCCGGTCACCACGGCCGACATCAACGACAACACCGAGGCGTTCACCGGGCGTGCCGTGCTGCTGGTCCCCGACGGTAGCAACGCCACCGGCGGTCTGACCGCCGCCGGGCAGGTCAACCTGCGTAACTGGATCGCCCAGGGCCACACCTACGTGGGGCTGCGCAACGAGGGCACCCGGGTGGCCCGTGCCGCTGGGCTCACCTCCACCACCGAGAAGGCCAAACCGGCCGACTACCTGGTGATCGGCTCACACCTGCGCGTCGACGTCGACACCGACAACCCGGTCGCGTCGGGCCGCCCGGCGGAGGACTTCGAGTTCAACAACAGCGACCCGATCCTCACGCCGAGCACCACAGGCACGAACGTGCTGCGCTACCCGACCGGTGACACGTTCTGGGCCAACGGCTACACAGTGGGCGCGGACGCGCTCAAGGGGACGGCCGCCGTCGTGGACGAGCCGACCGGCGCCGGCAGGGCGGTGCTGTTCGCGTTCAATCCGCTCTTCCGGGCGTACAACGAGAATGGTCTGCACCTGGTGGCCAACGCGCTGCTGTACCCGGCCGGCGCGGCTGACGCCCGACGGACGCCGGGCCTCGACGCGGCGCGCGCCAGCGCCGCCGCCGCGCCTGTCGCTCCGGACCTGGGCGGCGGGTGGCGGCCGATCACCATCGAGGTCGCGGCGACGGACCTGCCGCGCACCCGGGCCATCGTCGAACGCTTCACCGCCGACGCCCGAACGTCCGCGAAGGACGATTCGGTGTACGTCGTGATCCCGAACCCGCAGGGACTCCAGGCCGACGAACACCCGTTCGCGAAGGATCTGGTACGCGCGCTGCGCGACGCGCGAGTGCCACTGCGGTCGGTGGTCGCCTGACAGAGCCCCGCACAGCGAAGCGCCCGTCCCCGATCGGGGGCGGGCGCTTCCGCGTGTTGGAGGTGGTTACGGCCGCCGGGCGACCTCGGCGACGAACGCCCGCCACGACGCCGGCCCGAAGACCAGCGCCGGCCCTTCAGGATCCTTGGAGTCCCGCACGCCCACGATGCCCGGCAGATTGTCCGCAACCTCGACGCAGTTGCCGCCGCCGGAGCCACTGCGGGTGGATCTCCGCCACACAGCGTCGATCAGGTCCATGATGTCTCTACTTCCCTCATCAGAACGAGTGACTGGCGGCGGGGCTGCGCCTCACTGCGGACCATCTCCCACCTCGACATGAGGGTATCCACATCGTCGTCGCGGTCAACGACAACCCCGCCGAGCTGGTTCTCCATCTCGGCCACCCGCCAACCTCGCCGCGCTGAACCCCGCCGCGCCACTGCCCGACCTGACCGAACGCTTCACCGGCTGGGCGTCCGCGCGGTAGCTGGGCCGCGGGGGTAGATCTTGGACAGTTTCCGTTAGCGCGGAACGGAAAGTGTCCAAGATCTGGTGGCGAGAGGCTCGGACGGCGGCGAGACTCCCGGGAATGGTGCCCCCCGACGATGCCGACGCACTCGAATGGCTCGCCTTCGAGCAGGCGGGCGTGCTGACCACCGCGCAGCTCTCCGGGCTGCTGAGTGAGGGCACGGTTCGTGGCCGGATCCGCTCCGGCCGATGGCGGTCGATCTGCCGAGGCGTTCTGCTGACCGGCAACGGTCGCCTCACCCGCGACCAGCAACTCTGGGTCGCGGTGCTCGCCGCCGGGCCGGCCGCGGTGCTCGCCGGTGTCACCGCCGCGGCCGAAGCCGGGGTACGCGGACTACGACGCGAACCGCTGCACGTGCTGGTCCCAGCCACCCGTCGCGCCGCACGGACCACCCTGCGTCGACTGCCGATCGACATGCCTGCCGTCCTCGTTCACCGCACGTCGGTGCTGCCCGAGGCCCATCTCCAACTCGCCCGTCCACCGCGAACGACGACGGCGCGGGCACTGGTCGACGCGGCGGGCTGGGCGGCCGGTGTGGACGAGGCGCAGGCGCTGCTAGCCGCCGGCTGCCAGCAAAGGCGGGTGCTGCCCGAGGAACTGGACGCTGTGCTCGCCGTCCTACGCCGCGCACCCCGCCGGCAACTGATCCAGCAGGCCGTCACCGACATCGCCGGCGGCGCGCAGGCGCTCTCCGAGATCGACTTCCTGCGGCTCTGCCGCCGGCACCGGCTGCCCGCGCCCGACCTGCAGAGACACCGGGTCGATGCGGCGGGCCGAAACCGGTGGCTGGACGCGTACTGGCGGGAGTGGCGGGTGCAGGTGGAGGTCGACGGCGCGCACCACATGGACGCCCGGCAGTGGGCAGCGGACATGCGCCGGCAGAACGACATCTGGACCAGCGGGGACCGGATCCTGCGCTTTCCCGCGTGGCTGGTCCGTGCCCGCCCCGACGAGGTCGCCGAGACCGTCCGCCGTGCCCTCGTCGCCGCAGGCTGGACGGCAACCCCGCCCCTGCGCCGCCCTGGGCAGAAGTGACCGTCCAGCGCCGCCGCTCATGGTTTACGGCCGACGCCGCTGTAACCGGTGCCGGCGACCTCCGGATCGTCGGTTGCCGGCGGCTCGGCGTACGGCCACATGTTGACCAGCCCGGGTGGCTCCAGGACGAAGTTGCCGAAGAACCTCGCGATGTCCGCGTGGCTGCGCGGCACGAACGGGCTGTTGGCACGCTGGTAGATCGCGGAGATGCGGGCCATCAGCTCGGGGTGCGCATCCGTGCCGGCGTGCGACAGCGCCAGGTAGCTGCCGGGCGCGAGGGCGTCGCGGTAGCTCGCCACGATCCGCTGCGGACCCTGCTCGTCGGGCACCAGGTGCAGCACGAACATCATCAGCACCGCGACCGGGCTGCCGAAGTCGATCGCGCCGCCGATCTCCGGGTGGGCGAGGACCTGCTCGGGGTGTCGCAGGTCGGCCTGCAGCACCGACACCGCCTTCGAGCCGGCGAGCAGAGCGCGGCCGTGCGAGCAGACCACCGGGTCGTTGTCGACGTAGACGACACGCACCTCCGGGTCGATGCGGTGAGCGATCTCGTGCACGTTGTCCCGGGTGGGCAGCCCGGAGCCGAGGTCCAGGATCTGCCGGATGCCCTTCTCCTCGACGAGGTGGCGAACCGTGCGGGCGATCAGCTCGCGGCCCTGCCGGGCGGCCTCGGGCATCCACGGCGCGACCTGCAACACCATCTCGGCGGCGGCCCGGTCAGCGGCGAAGTTGTCCTTGCCGCCGAGGTAGTAGTCGAACATCCTGGCCGCGTTCGGCCGGTCCGGTTCCAGGCCGACCTCGGGCTCCGACTGTGTCACGACCGACCACCTCTCCCCCGTCGATCCCGCAGCCTAACGTCCACGGTGGCCGACCGGCTGCCCCTCCGGTCGGCTTGCGGACAACCACCGGGCCGGATCACGACAGCGGTCACGGCACCGCGCGGCGCAGGCTGGCGGCGATCGCCGACGACGGGCGTCGGTCGGAGGAGGCGCGCGGCCCATGGGCGTACCCCGGGCAGGGTCGGTGGGTCGCACGGCGCTCGCCGGTTGCCTCGCCCTGCTGCTGATGTCCACCACCGTCGGGTGCCGCCGGTCGCGTTCCGCGCCTGCACCGGCGGGCGCCGCCGCCACGGTCGGCCTCACCGTCGCGGTGTCCCAGCCGTCCTACCGGTTGGGTGAGCAGATCAGCCTCCGGATGAAGCTGACCAACAACCGGGACGCCGAGTGTCAGCTCAGCCGGGTGCCGGACGGGGCGGTGACCGTACTGTCGCTGACCCGCGACGGCACGCCTGTCGCGCCCGCCATCGGCGGTGCCGCCTACTACCGGGACTTCACCGCGTACCTGATCGGCAACCTGGTCCGGGTGCCACCGCGCGGGTCGGTGGAGCTGACCCTCGGCAGCGACCCGCAGAGCCCGGTGGGCGCGGCGTTGACGACGTCCGCTCCGGACGGTCGCGGCGGGGCCACCGTCACGTGGTGGCCGGTCGACCAGCCGGGGGCGTACCGGCTGGTGGTGGGCTACCTGCGGGCACCGCTGCGGGGAGTGCCGGCGGACGCCTGCGCCGCGACGGCCGAGCAGGGCACCGTCGCGTTCGAGGTGCGGGGCGGGTGAGCGGCGTGCGCGCGATCCGGGCCGGGTTGATCCTCGCGGGGGTGCTGGTGCTGCTCGCACCATCGGCCGCGGCCGCCGTGGTCACCGTCGAATCCGACCTGCAGACGGAGTACGCGGGCTGCGTCGGACAGATCCGCGGCTCCGGCAACGGGGCCGTGCTCGACGAGTTGGAACGCTCCGGCAAAAAGATCAAGGTCCGTAGGCCCATCTTCGGCTCGGAGAGCAGCACCACGACGTACGTCCCGGGCAGCGACGTGCAGATCAACTGGGTGCCGGAGAACGACGGGCGGAAGCTGGACGACGAGGGCGCAGGCTTCACGGAAGACCAGTGCGCCACCCTGATCCACGAGATGAACCATGCCCTCGACGAGGTGAACGACACCGACCGGGGCCAGTTCTGCACCCAGGGCGGCCAACAGGCGAGCACAGTGGACCCCGCCGAGGTGCACGCGGTGTTGGCGGAGAACGCGTACCGCAAGGCGGTCGGCGTGCCGACGCGCCCGTCGTACGGTGGTATGAAACTGCCGGCCAACGGCAAGGACTGCGACCAGCCCAGGCCCCGACCGCCCGGCGGTGGGGGTTGCTCGATCTCGGTGATCGGCAAGGGTTACCGCTGCGCCAACAGCAACGGCGACCCGCACCTGCTCACCTACGACGGCCAGCGCTACGACTTCCAGGCCGCCGGCGAGTTCGTGCTCAGCCGCTCGACGACTGACGACTTCGAGGTCCAGGTACGCCAGACGATGTTCCCGGCCAGCTCGGTGGTGGCGGTGAACTCGGCGGTCGCGGCCCGGGTGGCCGGCGACCGGGTCGGCGTGTACGCGACACCCGACGGCCCGGCGGTCCGGGTGAACGGCGGCTCGCCCGTGTCCGCGCCTGACGGGGTGAAGCTGCCGCGCGGCGGCACCGTCACGAGCTGGTACGACGGCACGATCACGGTGGACTGGCCGGACGGCACGCAGCTGACCGCGCACCCGATCGGTGTGTGGGGGTTGAGCGTGAGCGTCGGCGCACCGCCCGCACGCGCCGGGACGCTTGAGGGTCTGCTCGGCGACCACGACGGTGATCCGGGTGACGACCTGAGCGTCCGCAACGGGACGAGGGTGGCGTCGCCGCCCACGTTCGAGGCGTTGTATCCGGGCTTCGCCGACAGCTGGCGGGTCGAGGCGCAGCGGTCGTTGTTCGACTACGAGCCGGGCCAGTCCACCGCCACGTTCACCGACCGGCGCTTCCCCGAGCGGCAGCTCACCGTCGACGACCTGCCCAACCGGGCCACCGCGGAACTCGTCTGCCGGCGGGCCGGCGTGACCGATCCGCGTGCCCTCGCCGAGTGTGTGCTCGACGTCGGCCTCACCGGGCAGGTGGCGTTCGCGACCGACGCCGCACGGGCCCAGCGCGCCACACCCGGTGCCGGTGACGTCAGCCTGGAGGTGACGCGGCCCGGTGCCACCGCCGCCCTGAAGGTGCCCGGCCGGGCCGGTCAGAAGATCTTCGTCGAGGTGCCGGCGGCCACCACACCGGACCGGTGCGGCATCCTGCTGCTGCTCGACCCGCAGGGCCGCCAACTGGCGACCGGCTGCGTGATCTCGGGAGTCGGCTTCATCGACACCACCACCCTCGCTGTCACCGGCGACCACCAGGTGGTGCTCGACCCGTGGGACGCCGACCTCGGCCGGGCGACGGTGCGGTTCGTCACCGTGACCGACGAGGACAAGACGCTCACCCTCGACGGGCCGGCGGTGCGGGCGACGCTCGCCCAGCCGGGGGCGGTGAGCCGCCTGGCGTTCGACGGTCGCGCCGGCCAGAAGGTGTTCCTCCAGGTCACCGGCGCCACCCTGCCCGACCGCTGCGGGCTGCTCCTGCTGCGCGACCCGGCCGGCGAACAGGTGACCAGCGGCTGTGTCATCGGCGGCACGGGGTACGTCGACGGCGTCGTCCTGCCGGTCACCGGCGGGTACGTCCTGGAGGTCGACGGGACCTCCACCGACACCGGCTCAGCGGACGTGCGGCTGCGCGACGCCCACGACGAGCAGGCCGACACCGTCGCCGACGGCCGTGCCGTGACGCTCACCGTCAGCCGACCCGGCGCCGTGAGCCGGCTGCGGTTCCCCGCCGACGCGGGTCGCCGCGTCGCCGTCGAGGTGACCGCGGCGAGCCTGCCCGACCGGTGCGGGATCCTGCTGCTCACCGGGCCGGACGGCGACACGGTGGCCAGCGGCTGCGTCATCGGCGGGACTGGACGGTTCGAGACGGACCCGTTGCCCAAGCGCGGCACGTACACGCTGCTGCTGGACCCGGGGGCCGACGAGACCGGCACGGCGACGCTCACCGTCCGCCAGGTCGGCTGACCGTGGTCCGGCCGGCCCGACGGGCCGGCCGGACCACAGCGTCAGCCCGTCGCGCAGACGGTGCCGTTGAGACGGAACGCGGTGGGCAGCACGTTCGGTCCGCTGTACGCGCCGACGAAACCGGCGCTCACGCTGGCGCCGGCGGCGATCTGCCGGTTGTCGTCGGTCGGGGTGACCCGCACGGCGGTGCCGACCTGCTCCCAGGTGGCGCTCCACCCGCTGCTCACCTGCTGCCAGCCGGTCGGCCAGGTCCAGGTGAGCGTCCACCCGTTGATCGGCTTCGTACCGTTGTTGGTGATCTCCACTCCGCCGATGTAGCCGTTGCCCCAGTCGTTGTCGGCGGTGAAGCGGACGGTGCACGTGCTGGTGGCCGGGCCGCCGGTGGCGAACGTGAGCGGCGGCGACGACCAGGACACCCGACCGGCGGTGTCGCGGGCCAGCACGTTGACGGTGTACCTGCTGCCCGGCACCAGGTTGCCGACCGTGAACGCGGTCCGACCAGCTCAAGCGGGGACGCTCCCGCCGTCGGCGGTCGGGGCGCGGCGACGGCGGCGGGCGACGTACCCGGCCAGCGCCAGCAGCACGACGGCCTCGACCACCAGCACGGTGACCGCCCAGCCGGGCCCGATCCAGCGGGCCAGCGAGTCGTACCAGAAACGGACGAGCAGGATCAGCACGGTCACCGCGAAGACAGCCGACGCCACCCCGTACCCCGTGTAGATCAGCCGTTCGCGGCGGCGGTAGCCGGCGGTCGCGCGCCGACCGCCGCGCAGCAGCCGCCCCCAGAATCGGTACGTGTCGGCGCGCAGGTCGGCGAGGTTGAGGGCGTGGCTGAGCATGTGGTAGCCGTCCAGCCGCAGGAACGGCACAAGGTTGAGCGTGGCGGTCGCGGTGCCGAACAGCAGCATGGTGCCGGCCAGGTCCCGCAGCGCGCCGGGCCCGGCCCAGGCGCGGATGGCGGCGAACGGCACCAGCGCCAGCATGCTGACGAACACGCCGGCGAACGCGGTGGCGACCCGCCGCCGGGGGGTGAACAGCACGATGTCGTCGACCTTGCAGTACGGGGCCAGCAGCGGGAACCGCCACATCACCCCGATCTCACTGACCCGCCCGCCGAAGTGTCGGCAGGTCAGGCCGTGCGCGCACTCGTGCAGGAAGACGATCAGCCAGGTGATCACCACGGCGGCCACGATCGCGGCGAGCGGACGGTGCCCACCGCCCACCCCGGTCAGCAGATCCGGCAGGTGCGCCACGACGTACCCGGTCACGACGAGCACGGCCAGCAGGGCGGGCAGCACGAACCACCAACTGAACAGCGGGCCGAGCCGGGGCAGCAGTCGGGTGAAGAGGGCGTCCGGGTCGAACAGCGGCCAGCGGGCCGACAGCGGCCCACGCCGGGCCTTCGCGGCGCCCTCGGCGGCGGACGCGGTCAGGCGGGCGATCTCCCCCGGATCGGTGGCGCCGTCGAGCAGTTGCCGGCGGTGCAGCATGCCGAAGAGCTGCTGCCAGTTCTCCGGCCCGAGCCGACGCTTGAACGTCGCGGCGTACTCGGCGGCGATGTCGTCGAGGGTGCGGGTGCCGTCCATCCGGGAGAGCAGGAAGTGCTCGCGTGGGCCGACCCGGTAGAACCAGCCGGTCTCGGCGTCCCGGACGTGGTGCACGAGCTTCTCGCCGCGCCACTGTCCGGGACCGAGCGCCACCCCGTCGCGCAGTCGGGGGCGGGTCCAGGTCGCGTCGACGGTGGTCATCGCGTGCCGGCCGGCGCCTCGTCGAGCAGCGCGGCGCGCAGCAGATACGACAGGTAGATCTCGTCCAGGATGCTCACCCCGAGCCGGTTGTTGGTCATGTGCACGTACGAGCTGAGCAGGATGGGCAGCGCGGCGTCGAGGTCGGTGACCGGTGTCGGGTCCGCCCCGCCGCGCTGGAACAGCAGGTCGCCGCCCTCGGCGAGGGCCACCACCCGGTCCCGCAGCGCGGCGCAGTGCGCCAGCCAGCGGCCCTCGACGCCACCGAGGCGCGCCGCCGACCGGTCCCGGGCCGCCGCGCGGATGTCGGCGAGCCGGCCGCGCAGGGCGGTGTCCATCCGCCGGTAGCTGGTGTCGAAGCTGGCGTGGTAGTCGTCGCTGGGCTCCGAGTAGGAGACCTCCCAGAACGTCCGGTACTCATCGAGGAAGCCGGCGATCCGCGTGTCGTCGTCGAGGAAGACGGCACACATCATCATCGTGAGCTGGGCGGAGAGGCCGAGCAGCACCGGCCGGACGTGCACGTTGGTGGTGGCCAGCAGGTCGAGCACCACGTCGCTGGAGTGCTCGAAGTGCCACTCGGCCAGCTCGATCCCGGCGGGCCCGCCGTAGCGGCCGTACTCCCGCTCGTACGGGATGTGGTGGTGGCTGTTGTTGGCCCGGATGGGCATCACGCCGTCCGGGCCGTACTCCTCGTCCCACCGCTGCTGGCCGTACTCGGCGAGGAACATCTGCCGGTACAGGTCACCGAGGCCGGCGCTGTCCACCTCGTACAGGGCGGGCCGGCGGCGCAGGAACGCCTCGATGGCCGCGTCCACCCGGGCGCGGACCACCGCTGGGTCGACGCCGGGGGCGGGCAGCACCCGCAGGCGTACGTGTGGCCCCTCCATCCAGTACTTGATGAAGAAGTACCTGCTGATCAGCCCTTCGGCCCGCAGCTCGTCCACCAGCGGCCGGACGCCCTCGACGAGCATCGGGTTGGCGTTGCTGGCATAGAAGACGTGCACGCTGAGCCAGCCGTGGTCGACAGGCGAAGGGTAGTCAGTCATCGTTCACTCCGTCTCGGACACCGTTGAGTTCGACGGTCAGCTCGGTGACGTGCGTGCCGGCGTCGCCGCGCACCATCTGCTCGTCGCGGCCCGGCAGCATCTCGGTCAGCACGAGTCGACTGCCGGCGCCACGCGCCGTCGTGTCGAGCAGGTGCAGCGAGAAGTGGCTGTCGAAGTCCACGTAGAGCGGCTTGTGGTCCGGCCGGGTCGCGGCCTGGGCGCCGTCGTCGCCGGCCGCCGGGGTGAGCCGGGTGCCCTCCGGGGTGGCGAAGACCCGCCTCGGCAGCCCGTTGTCGCGCCGCCACCGCTGCCACGCCAGGAACCACTGTGCGTCGCTCTGCTCGGGCGTACGGGTCGGCAGGTGGTCGGGGTGCAGCTTCCACATCCGCCGTTGCAGCACCACGTCGCCGTGCACGATGCGCGGGTAGCCGGCGATGCCCCGGCCGGGCAGCGGCACGGTCGTGCCGGCCCACAGGTCGGGCTGGGCCATACCCAGGTAGGCGAAGGTGAGCAGCACCTGCTGCACCTCCGGCAGCGCCATCGGCAGCAGGAACCCCAGGTAGACCGGGATCACCTCGGCGTCGAGGCGCCGCGAGCGCAGCAGCAGCCGGTCGCCCACCGGATCGTGCTCGACGCTGAGGTCGTCCATGTCGATCTGCTCGGCCGCCGGTCGGTGGCTGATCTCCCCCGGGCACACCAGCTCGTACGGGGTGACCACCGGGTGCAGGTTGAGGTTGGTGGCGTCGTACCCGCCCTTGAGTTCGGCGAGCACCGCGCCGGGCGGCTGGAGACGCAGCAGCTCGGCGCGCAGCGCCCCGGCGAGGTCCTGCTCGGCGAAGAGGTGCGCGAAGCGGGAGAAGAGCAGCGTCATCCCGGAGTAGACCCGGTTGACCACCACCCGGTGCCGGCCGCCCTGGTCGGCGAGCTGGAGGAAGAACGACCGGGGGTCGAGCGTGCCGAGCGTCTCGGGCACCATGGCGGCGACGTCGGCCATGAACGCGTCGTCGAGGGTCAGCTCCTCGGCGTCGGCGGGCAGCCGGTCGTACGCGTCGTTCATCCGCCGGGCCACCTCCAGGCGGGCATCGTCCAGTGCGGTGATCTCGTCCTGCCGGAACCAGTTCTCCTGCCGGACGTAGCGGTTGTCCTCGTCGAACGCGCGGCGGCGCATCATCCGACCGCTGTAGTGCTCGAAGAAGTCCTGCTGGAACTCGTGGGCGAAGGTGAGCAGGTCGTCGCAGCGCCCGCCGTCGCCGTACCGGGCGCGGAAGAAGCCCTTGGTGGCCAGCCGGCGAGGCAGGTTGATGTCGAACACCGGCATGATCCGGGCCAGCGCCCGCAGGCCGGGCAGGATCTCCCGCTCCCAGCGGGCGCGGTCGGCGGTGACCGGGGCGTCGGTGTGCCGGGTGGCGTCCTCATAGACGAGGGTGCGCGGGGCCGGAACGTCGGGGCGTCCGAGGTCGGCGTGCGCGGCGACCAGCTCGTCGCGGATCCCGTCCAGCGCGCGGCGGCGGCCCGGCACGTCCTGCTCCGGAAACGCGGTGGCCAGCCGGTTGGCCCTGGCCACCCGCTCGGCGAGGCGGCGGGACCAGTCCCTGTCGATCTGCCGCAGCGCGCCGCGGTAGCCCTCGACCGGGTCGTCGGCGTGGATGTCCAGTTGCAGGTTCGGCACCACGAGCAGGCCGACGCGCAGCAGGTGGTGCAGGTACTGGGCGACCTCGTCGGCGGGCCGTCCGTCGGTGGTCAGCTCGGTGACCAGGTCGGCCATCCGCCGTACCCGGCCGCCGTCGAGGGCGGCCAGGATGTCGTGCAGCACCCGGCCGGTGGGGAGCACGAACAGCGACTCGTGGATCGACTCCAGGGTGATCGCGGCCTCGCCGTCCTCCGAGCTGGTCCGCCGCCGGCGCAGGTAGCGCAGCCGGCCGTGGGCGATGCGCCACCCGGTGGTCAGGGTCACCGGCAGGTCGGAGCGCAGCGTCTCGTCGGCGAGCACGATGGCCGAGAGCCGGCCCAGCGCGGCGAGGTTGAGCCGGGCGCTGCCGCGCGTCGCCGCGACCGTGTCGGCGGTGCTCGGAACGACGTGCAGCAGCTCGCCGGTGCCGCTCGCGAAGGTGCCGACGTTCACCGTGGTCAGCCGGCTGAACGGGCTGGTCTTGGCGGCGGTGCGGTAGGCGTACTCCAGCAGGGACCGCTCGATGCGACGGGCCCGCTTGCCCAGCGGGCCGGTCCCGGTGGCGTAGCCGGACAGGTAGCGGTCCAGCGACGGGGAGGCGAGCAGGATGCCGCCGCGCAGGTCCGGGTCGTCGGCGAGGGCCCGCAGCAGCGTGCGCCGGCTCGCCAGCTCGTCGTCGAGCACCGCCGGGCCGGCGGCCAGCTCCGTCCGGTACGCCGCGAAGGTCTCCAGCCAGTGGGTCAGCTGCCGGTGGGTGTCCGCGCCGACGGCATCGACCGGCCAGGCGGCCGGGTCGGCCGGGCGGGGCGCGCGGAGGTTGAACACGTCACGGCGCAACCGGATGAGGCGCTGCCGCAGCCCGTCGTCGCTCAGGTTGCGCCCCACCGCGCTCTGCAACGCGTCGGCCAGGTCCCGTCCGGTGGCGCGCAGCCGGTCCTCCAGGTCGAGCACCCGGCGTGCCCATTCGGCGCTGCGGTCGACGGCGAGCCGGTCGGCGACCTCGATCGGCAGTCCGGCGGTGCGCAGCATGAACACCCCAGGCATCCGCCAGGAGATCGGGGTCGCCGGTCGTGCGGGCAGGGACACCGTCACGGGTCTCTCCTTCGTCGGGTCGGCGCGGGTCGGGGCGTCACAGCCGGTACGCCATGTCGGCGGTGGCCTGCGGGTGTCGCCCGAGCAGCAGGAAGAGCACCGTGCGTTCGTCGGTGCCGTCCAGCCCGAGGGCGGTGTTCATGGCGACGTTGTCGAAGCCGAGGACGGCGCCGCAGCCGAGGTCCTGCGCGGTGGCCGCGCAGTAGACCCGCTGGGCGACGGTGCCGACCTCGGCGTTCAGGAGCCGGTAGCCGCGCGGCCCGAACACGTCGAGGACCGCGTCGGGACGCCCGGAGATGGCCAGCACCGCGCCGACCTGACCCATCGTGTAGTTGGTGAGGAAGTACTGCTGTTGCAGGAAGGCGGCCATCCCACCCTCGGGCTCGGGGGCGGCCGGCAGCAGGGCGTGTCGCCGCTCGCAGTAGGCGTAGCCGCCGCCCGGCAGCCCGTCGACGTGGTTGGCGAACACCCACAGCCGGGTCAGCTCGGGCCCGCCGTCGGGCCGTTTGACGTCCGCCAGGTAGCGGCGGCCGGCGGCGGCGAACGCGAGGGTGGTGCCGAGTTCGGCGGCGGTCAGGTCGGGTGGGCGACGGAACCGGCCGAAGCTGCTGGACCGACCGGCCAGAACCGTCGACAGTGGACGGGCCAGCCGGTCGAGCTGCGCGGCGGGCAGCTCGACCGGCGCACCGGGCAGCTCCCGGGGCGCGGCGGTGTCGACGGTGTCCGGAGCGGGCGCGGCGGGTGCCGCCGCCGCCCGGTGCACGGCGGTGACCGCCGCGAAGTCCCGGACGCGCCGGGACCGCTCAAAGGCCGGATAGCGGGTCCGCACGTCCGCGGGCACCGGCGTCGCCGCCGGGCCCGCGCCGCTGTCACCCCAGTCCAGGGGTACGACCGCGAAGACGCTCTCCGCGTCGCCGTCCAGGTCGAGCAGCCGCTCCAGGAGCGCCGGGTCGAAGCAGAGCAACCGCCGCAGGGGTACGCCCAGCGCGGGCGCCAGCAGGTCCCACGAGCCGAGCAGCGCACCGAGGTCCTGGGTGACCACGTGGTAGCAGAAGCTGTTGTACTTGAACGAGTTCTTCCAGAACCGGATGCCGGCCAGCAGGTAACTGTCGCCCGGGGGCGCGTCCACGCCGAGCGCGGCGCGTACGGTGCCGGTGACGTCGCCGATCAGCAACCGTTCCAGCATGTGCGAACCGGTGTGGTAGTGGTAGACGCCGGGCAGCAGCGGTCCCCCGGCCCCCGCCACCAGATACAGCTCCACCGGATACATGCCACCGCCGGACGCGGTGCCGCGCCCCCACACCGCGTGCTCGAAGTGCGCCCGCTTGGCGGCGTCCTGGTTCCAGTTGATCCCCAACCGCCGGTCCAGCACCCCGTACGACAGACGCAGCAGGGCGGCCAGTCGGGCCAGCGACCAGCCGGTGACCGGCGGCAGGTGCTCGCCGGTGTGCAGGTCGCGCAGGGTCGGCAGGTCGGGCGGCGTGGCCGGTAGCGGCAGCCGGGGCGCGTCCGGATAGCTCTTGTGCCGCGACGGCTGGTCGGCCCAGTCCACCTCGAAGTTGAGCGGCTCCATGGGCGTGCGGGCCCGCCGGAACACCGCCTCGGTGTACTCCCGGACGACCTCGATGGCCTGCTGCTGCATGGCGCTGCTCCTACGGGAAGGGATGCGGGTGGGGGTTGCGGCCGGTCGCGCCCAGCCCGTCCGGGCCGTGCCGCCCCCGGTCCACGTACCGGTCGAGGCGGTCGCTGAAGAGCACCCGTTGCCGCTGCCAGCCGAAGTCGATCGGGACCAGCGAGGGGGCCACCACGGCCATCGTGTGCACCCCGGCGACCTGCTGTTCGGGGCAGGTCTGGTCGACCGCGACGACGTCGCCGCCGAGGCCGGCGATCAGACCGGCGAGGTACGACATGTCGGCACGCAGGTCGTCGTGTGCGGGTCGGGCGGCGAGCCAGTCGCCGTACAGCTCGGACATGGACCGCAGCGGCGGGTCCTCGAAGAGGAACGCCGCGTGCCGCGCCATCTCCGGCAGTCCGTAGAGCAGGGCGTGGTGGCTCAGCTCGGTGACCCGGGTGTAGTCGCGGATCATCTCCCGCAGCTCGGGTTCGCTGGCGGCGACCCGCTCGTCGAAGCCGGGCACGTAGGAGGCGGTCTCGCACAGCGCCGCGCGGACCGCGTCGTCCGGGTCGAGGCTGGCCCCGGCGGCGAAGCAGAGCTGGCCGAGGCCGTCGCCGCGCTTGACGGCCACCGCCGTGACCACCGGGATCGGCAGGTCCGCGCGGGTGTCGAAGAGCCGGACGTCGTAACCCAGCAGGTCGACCCGGTCGAGCATGAAGTGCACCCGCTCGTCCCGGCAGGTCGCCGGGTCGATCTCGGCCAGCCGCGCCCGGCCGTACCAGGCGAGCAGGAACGCGTCGCGCTCGACCAGTTCGAGCATGCCGTGCAGCAACGCCTCCTCCGGGCAGCTGCCGCTGGCGCAGCCGTTGGAGCACTCCTGGACGAACTTGCGCTGGTCGGTGCGGCGGTCCAGGTAGTAGACGAGCTGCTCGGGGACGAGACGGGGCTCCCCGTCGCGCACCGAGAACCCCCACACCCAGTGCATCGGCTCGTCCGGCGAGTACGGCGCGTAGTAGAGCCCGTGGCCCTGGTAGAACGCCGGGTGGTAACCCAGTCCGGACGGGTCGAGCGCCGCCGGGGCGAGGTTGGCGTAGCTGTCGAACACCTCGGTACGCCTGGTCCGCGGGAACTGGCCGGCGTACCGCTCCAGGCCCTCCAGCAGCGCGTACGTCTCGCTGCCGCCGTAGCTGTTGGCGTGCCCGCTCCACCACATCTCGTGCAGGTCGTAGCGGCTGCGGACCCGGAAGTAGCCGGTGACCGGGGCGGTGGCCGTCACGTTGTACGCCCGCAGCGCGTTGCCGCCCAGCGCGCCGACGACGGGGTTGGCCAACGCGCCGACCGGCAGGTCCAGCTCGTCGGCCGCACGCAGCCGGTACGACGTCGGGTCGGGCTTCGGTCGACGGGTCAGGGTGGGAACGGCCGCCTCGGCGGTGTCCGGTCGGGTGGTGGCGCAGGCCGGGCACTCCGAGTCGGCAAGCACCTCCACCAGGGTCGTCTCCAGGGTGTCCATCCGCAGCTGGTGCAGCCGGGCGACACCAGGACGGTCGTCGGAGGTGCGGCAGGCCCGCCGGAACAGCTGCCAGAGCGCGTCGACGGCGAAAGGGGTGAGGTGCGGCAGTGACGCCACCACACCTACCGGAGACTCGTGCTCCAGGGCGTGCCGCTCCTCGCGGAGCCGGATGGCCTGCCAGCGACGTTGCACGCACAGCGGGCACGGGCCGGGCAGCGACCCCGGCTCGGCGGCACCGGTCCAGCGGGGGCCGACCAGCGCCGTCGCGCCGTGCAGCCAGATCGGCACCACGTCGCTGGTGAGCCCCTCACCGGCGTCGGCGTACGCGTCGGTGAGGCCGAGGGCGGCGATGCGTACGGTGATCCCGGCGGGCGGTCCGTCCTGGGCAGGCTGGTCAGCCCGGTCCTGGAGCCGCTCGTGGAACGCCTCGCCGAGCTGCTTGAGGCTGCTGTCCCACCCGGTGGAGGTGGTCCGGACGTCGACGATCATGCGGTTCACCTGTCTGCGGTCGCTGCGGTCTGGGGGTCGGGACCCGGGGTCCCCGCCGGCGTGGCTCGCCGGCGGGGACGGTTGCGGCGGTGGCTATCCGCCGCCGCATCCGGTGCTGGTGCTGCTGCTGCAGCAACTGGACGTGCTGCAACTGCAGCAGCTGGAGCAGGAACAGCTGGAGCTGGACCAGTCCATGACCATCGCGTCGATCGCGTCGACGTCCTCGATCTCGAACGTCTCGGTCTCCAACGCGCGGAGTTCCTCAGTCAGATCCGGCATTCCCTCTACCTCCCCTCGGGCGTACGCGGGCCTCGACGCCGTCCGGCCGTCCGGACCGGCCGGGTGGTGCCGAGGCTCAGCTGGTGCTGCTGCAACTCGACGAGGTGCAGCTACAACAACTGGACGTGCTGCAGCTGGAGCAGCTCGACGTGCTGGTGCTGCTGCTGCAGATGTCCATGTGGTCGGCGGACAGATCCGCGATGTCCTCGACCTCGAACGTCTCGGTCTGCAGGTCGCGCAGCTCGCCGCGGACCGAGTCGGACAGTGCGGCGGATGCCAGGGGTTGGGTCACGGGCCTCTCCTTGTGCCGAGGTCAGCGCCAGTCGTGGGTGGGTCTGCGTCCGCACCACCACGATGGAGCCAGCGGAGGCACGCAGGGGCTACTCGCCGGTGTCGGCCGGCGGCGGTTGGTGCGATCGGATGCGACGTCCCACCGGGTGACTGGATTGCGTCAGCGTTCGGGGGTCAACCCCCGGTTACCCCGGTCAGCCGCAGCTGGAGGTGCTGGTGCTGGTGCTGCAGCAGCTCGACGTGCTGCAACTGCAGCAGCTCGAGCAGGAGCAACTGGAGCTGGTAGCGGCGAGCGCCTCGCCGCCGTCCTCCACCTCCTCGATTTCGAAGGTCTCGGTCTCCAGCTCGCGGAGCTCGTCGTTCAGGGTGATCGGCATGTTTCCACCTCCTTCCACGGTGCGTGCCTCGCTCGGACCACTGGTGTGGTGGTTTCAGTCGGCCGTCCGGCCGTGGTGGCGCAGCAGGACCACACCGCTGCGGAACGCCCCGCTGGCGCGTACGTCGCGGGTGGTGGTCTCGACCAGCAGCGCGCTGATTCCCCGCTCGGCGAGGGTGGCCAGCACCGCGGCCCGGTCGGTGCCGCCGCCCACGGTGGCCCCGCTGTTGGCGCTCGCGGTGATGGTGGCCGGGTCGAAGTCGGCGAGCACCGGGTCGCCGAGGTCGGCGTCGGTCCCCTCGAAGTGCCGCACCTGGATCCGGCCCACCAGGTCGCGTACCGCGGCGAGCCGCGTGGCGACCGGGTCGAAGCCGCCGGCGAGCCGCCAGTCGCGGCCGCCCGACGTCTCGGTGACCGCGAGCACGGCGTGCGCCGGCGCCGCGCCGGGAAGGGCGAAGACCGCGAGTTGGCGGCCGAAGCGGTGGGCCGCCTTGACCACGAACGCGGTGTCGTCGTCGGCCACCAGCTCCTCCTCGCCGACCACGGTGAGGCCGCCGGCGCCGCGCATGGCCGCGGTCAGCGCGTGGTACGCCAGCGCGTCGGCGAGCCCCTGGTCGACGACACGGTCGATGCTGTCGGCGGCCGCCGCTCCGGCGACCGTCCGCTCCCCGAAGCCCTCGCCGTTCGCGGCCGACGTGGGCAGCGCCAGCGCGGCGGGCACCCACACGGTGTCGGTGCCGTCCAGCACGGTCGCCGGCAGCCAGCGGACCGACCGGCGCGGGTCCTCGGGGACGGCCCCGCTTGTGGTGCCCAGTTCGGTCCACGGCACGGGGTGCTCGCCCCGGTCGCGGAGCTGTTCGGCCGTGGCGAGCACACCGGCGTGCGGGTCGGCGTAGCGGGCGGCGTGGTCGCGCACCGCCACCCGGTACGCGGCCAGCCGGGCGCTCATCACCGTGTGCACGTCGAACGCGGTCACCTCGCGCGGGCCGCGTCGGCCGGGCAGTCGCAGCCGGGCGGTCTTCAGCGGCGCCTGCTCCAGCGGGTCGTCCACGAACCGGGTGAACACCCCGGCGTTCGGCGACACCAACGCCTGGGCCCGCTGGTAGGTCTCGTCGTCGGAGCCGCCGGGCTGCGCCGGCCCGGGTACGTCCACGTCACGGCACACCGGGCAGGCCGGGTGTGGCAGCACCTTCTCCCGGATGGACTCCAGGGTGGACCGGTCCAGCAGCAGCACCCCGTCGGCGGTGTCCGGCGCCAGCGCGCCGGTGAGCACGCGGAACACCTCGAACGCGGCGGCGTTGCCGAGCATGCGCGCGGTCACCTCCGGCAGCGGCGCGGGCACGTCGGGGCCGGCGCCGAGGGCGAGGTGCCGCCAGAAGTCGGCGGCGTCGGTGGCGTCGGCGCCGGCGGTGAGCCGCAGTTGCGCGCAGAGCCAGCAGGGCGCACGCCCGGCCTCGACGGTCGGGCCGACCACCGCCCGCTCGTCGTCGGTGAGCACCGGGACCAGCAGCGGGCCGCCGCGGTGGCAGGCGCGGGCCAGCTCGGCCAGGCGGGGCAGGCCCGTCCGGTCGGTGCAGTGGACCACCGCGTCGGCGCCCGTGAGCTCGACCGGCCCGTCGTGCACCCGGACCTCGGCCGCCAGCCCGTCCGCGCGCAGCGTCGCCACCTCCGGCCGCAACGCCTCCGCGTAGCGCGACGGGTCGTCGTCCGGATACAGGTCGAGCCGGAGGCACCCGTTGCGCAGCAGGCTGCTCGCCGCGGCCAACACTGTCGCTCCCCCACCGGCGAGCACCACCCGGGCGGTGTGGAAACGCAGGAAACGCCCGGTGGGGTCGTCGGCGAAGTGGTCGACGAACTCGATCTGCGGGGCGAACCGTCGGGCCACCGGCTCGGCCAGCTCGGTGCGGTCGCCGGCGTCCTTGGCGAAGCCGCGGGCCAGCAACGCACGCACCAGGGTGAGCACGGTCTGCCGCTGCGCCTCGTCGAGTGCGGCGGTGAGCTGAGCGAGGGTGTGCTCCCCGGTGAGGTAGGGGCTCAACGAGGTCAGCCAGCGGAACGCGGACCTGCCCTTGATCAGGAAGGCGGTGTCCGGGCCGCGCAGGTACGCACCGGCCGGCGCATCCAGAAAGACCACGTCGTGTCGCAGCTTAGGTCGGACTTCGAGGGTCTGGGCACTGTCCAGCGGCAGACTCATCCGGGCTCCTATGCCAACGATCACCATCGACTCGAAAGTGTCTACATGCTGCCCAAGGGCAATACGTTCGTCAACAGAATGTTTCGTGTCGGGTAGCGGCTGGCGTGAATTGAAGGCCACTGAGCTGCGACGGGGAGAAATTTTCTCGGGCCCCTCGGTCGCGGACCTACCGGTCCCGATCAACCTCCGCTAGTCTGTGGGCGCTGTCAAGCCATTGCGCAGGTCAGGAGCTTTTCCATCGTTCCAGACGTGAGGTGGCCGAACGGCGCGATCCTGCATGGTGGACGGTCGGACCGCCACCCCGACCGCCTTAACGATCAGTTAATTGACTGCGCGCAATCAACCAGGCGTTGCGGTCGGGAATGAGTAAGGACCGCTCATATGAAGGCGACGCAAAAACCCGGCGGTGAAACCCGCCACGTCATCGGACGATTGCGCCAGTCCGTTGGGGAATGACCGATTCGCCATTGAAGTCCACGAGGTGACCAAGCGTTATCCCGGCGGTGTCACCGCGGTCGACGGGCTGACCCTGCGGGTGCCCGAGGGGACGGTCTTCGGCTTCCTGGGGCCCAACGGCGCCGGCAAGACCACGACCATGCGGATGCTGGTCGGGCTCGTCCGACCCACGTCCGGCCGGATCCGGGTGCTGGGCCAACCACCGGGCACCCCGAACGAGCTGGGCCGGGTGGGCGCGCTCATCGAGTCGCCGGCCTTCTACCCCCATCTGTCCGGTGTGGACAACCTTCGGCTGGCCGCCCGTTACTCGGGAGTGCCCGACAGCGCCGCCGACCGGGTGCTGGCCGAGGTGGGCCTCAGCGGCCGCGCGCGCTCCGCGTTCCGGACGTACTCCCTGGGCATGAAACAGCGACTCGGTGTCGCCGCGGCGCTCCTCAAGGAGCCCAGCCTGCTGATCCTCGACGAGCCCACCAACGGCCTCGACCCGGCCGGAGTGTCGGAGATCCGGGAGCTGCTCCGCTCGCTCGGCCAGCAGGGACGCACCGTGCTGCTCTCCAGCCACGTCCTCGGCGAGGTCGAGCAGGTCTGCGACCGGATCGCCGTCATCAACCGGGGCCGGCTGGTCGCCGACGGCACGTCCGACGAGCTGCGCGCGGCGCTCGGCGGCGGGGAACTGCTCATCGCCGCCGACCCCGTCGACAAGGCCCTCGCCTGCCTGCGCGACCACCGGGGCGTCCGCGCCGCCGAGGCCGTCGACGGTACGGTGCGGGTCAACGCCGACCCGGCGCTCGCCGCGGAACTCAACCGGACGCTTGTCGAGGCCGGCGTCGAGGTACGCGAACTGCGCACGCTACGCCACTCGCTGGAGGAGGCGTTTCTGGAACTGACGAGCACGACAGGGAGCAGCCGATGATCGCCTCGGTACGCGCGGCCTGGTTCGCGGACCGCAAACGGCCGGCGGTGTGGACGGTCACCCTCACCTGGATCGCGTTGGCGCTCGCCTTCGGCGTCGGCGTCCCGTACCTCGTGCACCTGGCCCTCGCCGGCGACCCGAAACAGGCCGACGACGCGGCGTCGCTGCTCGACGCCGTGCTGCCCGGCCAACTCGTGCCCACCGGGATCGCGCTGTTCCCCCTGTTCGGCGGGGCGATCGTGGTGATCCTCGGCGCCGTCGTCGTCGGCAACGAGTACCGCTGGGGGACGCTCAACCTGATCTTCACGCAGCGCCCCCGACGGGCGCAGGTGCTCGCCGGGCACGCCGTCGCGCTCTGCGCGCTGACCCTGGTGCTCGTCGCGCTCACCTTCGCCGCGATGGCCGCCGTCACCGCGCTGCTCGCAGTGCTCGAAGGTCGCGTCCTGGACTGGCCGCCGGCCGGCGACCTGGCCGGAGCCGTGGCGGCGGCCTGGCTGATCTGCAGCGCGCACGCCAGCCTCGGCTACTTCCTCGCCATCGCGTTCCGCAGCACCGCCACCGCCATCGCCGTGGGCCTGGTGTGGACGCTCGTGCTGGAGAACGCGATAAGCGGTCTCGCCCTCGTGCTCAGCCCGCTCGAGGTCGTCCAGAAGCTCCTGCTCGCCCCCAGCTCCGGTGCCCTCGCCGGCGCGCTCGGCGCGCGGTCCCAGTTCGAGGGCGGCACCCCCGGGGTGATCGAATCGGCCGGCGCCGGATTGCCCGTCACCGTCCTGCTCGGATACGTCGTGCTCATGTTCGGGCTGGGCACCTGGCTCGCCGTCCGCCGGGACGTCGGCTGACCGGAAAGGATGTCGAGATGGACTTCCTCCTCGCCTTCGCACTGACCGGGCTCGTCGCGTCCAGTGGCTGGATCGTCTGGGGTCTGTCTCGTGGCTGGGCGCGCACACGCGACCGACGGCACCAGGTGCGGCTCGCCCGTGCGCGGTCCGCGGCCGAGCTGCGCCAGGCCGAGGTCCGCAAGATCGAGCTGGACAACGAGACCTACCAGGACTTCGTCCGCCGCCACCCGGAGTCCTGACCCGCTCGCGCCGCCCGGCTCGGCGGACCGGGTGGCGACGCACGACGGGTTCCGGCTCCCGCATCGCCCTGGGTGTCGGTGGCCGGCCGTGCCGTGGCTACGCGGCGCGGTGTCTGTGGCCGGCCATGCCGTGCCCGCGCGGCGCGCGGGTCGCCCGGTGGTGGTCCCGGGGCGCCCGCCGACGCCGAGCCCGGCCACACACGTGCGTCGGCGACGGCGCACCGACCCGATCGCGGGGCACCACGCAGCGCCACCGGTTGGTAACGTGGCGGCGGTCTCGGCGGTGATGATGGCCAATGTTTCCCGGGGGTCGGCGTGTGGGCGGATGATGCCGCGTTGGACGCGGCGGGGCGCCGCCTCGACGAGTGGGAAGCGTCCCTGGCCGACCGGGCGGCCCGCGCGACGGCGCTGTCCACGCGGGTGCGGGCGCTCACCGGCACCGCCACCAGTCCCGACCGGTCGATCGTGGTGACCGTCGACTCGAACGGCCTACTGACCGACCTGCGCCTCGACGAACGGATCCGCGAGCGGTCCGCGACCCGCATCGCCCGACAGATCGTGGAGACCACCCGGGCCGCCCACGCCGACCTGCTGAGCCAGCTCACCACCGCCACCGTCGAGACTCTCGGCGACGACGTGAGCGCCCGGGCGATCGTCGACTCCTACCGGAGCCGCCTGCACCCCGGCCCAGGTGCGCACGATGCCCAGCGGTGACGGCATCCAGGTCGACCCGGACGGCCTCACCTCCCACGCCGGTCGCCTCGACCGCATCGCCGACCGCCTCGACACCGCCCGACAGGCCGGTCAGCACGTCCAGGTGGGCGCCGACGCGTACGGGCAGCTCTGCGCGATCATGCCCACCCTGCTGGACGGCCTCGGGCGCACCCTGATCAACGGCATCGGCGCCGCCGCCGCATCGGTGCACGACACCTCCGACAGACTGCGCGTCAGTGCGGACCGCTACCGCGCCTCCGACGCCCGCGCCGAACGGCTGCTGCGCCAGACACGGAACTGACCGGTGCCGGCCAACCCGCTCATCGCCACGGCCTCCGGCCCGTCGCCCAGCGCCTGGGCCGGCATCTGGATCTGCGAGGACATCGAACTCATCACCCAGGGCATCCGAAACGGCAGCTGGATCGACGGCAGCCTCGGCGTGGTCAGTGCCGGCCTCGACGCCCTCGCCCTCGTGTCCGACCCGGTCGGCGCACTCCTCCAGTACGGCATCGCCTGGCTCATCGAACACGTCAAACCGCTCAGCGAAGCCCTCGACTGGCTCGCCGGCAACCCCGCCGAGATCACCGCCCACGCCCAGACCTGGCGGAACGTCGCCACCTCACTACGCGAGGAGGCCACCGGGCTGGCCGCCGCCGTCCGCGCCGACGTGGGAACCTGGGGCGGCACCGCCGGCCCCGCCTACCGCGGCTGGGCCGACGAGCAGCAACAGGCCATCGCCGGGCTCGCCCAGGGCGCCGACACCCTCGCCGCGATCACCGAAGGCGCCGCCGGCCTCGTCGCCGCCGTCCGACTCCTGGTCCGCGACGCCATCGCCACCTGCGTCTCCCGCCTCATCGTGTACGCCGGCGAACTCGTCGCCACCGGCGGGCTCGCCGCTCCACTGGTCGTGGAGCAGGTCACGACACTGGTGGCCTCCTGGGGCGCGCGGATCGCGCGACTGCTCCGCGGACTACTGGCCAGCCTCCGACGACTTGTCCCCGTGATCCGCCGACTCGGCGGCCTCATCGACAAGCTCCAGCAGATTCTCCGACGGCTCCAGAAGGGCGAGTCCCCACCGACCCGAAACACCCCGGAGCCTGAGTCGCCTCGCGGAACTCCTACCTCTCCGCGGACGGAACAGCAACGGATTCACGACCTCGGCATGGATCCGGCGACCGGGACGTTCCGGCCCGGCGAAGCCGAGACAGCGGTCCGCCTGGAGCAGGAACTGGGCGTGACGCTGACTCGCGCTCCGGTGGAGTCCAGCGCCGACTGGGTCGACGAGGCGGAGCGGACCTACGATGCAGTGGGCAACTTCCCGGCGCAGTTCTTTGACCGCCAATGGCCCCAACTGCAGTATCAGATCGTGCGGCACTTGGATAAGGCGGACCTGGTGCCGGTGGACGTCTCGAAGTTCACCTCGGAACAGGTCGCCCGGCTCGAACAGTTCATCACGGACCGAGGCCTCGGTCCTCGAGTGTTCGTCGTGGGGAAATGATGGCTGGCCTCATCGTCCTGAAACCCGGTGTCGACTGGACCGCGACAGGAGGATTGTTCGACTGGACGCTGGAGTTCCTGATTTCTCGCCTCTCCGACAGACAGGCCGCCAACCACCTGCAGGAGATCGTCGACAACAATCTCGGTTCACTCTGGGTCGATGATCTACCGGCCGCCGCACAGCGGGAGATCGTCAGCCTGTGGCGGGACGGCTTGGTAGCGGCCGGCGAGGAACACCTCCCGGAGACCGAGCACAAGGCCGACGTCGTCCGCCACCTTCAGGATCTGGTGGACGCGACCTACTCGGCGGGGATCCTGGGAACGAGTGATCCTGGGTAGTGGCGGAATCTCTCGGCGGTCAGGCTCCCACCTCCGTCGGAGCCCGACGACGAGCCGCTACGATGCGCCAATGAGCTCCGAGGCGGTTGGCAGGTACATGCCCCCTGTCGTGACGCTCGATGACCTCACCGCGATGATGGCTGCGGACCAGAACCATCGGTATGAGATCAGCCCCGAGGGAGTCGTCTCGATCATGCCGCCGCCGGGGTACGTCCACGCCATCATCGCGACCCGGCTCATGATGTGGATCGCCCAGGGTGGTGTGCCGGCGGACCGTGTCGCCCAGGCTGTGGGATTACGCATCCCAGGTCGTGACGGTGGTGTAGGCGGACGTATCCCCGACCTGGTCGTGTGGAGCAAGGCCCAGGCTGACGGAGTCTGGCTGCCGGTTGCCGACGTGCTCCTCGTGGTCGAGATTGTCTCGCCTGGCTCCGAGGGCGTCGACACGGTGACCAAGCGCAGCGAATACGCTGCCGCTGGCATCCCCCAATACTGGGTAGTCGACCAGGACACGGCGCAAACTGTCGCCATGTACCGCCTGGAAGGCAGCCGCTACGTTGTCCGCGCGACCATGCCGCTCGCCTGGCTCCTCAACACCGGTCTCGAGGAGCACGACCTCGGCTGAGGCGGTTGACCCGACCCAGGCCCGGCCGGATTAGTCTCGCGGGCATGCGGGGACGATTCGGTGCGGCCAGGCGGTGGTACGGGGAGCACCGGCGGTTGGCCCGTCGTACGCTCCTCGCGTTCGTGGTGGGTGCGGTGGTCCTGACCGGTGGCACGGTCGCCAGCGTCAAGTGGATCCGCGACACCGCGGACGGTCACCTCTACAGCGAGGCCGACGTGCCGGGCGCGCCGGTCGCCCTGGTCCTGGGCACCAAGGTGGAGGCGGACGGCACGCCGTCACCCGTTCTCGCGGCTCGGTTGGAGATCGCGCGGCGGTTGTTCGACGCGGGCAAGGTGCGGGCGATCCTGGTGTCCGGCGACAACATGAACGCCGACTACAACGAGCCCGCCGCGATGCGGAGTTGGCTGGTCGAGAGGGGCGTGCCGGCGCACAAGGTGGTGCTGGACCACGCCGGTTTCGACACGTACGACTCGTGTGCGCGGGCGGAGCAGATCTTCGGGGTACGACGGGCGACGGTCGTGACCCAGTCCTTTCACCTTCCGCGTGCCGTGGCGCTGTGCCGGCGCCTCGGTATCGACGCCAACGGTGTGGGTGACGACAGCGCCGAGCGGTACGCCCAGACGTGGTGGTTCAGTTCGACCCGCGAGAAGGGCGCCTGCGTGAAGGCGGCGCTGGATCTGCTGTCCGGCCGCGAGCCGGCTCACCTCGGTCGCCGGGAGACCGGCGTCGACGACGCGTTGCGCGACGTCTGACGGGGTCAGGCTCGGGGCGGTGCGGCGCTGTCGCGTTCGACGAGTTCGGTGGCGAGTTCGACCCGTGGGCTCTCGACCTTCTCTCCCCCGGCGAGCCGCAGGATGGTCCGCGCGGCCATCATGCCCATCTCGGCCAGGGGCTGACGGACCGTGGTCAGCGGCGGCGAGCACCAGCGGACCTCGGGCAGGTCGTCGAAGCCGACCACGCTGATGTCGTCGGGCACCCGCAGGCCACGTTTGCGGACCGCCTCGTAGACGCCGAGTGCCATCTGGTCGCTGGCGGCGAAGATGGCGGTCGGCGGGTCGGGCAGGGTCAGCAGTTGCGTACCGGCGGTGTAGCCGGCCTCGTGGTAGAAGTTGCCCGGCCGGATGAGGGCGTCGTCGATGGGGATGCCGGCGGCGCCGAGGGCGGCCCGGTAGCCGTCCAGGCGCGCCCGGCTGCACATGAGGTGCGGTGGGCCGGCGATGAAGCCGATGCGGCGGTGGCCGAGGCCGATGAGGTACTGGTTGGCGCTGAGGCTGCCCGCCCAGTTGGTGGCCCCGATGGTGGGTGATTCCTGCGGGTCGACGCCGGCGGGGTCGATGATGACCACCGGGAGGTGCAGCCGGCGCAGCTCGGCCTGCAACGGTGGGTTCACCATCGAGGTCACGAAGATGACGCCCTCGGTGGATCGGGTACGCATGTTGTCGAGCCACTGTTTCGCCGAGGAGATGCGCCAGTGGATCGCCGAGACGACGGTGCCGACGCCGCTGCTCCGCGCGACGTCCTCCACGCCTCGGATGATCTCCACGGCCCACGGGCTGTCGAGGTCGTTGAAGACCAGGTCGATCAGTGCGGCGTCGTCCCTTCGTGCCGGTGGCCGGCGGCGGTAGCCGTGGTGGTTGAGCAGGGCCTCGACGCGTTCCCGGGTGTCGGGGGCGACGTCGGAGCGGCCGTTGATGACCCGGGAGACCGTGGGCACGGAGACACCGGCCAGCCGTGCGATCATGGCGATGGTGACGTTTCGGCCGTTGTCGGAGCCCACGGTCCGCCCTTCGTTCTCAGCCCTTGACGCTGCCGGTCAGGCCGCCGATGAGCTGTCGTTCGGCGACGGCATAGAAGCCGAGTGCCGGGAGCATGGACAGCACGACGTAGGCGAGCACCCGCGCGGTGTCGTCGGCGTACTGGCCCTGGAACGCCTGGACCCCGACGGGCAGGGTCCACCAGCTCTGGTCGCTGAAGACGACCAGCGGGAGCATGAAGTTGTTCCAACTGGTCACGACGGCGAGCACCGAGACGGTGGCGAGCGCGGGACGGGCCATCGGCAGCAGGATCCGCCAGAAGAAGCCGAAGGAGCCGCATCCGTCGAGGACGGCGGCCTCCTCGACCTCGGCGGGGATGGTACGGAAGAACTGACGCAGGATGATGATGGTGATCGGCAGCCCGAAGGCGGCCTGGGGCAGGATCACGCCGAGCGGGTTGTCCAGCAGGCCCATGCCGCGCAGCAGGACGAACAGCGGCAGGATGGCCACCGCGAACGGGAACATCAGGCCGATCGCGAACAGGGTGACCAGGAACTCGCGGCCCCGGAAGGCGTAGCGCGCGAAGACGAACGCCGCCATCGCCGCCGCGCCGACGACGATGAAGGTGCTGCTGACGGCGATGAGCAGGCTGTTGCCGAGCTGACGCCAGAACACCCCGGAGACGAAGAGGTCGGTGTAGTTCTGCGGCACCCAGGGGTCGGGCAGACCCAGCGGGTTCGTCGACAGCTGGCCGTTGTCCTTGAATCCGCCGATCACGCCGAACCACACCGGCACGACGATGAGCGCGCCGACGGCGATGCAGACGAGATGCAGCACGAGGCTGCGGGTCCGCTGGGCGCGACTGGTCGTGGCGCTCATCGCTGGCCTCCCTGGTTGGTGATCGCGCCCGCGGTGTCCCGACGCAGGACGATGCGCTGGTAGAACAGGGCGAAGACGAGGCTCAGCAGGAACATGATGATGCTGATCGCGCTGGCGTAGCCCACCTCGAAGCGGCGGAAGCCGTACTGGTACATCGTGACGGCCATGGTCTCCGAGGAGTGGATCGGGCCGCCGCCGGTGAGCACCCAGACCATGTCGAACAGTTGGATGGTGCCGATGACCGACAGGAACACGCTGATCCGGATCGTCGGGCCGAGCAGGGGCAGGGTGACGTGCCGGAACGCCTGCCAGGCGCTGGCGCCGTCGGTGACGGCGGCCTCGGACAGCTCCTTGGGGATGCCCTGCCGCGCCGCCAGGAACAGCATCATGTAGAGGCCGAAGTACTTCCAGGACACCACCAGGAAGACAGCGAACAGCACGGTGTCCGGGTCGGCGAAGACCGCGCCGGCGTCGGCGCCCAACCACCGGGAGACCGACTCGCCCAACCCTCGGTTCGGTGAGAACACCAGCGTGAACAGGACGGCCGTGGTGACCTCGGAGAGCACGTACGGCGCGAAGAAGATCAGCCGGTAGGCGGCCCGGCCGCGCAGCGGCTGGTTGAGGAGCATGGCCAGGGCCAGTGCGGCGGGCAGCTGCACGGCCAGGGACAGCAGCACGAGCACGAGGCCACGCCACAGGTCGCCGCGGAAGGTCGGGTCGCCGAACGCGCGGGTGTAGTTGTCCAGCCCGACGAAGTTCTCCGGCAGTCCGAAGCCGTTCCACTTGTAGAGACTGGCGTAGCTGGCCACCACGATGGGGGCGACGACCAGCAGCAGGAACAGCGCCAGGGCAGGCGCCAGGAACACGGCGAGGACGCCGCCCCGGCCCGGCCGGGGCTGGCGGCCGCGCTGTCGCGCGGTGCCCGGCCCCGGTGCCGGCGGATCGGTCGCCGTGTCGCCGCGCCTCGTGTCGGACACGGTCGATGGCCTGGTCATGCCTGCTCCACTCGGGTTCTACGGCCGGCTACGGATGAGGGAAGGGCCACGGTCAGACGGTCTTCGCCACCTGCGTGATGTCCTTGAGGATCGCCGCGGGCTGCTTCTTGCCGGCGATGATCTCGGCGACGCTGTCGTTGATCTGCTGCCCGAGTGCCGGCGCGTACGCCTGGTCGAGGTACAGCTGGAAGCCCGTGTTCTTGGCCAGGGTCTCCGCGACGACCTTGTTGTTGGGGTCGGTGATGGCGTCGGTGGCGTCCTTCACCGTGGGCAGCACCGCGCCGGTCTTCGCGGACCGACGCTGGTTGTCGGCGCTGAGCAGGAACTTCAGGAAATCGATGGTGGCAGCCGGAGCGTCCTTGCCGACGGCGAAGCCGTTGCCACCGCCGAAGACCTCGGTGGCGGAGCCCTTGCCGCCGTCCACGGCGGGGAACGGGAAGAAGCCGAGCTTGTCGCCGATGCCCTTCTTGCTGGTGGAGCTGGACGCCTGCACCGCCGGCGCCCACTGGCCCATCAGCTCCATGGCCGCGCCGCCGTTGCCCATCGTGGCGGCCTGCCCGTCGGGCGACCCGTACTCCGCGCCGAGGAAGCCCTTCTGGAACGGCTGCAGGTCGACGAGTTCCTTGAGTCGCTCGCCGGCGGCCGCGAGGTCGGGGGTGTCGAAGTTCTTGTCGTCGACGGCCTTCTGCAGCGCGCCCACCCCACCGATGCGCATCGCCAGGTAGGACCAGTAGAAGTGGGCGGGCCACTTGTCCTTGCCGGCCAGGGCGATCGGGGTGGTGCCGGCGGTCTTGAGCTTGCGGACCGCGTCGAGCACGCCGGTCCAGGTGGTGGGGGTCTCGGTGATGCCGGCGCGGGCGAAGAGGTCCTTGTTGTACCAGAAACCGACCATGCCGATGTCGAACGGGATGCCGTAGATCTTGCCGTCGATCGTGTACGGCTGCATGGCGGCCGGCAGGATGCCGTCGGCCAGCGACTTCAGGTCGTCGGTGAGGTCCTTGACCAGGCCGGCGTCCACCTGCTGCTTGAGTACGCCGCCACCCCACGACTGGAAGAGGTCCGGCGGGTCGCCGGCCTGCGTGGCGGTGGTGAGCTTGGCCTTGAACGCCTCGTTCTCCAGCGGCTGGATGGTGATGGTGACGTTGCTGTGCGCGGTCTTGTACTCGTTGGCCATCGCCGCCCAGACCGGCAGCATCGGTTCGGTGTTCTGGATGTGCCACCAGTTGATGGTCTGCGGGGCGTTCGGGTCGGCCGACTCGCCGTCGCTGCAGGCGCTGAGCAGGTAGGCGCCGGCACCGGCGCCGGCGAGGCCGAGCAGCGTTCGGCGGGAAAGGTGCGTGGTCATGATCCATCCCTTCGGGAATTCACGGGGTGCTCGGTCGCCGGTCGAGCCGGCAGGGTGCGCGAACATGGATCTCCGGAACTTTCATTGCTTCGCCGGTATTACCGGTCGATGGCGGGCACGCTACGAGCTGTTTCCACACCGGTCAAGACCCCTGTCCTATTGCGATAAGACCGGCTAGCGTAGGCAGGACTTCCAGCGACCCTGGACCGCAAGTTTCCGGAAGTTCCAGAGAGCCACCCAGAGGAGCCCCCGTGTCGACCGACACCGCTGACGTGGCGACCGCTGCCCGGTCGATCCGCAATCCCGTCCTTGCCGGGTTCCACCCGGATCCGTCGATCCTGCGCGTCGGCGACGACTACTACCTGGCCACCTCGACCTTCGAGTGGTATCCGGGGGTACGGATACACCACTCCCGTGACCTCGTGAACTGGCGCACCCTCGGTGGCGTCATCACCGATCGCCGCCTGCTCGACCTGCGCGGCTGCGGCGACTCGAACGGGGTGTGGGCACCGGACCTGACCTACCACGACGGCGAGTTCCATCTCGTCTACAGCGACGTGGCCAGCTTCGCCAGCGGTTACTGGGATCCACAGAACTTCCTGGTCACCGCCCCCGACATCGCCGGCCCCTGGTCGGACCCGGTGAAGCTGCACGGGCGGGGGTTCGACGCCGCGCTGTTTCACGACGACGACGGCACCAGCTGGCTGTTGAGCATGAGCGCGGACTGGCGTCCCGGCCGGGACCGCTTCGGCGGCATCGAGATCCAGCAGTACGACCGGGCCACGCGCCGACTCGTCGGACGGCCCCGCATCCTGTTCACCGGCACCCCGGTCGGGGTGACCGAGGGGCCGCACCTGTACCGCCACGACGGCTGGTACTGGCTGATCACCGCCGAGGGTGGCACCAGCTGGGAGCACCAGGTCACCGTGGCACGGTCGCGGGAGCTGTTCGGGCCGTACGAGGTGGACCCGGACGGGCCGCTGCTGACCTCGGTCGGCCGACCGGACCTGCGATTGCAGAAGGCCGGGCACGGCAGCCTCGTCCGCACCCAGGACGACGAGTGGTATCTGGCCCACCTGGTCGGCCGCCCCTACTCCCCGCTGGGCAGCTGTGTGCTGGGCAGGGAGACCGCGATCCAGCGGGTGGAGTGGCCGTCCGGCGGCTGGCCCCGGATCCCCGGCGGGGTGCCGGCCGACGAGGTCGTCGCGCCCGACCTGCCCGAGCACCCGTGGCCGGCGGAACCGGCCACCGACCACTTCGACGACGCCGAGCTGGGCGCCTCCTGGTCGACGCTGCGCCGCCCGGCCACCACGGACTGGGTCGACCTGCGGGCGCGCCCGTCTCACCTGCGGGTCCACGGTGGGCAGTCGCCGGTCGGCCGGCAGTCGCCCAGCCTGGTCGCCCGGCGCGTCGGAGCGACGCGCTGTTCGTTGGAGACCGTTGTCGAGTTCGACCCGGTCGACCACCGCCAGCTCGCCGGGATCACCGCCTACTACAACACCCTCAACTGGCACCACCTCTACCTGACCAGGGCCGACGACGGGCGGACGGTGCTGGAGCTGCTCAGCTCCGACAACGGGCGGCGCACCCCGTACCCCGATCTGACCGTCGACGCGAGCGGCGTCACCCGGGTCGGTCTGCGGGCGGTGTTCGACGGGCCGGTGGTGCGGTTCGACTACGACCTCGGCGCCGGCTGGCAGCGGCTGCCCGTCGACCTGGACGCGACGATCCTGTCCGACGAGCACGCCGCGCTGATCATCGACGGCGAGCCGGCGGCGTGGGGCTTCACGGGGGCGTTCCTCGGCCTCTGGGTGCAGGACCTCGGCGGCGACGGCGTGTACGCCGACTTCGACCTGGCCACCTACCGGGAACACTGAGTTCGTGGACGGCACCCGGCGGTTCGGGTGCCGTCCACGTCCCGGCCCTACCGGCCGACCTGGGCGGCGGCGGTACGCAACTGGCCGAGGGTGGTGCGGAAGCCTCGGCCGGACGCGGCCGGGTCCTCGGCGAGCAGGCCGGTGACCGCCATGGCCTGCGAGCGGGTCGACGCGACGGCGTCGTCACCACCGCCGGTCACGTCGAACACGCCGAAGTCGCCGCTGAGCGTCCGGTACGTCGGGGCAGCCGGGTCCTTCGCCAGGTACAGCACCACGACCTGGCCCGCGTCGAGCTTCGACATGTGGGCCATGTCGGCCACACCGGAGTCGAGGCTGGCGAGGGTGATCCGGGCACCGGGCCGCACGTCGGATCCGCCGCCGGCGCGCAGCACCTCGTCGACCCGGAACCCGGCCGCCTCGACCTCGCCGCGTACGACGAGATCGGCGGTCTCACTGAGCTGCCGAACGGTGCCGTACCCGCGCAGCTTGCCCTTGACCGGCGGGGGCGGCGCGTCCGTTGGCGTGGCCGCACTGGCCGTGCTCGGCGCCGTCGGCGCGGCGGCCGGGGCGGCGTCGTCGGCGCTGCCGCAGGCGGACAGCGCCGCCGCGGCGAGCACGGCGGCGGCCGCGACCCACAGGGGCCGGGTACGGCGGAGGTCGACTGCCATGGGAACGCTCCTCGCGTCTCGGTGCCGTCCCGGGTCGTCTCGCCCGGGTCGCGGCACTGCTTACGCCCTCTATCTGTGCGGCCCGGGCACCGAGTTCCACGATTCTTCGGCGCGCCGGCTCCGCTCGGTCGCGACCTGGGCCTCAGCCTCGCTCGGCCGCGACCTGGCGCAGCTCGGGCAGCGTCGTGACGAACGCGCGTCCCGCCGTGGTGGCGTGCTCGGCGCGCAGCCCGGTCACCGATCTGGTCGCCGAGCGGCTGGTGACCGTGTCCCCGGTGACGTCGAAGATCCCGACGTCACCGCCGAGCGGCGTGTAGGCGGGTGTCAGTGGGTCGCTGAGCGCCAGGTAGAGCACGGTCGCCCGGCCGGTCGCCTCCGGTGCCAGCACCGTGATCTTTGCGGACACCGGGGCGTGCGACGCGCGGTAGAGCACCTCGGCCACCCGGTAGACGACCCGACCGTCCGCCGCCGACTGCGCCTCGCCACGGACCACCAAATCGGCGGTGGCGGTGAGGTGCCGCACCGTGCCGTACCCCTGGATCTTCGCGGTCCCGCCCGGTGGCGCGGGCCGGGCGGCCGGGCGGCTCGCGACCGGCGCCGGGAGGGCCGCCGGCGGGTCGTCACCGGCGGTGGCGGCGAGCCCGGCGCCGACGCCCGCGACCAGGACCAGCGCGGCCGCCGCCAGGGCGGGCCGCCGCCACGTGCGGGCGACCCCGGGGGTACGCGTCTCCTGCGCGATCGCCGCCAGCAGGCGGTCGCGGTGCAGCTCGTGGCGACCCGGTGGCAGGTCACGCGCACCGGGGTGCGGGGCGATTCCGGTCCACTCGGACGGGTCGGGCGCGCTCACTGGCTTACCTCCCGCACGAGCGAGACCGGGTCGTCCAGGACCGGCTGCCGGGAGGCGCGTGGCGGGGCGTCGACGAGGGTACGCAGCCGGGCGCGAGCCCGCGACAACCGGGACCGGACGGTGCCGACCGGCACCCCCAGCGCCTGGGCTGCGGCCTCGTAGTCCAGGCCCTCCCACAGGCACAACGTCAGCACCTCGCGCTCGGGTCGACGCAGCCGGGTGAGCGCCTCGATCGCGGCGGCGATCCGCCGGGTGTCGTCGAGCCGGCCGGCGACCTCGTCGGCGTGGTCGGGCTGGGTGCGGTCGCCGGCGAGCAGCGCGGCAGCCACCCGGCGGTAGCGGCGGTTGCTGCGAATGTGGTTGCGGGCCTCGTTCGTGGCGATGCCCAGCAGCCACGGCCGCAGCGAGCCGCCGTCCTCGGTGACCCGGTCGCGGGAACGCCACGCCTGCAGGTAGGTGGCGGCCATGACGTCCTCCGCCGTGGCCCAGTCGGCGGTGAGCCGGAACGCGTGGTTGTACACCGAGCGCGCGTGCTGGTCGAAGAGCTCGGCGAACGCGCCGGGATCACCGGCTCGCACCCCGGCGCGCAGACTCGACTCCATGACCATTCTCTGTCCGTCGGGCGGCGCTGGGTTCCGCTGATCCGTGTGCCGGCCGAGGATAGCCAGCGGCGCACAGGCCGTTGCAACAGAGGTGAACAGCCGATGCCACCAACGACTTCCTCGGTTGATCCCGCACCGTCACCGTTTGACAGTTGATCGACGCACTGCTATCTGTTAATACAGTTTCCTGATGCTCGCGGTGCCCGCCGGGGCCGATCGCCGCGCCGGGCCACCGACCGGCCGGCGGCACGCCGCCCCTTCCCCGAGGAACACCATGGTGCGCAAGAGAACAGCCGCCTCCGCCGTGGGTGCCCTGCTGGCCGCCGTCGCGGCGCTCGGCTACGGTCTCCCGTCGGCCAGCGCCGCGACCGCCGGCCCGATCACCGGCCTCGCCGGCAAGTGCGTCGACGTCGCCGGGGCGAACCCGGCCAACGGCACAGCGGTGCAGCTCTACGACTGCAACGGCAGCGCCGCCCAGACGTGGACGGTCGGCAACACCGACAACTCCGTCCGGGCACTCGGCAAATGCCTCGACGTCACCGCCGCGTCCACCGCCAACGGCGCGAAGGTGCAGCTGTACGACTGCAACGGCACCGGCGCGCAGAAGTGGACCGCCAGCAGCGGCGCGCTCGTCAACACCGGCTCCGGCAAGTGCCTCGACGTCACCGACCGGAGCACGGCCAACGGCGCCCGGCTGCAGATCTGGACCTGCGGCGGCACCTCCAACCAGCAGTGGACCCTACCCGGCGGGAGCACCCCCACCCCCACGCCCACGACCCCGGCGGGCACCAACCTCGATGACCCGGCGAAGAAGGACGTCGCCATGCAGCTCGTCTCGGCGGCGGAGAACTCGTCGCTCGACTGGCGCGCGCAGTTCTCCTACATCGAGGACATCGGCGACGGGCGCGGCTACACCGCCGGCATCATCGGCTTCTGCTCCGGCACCGGCGACATGCTGGAACTGGTCGAGGCGTACACCCGGACCAAGCCGGGCAACGTGCTGGCCGGCTACCTGCCGGCGCTGCGCGCCGTCAACGGCACCGCCTCGCACGCCGGCCTCGACCCCAACTTCCCCCGCGACTGGCGGACCGCCGCCAACGACTCGGTGTTCCGGGCCGCGCAGGAGGCCGAACGTGACCGGGTGTACTTCAACCCGTCGGTACGCGACGGCAAGAACGACCGGGTCCGGGCACTCGGCCAGTTCGCCTACTACGACGCGGCGGTGATGCACGGGTACGAGGGCATGCGCCAGATCCGCAGCCGCGCCCTCGCCCGCGCGAAGCCCCCGGCCCAGGGCGGCGACGAGCGGACCTGGCTCAACGCGTTCCTCGACGAGCGGGTCGTCGAGATGAAGAAGGAGGAGGCCCACTCGGACACGTCCCGCGTCGACACGGCCCAGCGGGTGTTCCTCACCAACGGAAACTTCAACCTGAACACGCCCCTGGTGTTCGCCGTCTACGGCGACCAGTACCGCATCGGTTAGGGCTTCGATGGTGCGGCGGGGCGAATTCGGTCGCCCCGCCGCACGCCGAGGTCGGGTGCGCTCGCACCTCCGATGCCTTCAGATCGATCATGGTCGCTGAAATTTGTCGTACACCTGTTCTAGTGTCGGGTCATGGTCGGGGAGTTGACGCAGGCAGAGGACGCTATCGCGGCCTGCGCCGACACGGCCGCCAGGGCGCTGCCCGAGCAGGAGCTGATCGCCGCGCTGGACGCCGCGCACCGCCTGGAGCAGCGCCTCGCCGCCGTGAAGCTGGCCCTGATCCGTGAGGTCGACGGTCGGGGCACCGCCCGCGCGCAGGGCGCCTCCTCCACCACGGTGTGGCTGCGGGAACGACTGCACCTCACCATCGCGGCCGCCCGCCGACTGGTCGACCTCGCCACCGCGCTGGACACCGGCAACCCCGGAATACGCCACGCGCTCGCCGACGGACACATCACCGTCGAGCAGGCCCGGGTCAT
>NZ_JBFAHZ010000026.1:0-82542 GCF_040654415.1 Micromonospora sp. NPDC050695
CACTGGCCCGGAATCACACCATCGACAACAACCTCCGATCCATCACACGGTGTATCCACTTGCGCCGCGCGACCTCGTGTCGCACGGAAACTGACCACGGGTGGTGGTAGCACAACCCGCCAACCACCCGTGGCGGTGAGGCCAGTCATCAGGTCTGCGGTCCCTCGACGACTCGACAGCGCGAACCGGAACCAGGCAGCACCGCCAGCACCGCGCCGTCAACACCTCAGCAGCGAGTCGATCGGATGGTGGACCTCCGCCACAGCTGCGGCGTACGCGAGCTTTCAGGAATTTTTGCCGACGGCCGTCAAGGCGGTTGCAGGTACTCTGCTGGCTGCTGCTGCCGCAGCCGGATCTTTCAAGGCGTGGAGAGCGAAGCACCGAGACGGAGGACCTGGCCGTGAAGATCGATGATCAAGTAGAGGCTCTGGTCAGAGCTGTCCTAGATGCTGCTGTTCACCGTGATTCCGACAGATTCGACAGTGCCTTGGACGCCTTGGGCAACAGCCCCGAGACGCTGACCAAGGCCGTGGAACTGACGTTGGCCGTGAACGCCGCAGTCATGTTCGAGGTCCACGATGGCCTGCCATCGATGCAAGAGGTCAACGAGTTGTCGCGCAACGTCAGCCACCAGGAACAGTGGGCCGAGGTTTCCGCGGCAGACGTGCAAGCCGTCCTGGCCGCCGTCTCGACGGGCAATCCACCACGGGTTGCGAACACTGCGGGCGGCGTGAGTGCCGTGTTCGTGATCGCGGCCAATCTCCTCGCCACAGCCTCCCAACCGGACGAGGGGGAGTGGTGGTTCAACTACCTGGACAAGGTGGAGGCGGCGATCGAGGCGGCGGGGTGACCGGCGTGCCTGATCCGGCTGCTCGGGGCGGTGGCGAGTTGGACGGCTTTCGCATCGCTTATCTGCCGCCGGAGGTCGGTGACCTGGTATCGGACTTCGCCTCCGAGTGGGGGGACGTCAATGTCACCACCCGTGTCTGGGAGCGTCAGGTCGAGGATGGCCACCGGGTTGACCTGCGAGTGCACGTGCTCCGAGGTAACCAGCTAAGCACTCTCGCCGAGCTATGCGAATTCTTGGCCGAGTATCACGAGCGCGATCCCGCCGACTGGCTGCTCATCGAGTTCCAGCACGGTGAGACTTCCGCTCTCATCGGAGCCGCCGAGGCGTTCTGGCTGGCCGGACCCGGTGTGGCCGTCGACGTGCTGATCGACCCGGAGCGCTTCACCACCGATACCCTGCGAGCGATCATGCAAAGAATCGCCGAAGCCGGACCGGATCGATCCGTGCCTGTGGACCCAGGCTATCGGATCACCCGCTGAGATACGGAACTTCCAACCCCTCCGCTCGCAGGCGAGCTTCCGAGCCGTGGTGCTACCACTCGTGGTGTTGGGATCCGATGACGAAGCGGGAATGAGGGCGGGATGCAAGAAGGACCCGCTTACCGGGCCCCAAGGCGGGCGCGGGAGCCCGATGAGGGCGTCCTGCGCTGTCCAGGCTAGCCAGTAGTTCATGCGCCACACACGGAATCGGGCCGCGACACCCCCACCTGGCTTGCTGGTGGGATGGCTGGCCTACACGCCCAGCCGATCACGGGCGACGATGTCGGATAGGTGTCACTGCGCGTGGTGGGGGCTGTGCTGAGGAGTGATCTTCCCTATCCTGACGTGTTCACCGACGGCTAGCGACGTGGAGTGTCGTGGATCCTCGACAGGTACGACGTCTGGCAGAGCAATCCGCCAACTTCGGGTTCCTCAGGGAGCACCCGCTACTGGTCTGGTACGGCGCGGGCGCTGAGCTGCTCGTCTATGTCGACGCGCAGGCGGCGATGTTCAAGATCCGTGCCTTCGGCGACGAGTTGGCCAAGGACCTTGTCCGCCGCACCGGTGCGAAGCCGCAGAAGAACGACTTCTACCACCGGGTTCAGGCGCTGTACGGCGACGGCACGCTGGTTGCGGAGACGTACCACGCGTTCGACCGCCTCCGTGACCAGGGTAACAAGGCCGTACACGATCACCTGGGCGAGGTGCGCGCGGCGCTCGACATGCTGCGCACCTGCTTCGAGTTGGGCGTGTGGTTCCACAGGGCGTTGACGGGCGACAGGACTCCGCTCGGTTTCGTGCCGCCATCCCCGCCGCCTCGCCAGGTTTCGCAGAGCATCGCTGACGGGCTCCAGGCGGAGATCCAGCGGTACAAGGACGAGCTGGCCCAGACCAAGCTGCTGCTGGAGGGCAAGGCGTCCCTCGCTCAGGCCCAGGCGGACGCAACGGTCGCCGCCGAGCTTGCCGTCCGGGATGCCGACGCCCGTCGTGAGCAGGCCGCCGCCCTGGTGGCGAGCTTGGCACCGTCGGCACAGGCGGAGCAGGCAGCGCTCGACAGCAAGGCGACGGCGAAGGTGTCGGCCGCTCGGCGGGAAGAGTTCATTGCCCGCGCCCGGCGCGCCTCCCACGAACCGCTCAACGAAATGCAGACCCGCGTCGAGATCGACCGGCAGTTGGGTGCCGCCGGCTGGATCGTCCAGGACGAGAGCCAGATCAACCTGTACGCGGGCACCGGCGTCGTCGTCCGCGAGGTAACCCTGGCGACCGGCCGGGCCGACTACCTGCTCTACGTGAACCAGCGGCTGGTCGGGGTGATCGAGGCGAAGCGGGAGGGGACCGCGCCGCGTGGCGTGGAGGGGCAGCTCGACCGCTACCTCAACGGGCTCACCGCCGAACAGAAGCTCGCCGCATGGCGCCGGGACGACCCGCTGCCCTTCGGCTACGTCGCCACGGGCACCGAGACCGCCTTCGTCAACCGACTCGACCCTTTTCCGCGTACTCGTGAGGTTTTTGCCTTTCATCGGCCGGAGACCTTCGCGCGGTGGATGCGGGAGGCCGACGACGACCCGGCGGCACCGACTTTGCGGGCGCGGCTGCGGCGGATGCCGGCGCTGGATCGCCTCGGCCTGCGCCCGGCTCAGGTTGACGCCATCGACGGTCTGGAGCGGTCCCTCGCCGAGGACCGACCGCGCTCGCTGATCCAGATGGCCACCGGTGCCGGCAAGACGTTCACCGCCGTCACCAGCAGCTACCGGCTGCTCAAGCACGCCCGTGCCACCCGGATCCTGTTCCTGGTCGACCGGAACAACCTCGGCAAGCAGACCCTGCGGGAGTACGCGGGCTATCAGACCCCGGACGACGGGCGGAAGTTCACCGAGCTGCACAACGTGGACCGGCTGTCCGGTGGCGGCATGCTCGACTCGTCTGCCGTGGTCATCTCCACCATTCAACGGCTCTACGGCGCCCTGCGCGGCGACGACCTGCCGGATCCCGATCTCGACGACCGGGCGTATGACGACTACGAGCTGGACGAGCCGGCCGAGGTCGCCTACAACCGGCAGCTTCCGCCGGAGACGTTCGACCTGATCGTGGTCGACGAGTGTCACCGCTCGATCTACGGCAAATGGCGGGCCGTCATCGAGTACTTCGACGCCTTCGTAGTCGGACTGACGGCGACGCCGGTCAAGCAGACGCTGGGCTTCTTTCAGCAGAACCTGGTCTCCGAGTACACCTATGAGCAGGCGGTCGCCGACGGCGTCAACGTCAGCTTCGACGTGTACCGGATCAAGACGGAGATCACCGAGAAGGGCGCCGATATCGAGGCCGGCACCGTCGTGCCGCTGCGCGACCGCCGTACCAGGGCCGAGCGCTACCAGGAGCTGGAAGACGATTTCACGTACGGCGGAAGCCAGGTCGGCCGCTCGGTGATCTCGAGGGGCCAGCTCAGGCTGGTGCTGGAGACGTTCCGCAAGAAGCTCTTCGAGGAGATCTTCCCCGGCCGCTCGACCGTGCCCAAGACGCTGATCTTCGCGCGGGACGACAACCACGCCGAGGAGATCGTGCAGATGGTCCGGGTGGTCTTCGGGCGGGGCAACGACTTCGCTGCGAAGATCACGTACGCATCCCGGAAGGGCGGCGACAACCCGGACACCCTCATCCAGGCTTTCCGCAACAGCCCGGAGCTGCGCATCGCGGTGACCGTCGACATGATCGCCACCGGCACCGACGTGCGGCCGTTGGAGTGCGTCTTCTTCCTTCGGCCGGTGCGCAGCGCCACCTACTTCGAGCAGATGAAGGGTCGCGGCGCCCGCACCATCGACGCCGCCGAGTTCCAGGCCGTCACGCCCGACGCCGAGGTCAAGGACCGGTTCGTCATCGTCGACGCGGTGGGGGTCACCGAAGCGGACCTGGACGAGGCGGTTCCGCTGCAACGCCACACGGAACGGCAGATCTCCCTGCGCGACCTGCTGAAGAAGGCCGGCACCCTGACCGCCGACTCAGACGAGGTGGCCACCCTCGCCGCCCGGCTGGCGAGGCTGGAGCAGCAGTTGACCGACGACGAACGCGCCGAGTTGGCCGAACTCGCCGACCAGCCGCTCACCGGAATCGTGCGTGGCCTGGTCGACGCCGTCGCCCCCGAGCAGCTCAACCCGGCCAAGGAGGCCGGCCCGGAGGCCATCCGTGACCTGCTGGCCGGCGCGCTACGTCCGCTCGCCGCGAACCCACTGCTGCGCGAACGCATCCTGGAGATCCGCCGCGCACACGACATCACCATCGATGAGGTGAACGCCGACAAGTTGATCTCAGCCGCTGGCGTGCCGCCCGAGGAGCGCGCCCAGGTCACCGTGAAAAGCTGGCACGACTACCTGGAGCAGCATCGCGACGAGATTACGGCGTTGCAGGTCTTCTTCGAAGGGCGGGGGAGAGTCGGGTACGACCAGCTCAAAGAGTTGGCGGCGCGCATCGCCCGACCGCCGCAGGCATGGACACCGGAGTCGCTGTGGAAGTCGTACGTGTTGCTCGGCCGAACCGCGGACTCGGCGGGCAGTAGGGGGGTGACGGATCTTGTCAGCCTCATCCGGTATGAGTTGGGGCTCGATCAGGAACTGCGCCCCTACCGCAGCCTCGTCGAGGAGCGCTTCCGTGGGTGGCTGCTCCGGCAGGAGCAAGCGGGGGCTACGTTCACTGCCGATCAGGCGTGGTGGCTGGAGAGGATCAAGGACGTGATAGCGGTCAGCGTGGAGATCACCCCGGACGATCTGGAGGGGGCGCCGTTCAGCGAGCGGGGCGGGATCGACGGATACGCAGGCGCGTTCGGTAAACGCGCTGAGCCGCTGCTGAACGAGCTGAATCAGGAGCTGTCCGCGTGACCGATCTGCCCTACGGTTGGGTCGTCGCCGACCTCGGAAATCTTGTTGATGTTCTCGATAGTATGCGAGTGCCAGTTAGCGCGAAGGAGCGGGCGGGGCGGGCTGGTCCAGTTCCATATTATGGAGCGACTGGCCGAGTCGGATCGATCGACGCCTCAATCTTCGATGAAGAGCTTGTTCTGCTTGGTGAGGATGGCGTTCAATTCTTAAACCCAAGCAAGAAGAAGGCCTACCTTATCTCCGGACCTTCTTGGGTAAATAACCACGCGCATGTCCTGCGCTCGAGGGGGGCGATTGACCCAAACTATTTATGCTACTTCTTGAATCAATTCAATTATAAGGGATTCGCCAACGGGACTACGCGGCTAAAGCTTACTCAGGCGGCGATGAGTCGAATTCCGGTTCGGCTTCCTCCGCTCGCCGAACAACGGCGGATCGTTGCTCTTTTAGGGGGTCAGCTGTCGCGGCTGGATGCAGGCCGGGAGCAATTAGATGTGGCTGTTCGCCGGCTCAAAGGGCTAAAAAAGAGAATTCTCACTACCGCGGTTCCGTCGGACGCTCCAGCGCATTGGCGGTGGTGTTCGGTGGGCGAGGCTGGCAAAGTGGAGCTAGGGCGGCAGCGTCACCCCGATTGGCACAGAGGATCGCATATGCGGCCCTATCTCCGCGTCGCTAATGTGTTCGAGGATCGTATCGATACCTCGGATGTCAAGGAGATGGATTTCCCGCCAACCATATTCGACAAGTTCCAGCTTCGTGTTGGTGACATTCTTCTCAACGAAGGGCAGAGCCCTGAGTTGCTTGGTCGACCTGCGATGTATCGAGGCAATCCGAAAGAAGTGGCGTTCACGAACAGCCTCCTCCGATTCCGAGCCAGTCCCGGAGTGGATCCGGAATGGGCGCTTCTGGTTTTTCGACGGCACTTGCATGCTCGCCGATTCTTGAAAGAGGTTAGGATCACCACAAACATCGCGCACCTGTCGGCAGCTCGATTCAAGGAGGTCGAATTTCCGATCCCTCCACTAGTTGAGCAAAAAGCGATCGTGGCCCACGCAAGGGATAGTCTCGCCCGGGTTGATCGGCTCTTGAGGGAGATTGAGCAGGCGAGATCAAGAGCCTTACTCCTGCGGACGTCGCTGCTGGCCGAAGCGTCCGCTGGACGGCTGGCGCCGCAGGACCCCAACGACGAGCCGGCCTCGGAACTGCTCGTACGCATCCAAACCGAACGTGCAGCCGCACCGCCGAAGCAGAAGGCGGGCTCTCGGCGTGCTCCCAAGGAGCTGGCGGCTCCGCCGACCAGGGTGACCGGCGACGACTATCAGCAGGAGGCACTGCCGCTGTGAGCACTGTGGATTCGCGCAGGTTGGTGCAGAAGCTGTGGAACTACTGCGACGTGCTGCGCGACGACGGCGTTTCGACGATCGACTACGTCGAGCAGTTGACGTTCCTGCTCTTCCTCAAGATGGCCGATGAGCGGGCCAACCGGCCGATCCGGCCCGAGCAGATCGTGCCCGACGAGTTGAGCTGGCAGACGCTGCTCGACGCCGAGGGTGACGCCCTGGAGGTGCAGTACCGGCACATCCTCACCGGCCTGGCCCGCGAGGGCGGAACGCTCGGCACGATCTTCCGCAAGGCGCAGAACAAGATTCAGGACCCGGCGAAGCTCAAGCGGCTGATCGTCGATCTGATCGACAAGGAGCAGTGGTCGCAGGCGGGCGTCGACGTCAAGGGCGACGCCTACGAGGAGCTGCTCGCCAAGGGCGCCGAAGACGCCAAGTCCGGTGCCGGCCAGTACTTCACCCCGCGTGCGCTGACCGCCGCGATGGTCGACTGCACGCAGCCCACCCCCGACGACACGATCACCGACCCGGCCTGCGGGACCGGTGGCTTCCTGCTCGCCGCGTTCGATCATATCCAGCGGCACCACGGCAGTTCCCTCACGCCGGATCAGCGACGCCGGCTCGCCAACGGTGCGATCACCGGCACCGAGTTGGTCGACGGCACAGCCCGACTCGCCGCGATGAACATGCTGCTGCACGGCATTGGCACGCCCAGCGGCGATTCCCTGATCGCGATCAGGGACGCGCTCGGCAAGGAGCCGGACCGCCGCTACAGCCTGGTTCTGGCGAACCCGCCGTTCGGCCGCAGCTCCTCGATCCGCATGATCGGCGAGGACGGCCGCTCCACCCGCGAGGAGCGGGAGATCGAGCGCAACGACTTTTGGGCCACCACCGCCAACAAGCAGCTCAACTTCGTCCAGCACATCGCCTCGCTGCTGGAGATCGACGGTCGGGCCGCAGTCGTCCTGCCGGACAACGTGCTTTTCGAGGGCGGCGCGGGGGAGACCATCCGCCGCCGGCTGCTCAAGCAGTACGACCTGCACACCATGCTGCGTCTGCCCACCGGCATCTTCTACGCAGGCGGGGTGAAGGCAAACGTGCTCTTCTTCGAGCGCAAGCGCGCCCGCGAAGAGCCGTGGACCCAGAAACTCTGGGTGTACGACTTCCGCACCAACCAACACTTCACCCTCAAGCAGAACCCGCTGCGCCGCGAACACCTCCAGGATTTCGTCGACTGCTACCTGCCGGGCAAGGACCGCGCCGAGCGGGTCGAGACCGAGCGGTTCCGGGCCTACTCCTATGAGGAGTTGATCGCCCGCGACAAGGCGAACCTCGACATCACCTGGCTCAAGGACGCCTCCCTGGAGGACGCGGACGCGCTGCTGCCGCCGGAAGTGATTGCGAACGAGATCGTCGAGGATCTGGAAGCGGCGCTACGGGAGTTCGCCGCCATCGCGGAAGCCCTGACCGCGACGAAGGTACAGCCGAATCTGAATTAACTTATCCGCTCCGTAATGCTGAGGCGATGAAGGTGGTGGCGTGACCGACTCTCCCATTCGTGGTGACGGCTTCACGATCAAGGAGCTGTTCAGCCTCTTGAAATTCCGGCTTGATCCGTATCAGCGCGAGTACAGCTGGGGTCGGAAGGACGTCAAGGCACTGATCGACGACCTGACTGCCCACTTTGCTGAGGACTGGATGCCCGGCCACGAACGACGCGAGGTGCGCCACTACCGGCCGTACTTCCTCGGGCCCTTTGTCTATTACCAGGACGACGAGGTGGCGGCGCTTGTCGACGGACAGCAACGGATCACCACGTTGCACCTGCTGCTGTTGCACTTGCGCCGGCTCGCGGTGGAGGCGGAGCGTCCCGAGTATCACGGCGACATTGCCGCCTTGGAGCCGCTCATCGCCGGCAGCTCGTACGGGGAGCGGGCCTACGTGATCCGCTCTGATGAGCGGGCCCCTGTTCTTGAGGCGATCTTTGAAGACAAACCGTTCTCACTGCCCGCCGACGCGAGCCCGTCGGTCACCAACCTCTATGAACGCAGCCAGGAGCTTGACGGGCTGCTGCCGGAATCGATCCGCGACGAAGCTCTTCCGCTCTTCATCCACTGGCTGCTCAACCGGGTCTGCCTCGTCGGTATCAACGCTAACAATCGCCGGCAGGGCTGGGAGATCTTCGAGACGATGAACGACCGTGGGGTGCAGCTCGGCCCCGCTGATCTGTTGAAGAGCTTCCTGCTGCGGCGCGCCAGCAACGGCCACAACCTGCCCCGGTTGGGAGAGGCGTGGGGTGGCGTCTTGGCGAGGATCGACAACCGCGCCCCGCAGGCAGCGGCGAGGTTCCTTCAAGCATTGCTCATCGGCCGGTACGCACAGAGCGCCGACGAGGTCACCGACATTGGGGTGTCGTTCCACGGCTGGGTGCAGGAGAACGCCGCGCGCCGAATGAACCTGAAGTATGCACCGGACTTCGCTCGTTTCATCGAACACGATCTCGCACATCTCTCCAAGCGTTACGCCTCACTACACGCGGCGACGAGCGTTCTGGAGCCCAAACTGGAGCCGCTGTTCTACAACGCCAGAAACGAGATCGACCAGATGCCGTTCCTGCTGGCCGCGATCGACCCTGACGACACCGACGCCCAGTTCCGGGAGAAGGCGTTCCTGGTTGCGGCCTACCTCGACCTGGTGTTCGTCCGGATGGCCGTCAACAACCGGATCGGAAAGCCGGATGATTTGGACACTTACGTCCTGCCGGTGATCCTCGACCTTCGAGCCTGCCCGGACATTGATGCTGTCGCGAAGGTACTGGGCAGGCGAATAGCCGAGCTGGACGTCGACTTCACCGGAGTCAAGCGGTACGGACTACGAGCGGACAACCGGTCTCAGGTCAGGTATCTCCTCGCCCGGCTGACGGCCTTCGTGGAGACCGAGTGTGGCCGACCGAACGAGATCGCTCGGTATCTAAACAAGGACGAGCCATTCGAAATCGAGCACATCTGGGCGAACAAGTTCGAACGCCACCAGCCCGAGGTTAAGACCGAGTCGGTCTTCCGGGTGCAGCGCAATCGGATTGGGGCGCTGCTGCTGCTGAGGAAGTCTCATAACGCCAGCTATCAGGACGCGCCGTATGAGCAAAAGATCGAATGGTATCGCGGCCAGAATCACCTAGCGGCGTCGCTGCACAAGTCGACCCAGGAACGCAACCGACCCTTCACTGAGGGAGTGGTCAAAAAGTATCGACTGGAGAAGATCTTCCATCCTGTGCCCCGCTTCGATATGTCAGCCATCGAGCTGCGGCAGCAGCTCTACGAGCGCTTGTGCGAGATCATCTGGGAGCCGAAGCGGCTCGGTTTCATCCTGCCGCCCACTGTTCCGCGGGAGATAGCCGAGCAGTTGGACGTTCCGGTCGCTCTCCCCAGCCAGCGCGTCTCTGCTGCCGTCGCCAGACGCACCCGGGCTCACTTCGGTGGCGTTACGGTTGCCAGACTGGTCTATGTTGGGGCGCTCAGCGCTGGTGAGGAGTTGGTACTCACCTACAAACGCGATCGTTACCTTGCGCATGTCAACGAAGCCGGACAGATCGAGTTGGAGAGCGGGGAGGCGTTCGAGTCACCGTCCCCGGCAGGATCGACTGCAACCGGTAAGCCAACGATTAACGGGTGGAGCGCATGGAAGGTGCGGCGGGGCGACAGTCTGATTCCGTTGCACGATGTGCGGGCGGATGCGTTGTCGCGTGGCTTGCTTGAAGTAGCGACATAGGTGAGCTGCGCCCAGCCCAATCGACGTACGGGTGCGCGTGTCGCTCGCGACCCTTGGTGCGATCCGATAGGCTCCCTGGTATGACCGGATCGGTGAGCAAGAAGTCATTCTCGCTTCCTCAGGACGTGGCGGAGCGCTTGGAGCGTGAGCCCAACGCCAGCGCATACGTAGTCGACACGATCCGGGCACGGATGCGTGCTGAGGATCTCGACGCCGAGTTGGCCCGCCGGGGCATGACCGTGACCTCGGAGGGACAGGCACGCGCCCGTGCCCAACGCGCTCAAGTCGAGCAGGAATGGTCGCCTGGTCGACGCGCCGCACTGCGGGACCGTTCCCGCCGCGCGGCAGCGGAAATGCTCGACGGCACGGGCAGCCAGGCCCCGGCGGCATGATGAGTCCCGATGCGCCGGCGGTTCGGCTGATACTGGACCGGTCCGCGTTGCTTGCCTACGTGGCTGGCTCCATGGATGTCGCCGAACCCATCCACGAGGTGGCCCACGACGGGGTCCGGTTCGGTGTTCCGGCTGTGGTCGTGGCCGAAGTGCTGGCGTTGGTGGATGATCCGGGCGATCGACAGCTGCTGCACCGACTGCTCGAACGTCCCGCCTGCGCGGTATTGCCCACCTGGGGTGAGGACTGGCAGGAGTTGGCGTACTGGCGCGTCGTTACCGGTCGGGTTGACCTCGCTGCCGCGGTTCTGGCGGTCTTGGAGCATGACGCCTCGGTGCTGACCAGCGAGGGTAAGGCGTACGGCGATGGCGGCGACCTTCCGGTCATCCGGTTTCCTTAATCGATGGTGGGTTGGCGTTCGATGACGACGACCGGGATCTCGCGGTCGGTCTCCTTCGCGTAGCGGGCGTACGTGGGGAAGACCTTCGTCATCACCGGCCACAGCCGGACGCGTTCCTCGCCGGTCGCGGTCCGGGCGCGGCCGACGATCCGCTCCGCGCCGACCTGGATCTCCACCGTCGGGTCGGCGCTCAGGTTCAGATACCAGGCGGGGTGCCGTGCCGCGCCCCCGTTGGACGCGACAAGCAGGTAGGTGTCGCCGTCGCGGCCGTACATCAGCGCGGTGCGGCGCAGGGCGCCCGATCGGCGGCCGCGCGTGGTGAGGAGCAGTGAGGGTACGCCGTGGAAGGTCCCGCCGTCGGCACCGTCGGACTCCACGTACCGCCGGATGTGCTGTGCCACCCAGCCGACCGGGCTGTCCTCGATCGCCTCGTGCTGTTCCTGTGCGGTCACGCCATCGCCTCTCTCACCGAGCCCCGGCACGCCGACGTGGAGGGGCCCAACGGCGTGATGCCTGTGAGGCATCAATATGACTCACAGGCATCAGACGCTCAAGGGGACCGGCCCCGGCGCGCCGCTCAGTCGCGGGAGCGCGGCAGGCAGCACTTCTTGTACTTGGCGCCGGAGCCACACCAGCAGGTGTCGTTGCGGCCGGGCGGCCAGGCCGTCACGCCCGTCTCGTCGAGGCTGTCCGCGTACTCGTCGAGGGTTTCCTCGTCGATGGGGTCAGTGCCGGCGAAGGCCGCCAGGCCCTCGACGGTGCCGGCGACGACGCCCAGGTCGGCGCCGCCCAGCCCGGAGGCTTCGGTGAGGGCTCGTTCGATCTGGGTGCGGTGCTCGTCCCAGGTGGCCGGGTAGCTGTCGGTGAGCGCCGGCCAGCGCACGAGCAGGGCGTCGAATTCGGCCTGCGGCCAGTACAGGAGCGTGGCCGGGCCGTCGTCGAGCGCGTCGAGGGCGTGGTTGCTGGCGGCGCGCAGCCGGTCGGCGAGGTTGTCGTACTCGTCGTGGGGGAAGCCCTGCTCCTCGCGCAGGTCGTGCCGGCGTTGGGCCAGTCCGTAGATCATGGCGGCGGCCTCGTCCTGGGCGTCCCCGGACTCGTGCTGCTGGGTCCGGGTCCGTTCCAGGATCGCGTCCAGTGCTCCGGTGAGCCACTCCAGGGCCGTCTCGGCGTGGCCGGACTCGGCCAGCTCGTCGATCAGGTACGTGGCGTCGGGGTTGGTCTCCAACAGCGGGCGCAATTCGGTCAGTTCGGCCAGGCCCTCGTCCGTACGGCCGAGGCGCAGCAGCAGTCCGCCGCGCACCGCTCGGGCGTACGCGTCCTCGTCGGGTTGTTCGGCGATGGCGCGGGTGGCCAGGGCGAGCGCGTCGGCCAGGTCACCCGCCTGCTCCAGGATGTCCGCGGCGACGAGCAGGGCGTACCCGGTGTCGTCGGGGTCGGCGACGCGTCCCTCGTCGACGGCACCCACCAGTTCGGCGACCAGCGCGGCCGGGTCCGGGCTCGCGGAGCCCAGAGAGCCGATCTCTTCGATTCGCTCGGCGGTCAGCAGTTCAGACATGGGCACATCCAGGAGACGACGAACGGGGAGCGGCCAGCGTACTCCCGGGCATGCCGCAACCCGGGCGGCGAACCGCCCGGGCTGCGACAGCGAACCTCAGCGGGTCGCCGGCATGGTGGCGAACTCGCCGGCTAGCTCGGACTCGACGATCGTCGCGGTGGTCGGCCGGCGACCGGCCGACGCCCGCCGGGCGGACGGGACGGCCAGGGCCGCGAGCGCGGCGGCCAGGGCGATCGTGGTGAGGACGAGAAACCCCATCGTGAAGCCGGCCTCCCGGGGTAGGCCGCTGGCCTGCGGGTGGGCGGTGATCACGCCGCTGACCACGGCGGCGCCGATCGCGCCGCCGATGGTGCGGATGTTGGCGTTCATGCCGGTGGCCACGCCGGTCTGGCTGGCGGGCACGCTGGCGACGATCAGGTTGGCCATCGACGCGAAGGCCAGGCCGATGCCGAGACCCACCAGGCCGCCCGCGAGGGCGACCTCCCAGCGGGTGTCGTGCGCGGCGGCCAGCATCGCGGAGGCGGCCACGTTGAACGCGGCACCGGTGGCGAGCTGCGCCTTGGCGCTGAAGACGGACTGGAGTCGCCCGGCGATCAGGCCGGCGACGAACATCGCGACGAGCATCGGCAGCATGAGCAGACCGGCCTGGCTGATGCTGGCGCCGAAGCCGTAGCCGGCGGACGTGGGGGTCTGCACGAACTGCGGAAGGAACGCGTACACGGAGAACATCGACGCGCCGTAGAGCAGGGCGACCAGGTTGGTGGTCCAGACGCCGGGCAGGCGCATCATCCGCATGTCGATCAGCGGGTTGGCCGAGCGGATCTCGGCGACCAGCCAGCCGACGAACAGCACCACGGCGAGGGCCAGCAGGCCGAGCACCCGGGTGGAGGTCCAGCCCCAGGCCGCGCCCTGGCTGATCGGCAGCAGCAGCGCGACGAGCCAGCCGGAGAGCAGCAGGGTGGCGCGCCAGTCGATGCGCCCGGGGGTACGCACCGGTGACTCGGGGATGAACAGGTGCGCGGCGACGGCGGTCAGGCCGACGACGACCATCGGGATCCAGAACAGCCAGCGGTAGTCCAGCGTGGTGACGATCGGGCCGGCGAGAACGATGCCCAGGCCACCGCCGACGGCGACGATCGCCGAGATGGCGGCCACGGCGGAGGAGACCCGCGCGGCGGGGAACTCGTCGCGGATGATGCCGAACGAGAGCGGGAACACCGCGCCGCCGATGCCCTGCACGACGCGGGCGACGATGAGGACGCCGATGTTCGGTGCGATGGCGGCCAGCAGGCAGCCGAGCGCGAGCGCGGCGAGCGAGACGACCAGCATCCGCTCCTTGCCGACCATGTCGCCGATCCGGCCGAGGATCGGCGTGAAGATCGACGCGGAGAGCAGGTAGGCGGTGAGGACCCAGGTCACGGTGTTCTGGGAGGTGTGCAGGTCCTGCTGGATGGTCGGCAGCACCGGGGTGATCAGCGACTGGAGCATCGCGAAGAACCCGGCGCCGGCCGCGAGCACGCCGAAGGTGAGCCGACGCGAGCCGCGTCGGGAGGTCACTGTCACGAGAGAAAACTCCCTGATTACGGTACGGAACGAGGTTTGTCGCCCGTCGTCCGTGACGGGCGGAGCTGTCGGGTCCGGGCGATCGGGTGGCCAGGCGGATCGGGCGGATCCCGAGGTAAGCTAAGCGGAGGGCTCCCTCCGGGCTTTCCGGAGGGGTGCCTCCACTAAGCTAGCGGAGGGTTGCCTCCGGATGCAACCGAGGTGAGGTGACGCACGTCATGACCAGCGCGGGGCAGATGCCCGAGGTCTTCGCGCAGCGGCCCAAGCGGGCCGACGCGCGGCGCAACTACGACGCCCTGGTCGCGGCGGCACGCGACGCGTTCGCCGAGCACGGCGCCGCCGCCTCCCTGGAGGACGTGGCCCGCCGGGCCGGGGTGGGCATCGGCACGCTCTACCGCAACTTCCCGACCCGCCGGCACCTCTTCGAGGCCGTGTACGTCGAGGAGGTCCGGGCACTGAGCCGCTCCGCCGAGGACCTGGCCGAGCTGCCCCCGTGGGACGCCCTCGTCGCGTGGCTGCACCGCTTCGTCGCGTACGTCGCCACCAAGCGGGCGCTCGCCGAGCAGTTGCTGCACGACTCGGAGATCTTCCAGAGCTGCCGCACGGAGATCTACGCCGCCGGCGAGCCGTTGATGCGCCGCGCGCAGGCCGCCGGTGTGGTCCGCGACGACATCGCCTTCGACGACGTGGTGCGGCTGATCAGCGGCCTCACCATGGCCCAGTTCCCCTCACCCGAGCAGCGCGACCGGGTCCTCGGTGTGGCCCTCGACGGGCTGCGCGCGCCGGCTCGCTGACCTGCCGCTCAGCGGTCGACCAGCAGCAGCCAGTCGTCGTCGAGTCGTTCGACCACGGCACCCGCCGGCCAGCGGTGAGCGGGATCGGCCACCGCCCGGGCCTGGTCGACCTGCGGTGGCCGGCTGAACCGCGCGTCGCGGAAGCTGGCCATGCCGTGGAACCGGGCTCGGCCGAAGTTCGCGGCGTCGGTGAAGCGGGCATGGTCGAACAGCGCCTCCGCGCCGAAGACCGTCCAGCGGAACAGCGCCATGTTCGCGAAACGCACGGCGTGGAAGCTGGCCGACCCGCCGAACTCGGTGTGCTCCATCGACAGCCCACCGACGAACTCGGCCTCCCGGAACGCGGCGGTGTCCTCGAAGCGGGTCGCGTCGAAACTGGTCGGCTGGCCGAAGGTCGCCCGCCGGAATGAGGCCGGGCCGGCGAAACTGGACCGCCGGCAGGACAGGCCGTCGAACGTGGCACCGTCGAAGCTGGCCGAACCGCCGAAGCGGGCACCGTCCAGCACGACCTCCCCGTCGGCGTCGAGATCGTCGAAGACCACGTCATCGAAGACCGCCGCCGCGAGCAGGAGACGCCCCTTCGCGGTCGCACCCGCGAAGGTCGTCGTGCCGGTGAACGTCGCCGCGGTGAAGTTCGCGTCGACCAGCGTGCAGCCGGTGGCGTCGACGTCGACCAGGGCGGCGCCGGTCAGGTCCAGCACGACGCCGGGCCAGTGGTCCGCGCCGTCCGCGCGCAGGTGCCGGGTCAGGACCCGCTGCGCGGTGCGCCGGACCTCGGTCTCGCGCGGCTCGTCGTTCGGCGCCGGCATCCGCAGGTACGCGCAGAGCACCGCCACGATCGTCGGTCGCTGCGCCGGATTGTCCTGCCCGAGGCGTTCCAACGCGTGCAGCCCGCCCAGGCGTACGGCCGCACTGTCGTTGCCGAGCAGCTCGACCGCTCGGGTGTACAGCTCGGTGAGCCGGCGCTCCGCCGCGTCGTGTTCGGCCGCCCCGGACTGCCGGTCCTGGTGGCGCTGCGCGGCCTCGGCCACCGACTCGGCGTGCGCCTGCACCCGGTCACGGTGCGCCTGGTCCCGGGTGGCGACGCTCTCCTGATGCCGCTGCGCGCGTTCGGCGATCCACTGACGACGCGCGGCCAGCAGCAGGGCCAGTCCACCGCCGGTGCCGGCGACCACGGTCAGCCCGGTGCGGATCGCGTCGATGCGCAGGGTGGCGCGGACGTCCGGCTGGCCGGCCCGGTCGGCCTCGGCGAGCAGCAGGTCTAGGACCAGCCAGCCCAGGGCGGCGGCGAGCAGCAGGCCGACCAGGACCAGCCACCACGGCATCACCCGCAGCTGGCGCTCGGGAGGTTCGTCGGCAACCACGGCCACAGCATGCCAGCCACCGGCTCCGTCCGATATGGAGAGCAGCGTTATGCCCGTTTGCGCCCTCGCCGGGACAACGGGTTACCGGCGCGTAACAAGTCATTGACGTTTCCGAATTGTTGCGGGCATCATCGTCGCACGGTCGACCGGACACCCCCACCCACCTGCCCGGTTCGCCGGGTGCCTCCCCCCGGAGGTGCAGCCATGCTGCTCCGAAAGACCGCCCTCGTCCTGGCTCTCGCCACCGCCGCCGTCCTCGCGACCACCACCGCGGCCACCGCCGCGCCCGCCGCCACCGCCACCGCCACCGTCGCCACCGCCACCGTCGCCACCGCCACCGTCGCTGCCGCCAACCCGGTCATCGTGGTCGGCGGGCTCAGCGGTGTCGCCGTCGCGTACGAGCCGATCGCCGCCCGCCTGCGCGGCGACGGCTACCGGACCTTCATCTACCAACTGCCCAACCTGGGCCTCGGCGACATCCCCACCTCCGCCCGCGCCTTCGCCAGCTACGTCGAGCAGGTACGCGCCAGCACCGGGGCGTCGACCGTCGACCTCGTCGCCCACTCCGAGGGTGGCCTGGTCAGCCGCTACTACCTCAAACGGCTCGGCGGCACCGCCACCATCGGCCGGTACGTCAGCCTGGGCACACCGCAGTACGGCACCTACGTGGCGAACATCGTGGCGTTACTGGGCCTCGGCAGCTGCGCCGGCATCGTGGCCTGCCAGCAGATGACCATCGGCTCGGCGTTCCTCGCCGACCTCAACGCCGGCGACGACACACCGGGCGGGGTGCGTTACACCACCATCCGAACTCTCCAGGACGAACTGGTCCGGCCCACCGGGAACGCCGCCGTCAACGACGGGGCGACGAACGTGCTGATCCAGGCGTACTGCCCGCTGCGGGTCGTCGGGCACCTCGGCCTGGTGCTCGACGGCACCGCGTACACCATCGTGCGCGGCGCCCTGGTCGACGGCCCGGTGCGACCCAACTGCCTCGCGCTCTGACCCGGTCCGTGGAGGTGGTCCCGCAGGGGGCCACCTCCACGGGGCGCGCGGCGGCGAGTGTCGGGTGGACGACGATCCCGCGAAAGGGTGTGGCAGACATCAGATGTCCTCGATAGCCTGCTCCGGCTGTCCAAAACGGACAGAGACGCGACCTGTCAGAAGGAGCAGCGGGCATGACCGAGCCGCACACCGCGCCGCCGGAGGGCACACCGCCGACCGTGCCGCAGCTCGATGTCCGAGCCGCCGAACCGCCGGCGGCCGACACACCGACACCCACCGGCGGATTCGCCGACCGGCCACCCGGCTATCCCAACGCGCTGGTCTGGCTGCGCGCCGGAATCCTGCGGGACTGGCGGGGTGTGCTCGGCGCCTTCGTCGCCACCTGGTTCTATCTGCCGGTCGCGCTGCTCCTGGCGTTCTGGGGCGGTCTCGCCTTCGCCGTCGCCGGGCTCTTCGCCGGCGGGTTCGGCACCGAGGACCAGGTGCCGTCGGTGCTGCGCGACGCGCCGCTGATCGGCTCCCTGCTGGACGCGTTCCTCAGCCGCTCCGGCGGGGTGCTCGGCGGCGTGGTCGGCTTCGTCGCCGGGTTCCTGATTGGCTTCCTCGTCGTACTCGTGCTGCCCTGGCTGGGGTCCGCCGACGAGCCCTTCGCGGTGATCACCGGCCTGGTCGGCACGGTCGGCGCGGCGGCGCTGATCGGGGTCCTCTACACGCTCTACCGGGTGCTGCTGGAACCGCGCCTGCTGGTGGTCTCCGGCGCCCGCCAGCCCAGCCGTCGTGAGGTCGCGCGGCTGCGCCCCGTGCTGGAGGACTGCGCGCGCCGGCTCGGCCTGCCTACCGTGCCACGGCTGCTCATGGAGGACGATCCCGTCCTGAGCAACGCCCGCACGTACGCCCGGCACGTGGTGGTCACCACCGCCGTGCTGACCGAACCGGACGACGAGGTCGCCGCGCTGCTCAGCCACGAGCTGGTGCACTGGCGCACCGGGGACGAGATCACCAGCGCCTTCGTCCGCGGTGTCGGCCTGCCGCTGACCCTCGCGCACGCCCTGCCGACCTGGCTGATGCGCACCTTCCCGCACCCGGCCACCAACTTCGTGGTCTTCGTGTTCTTCTGGCCGGTGCTGCTCACCATGCGGTACGTGGTGCTGCCGCTGCACGCCCGCGACGTCCGCGCCGCGGAGTACCGGGCCGACCTCGGCGCCGTGCTCACCGGGCACGTCGACGGGCTCCGGCGCATCCTGGAACGCCGGCTGTCGTTCGAGTCCGGCCGCAGCGGCTGGGACGAGGCGGTCTGCGCCACCCACCCACCGCACGAGCTTCGGCTCGACGCACTGGACCGGGCGTCGGTGGCCGGTGTGCCCGCCGGGGCGGGCGAGTCCGCCGCCGTCACGGCCGAGGGGCTGTTCGGCCAGTCCGGCCCGGTCGGCACCCGGCGTACCTGGTTGGTGGTCGGCGCCCTTCTGCTGGCAGCCTGCGTCGGCACCGGCGGGCTCGGCGTGGTGCAGTGGGCGTTCTTCCGGCCGCAGGCGGCGGTCGACGGGTATTTCTCCGCGCTCGCCGACCGGGACAGCGACGCCGCGCTCGGCTTCCTGGCCGATCAGAGCGGCGTCACCGACCGCAAGCTGCTCGCCCAGCTGCTGCGCGGCAAGGGCTACCAGCCGCCCACCGACGTCGAGATCACCTCGCTGGAGCGCGACGGCGACACCGCGACGGCCACGGTGGCGTACCGGCTGGCCGACGCGCCGCAGACCGCCACTCTGACCCTCTACCGCTCCGACGACGCCACCGCGGGGCTGTTCCACGGCTGGCGGTTGGGCGGCGGCCTGAGCCAGCTCGACGCGCCGGTCGCCGGCCCCGGGGTGCGGCTCAACGGGGTGGAGCTGCCGGGCGCCACCGAGGGCCCTCCGCTGGCGCTGCTGGCGGGCACCTACACCGCGAGCGGCCCGTCCAGCGCGCTCAGCGAGACGCCGAACGAGACCGTGACGGTCGGGCCGGGGCAGAGCACGGCGACCCTGCAACTGGCTCCGGTGCTCAAGCCGGCGGCGCTCGAGGCCGTCGACGCCCGGGTCCGCGCGTGGTTGGACGAGTGCGCCAAGCAGACGGTCGTCGCACCGCCGGGCTGCCCGTTCCGCCACTACGGCGGCTCCACGCAGAAGGTGACCTGGAAGATCCTGGAGTACCCGAAGCTCACCGTCGAGCTGACCGGCCCGGCCACCGCCCAGGTCGGCACTCCGTACGAGACGCAGGGGAAGGTGCAGGTCAGCGGCACCACCACGTACTTCGGCAGCAGCGCACCGTTCACCGAGGAGGACGCGTTCACCGTCGCGGGCGTCGCCACCGCCGACGGGGACACCGTCACCTTCCGCCCCGCCACCAACTGACCGGAGAGATCGTGACCGACCGTGACGCCGAGGCCCGGCTGCCCGTCCGGCTGACCATCAACCCCCGCCAGCGGCAACCGCCACCGGTCGCCCTGCTCGACTGGATCCATCGCAGCCCGGTGTACCGGCCGGTGGTCCGTCCGGGTGGTGGCGGCGGGGGACGGCCGGGCTTCAGCGACGCGGTGATCATCGCGGTGCTGGCCCAGGGGCTGCTTCCGGGGTTGTTCAACCTGTTGCAGTCCTGGGTCGACCAGCAGCGCACCGAGGCCAGCATCCGGATCCAGGCCGGAGACACCGAGGTGGAACTGCAGGTGACCGGGCGCACCGACTCCGCCCGGCTGCTGGCACAGGCGACCGAGGCGCTGCGGGCCGCCCGGGATTCCGGGTCGGACGCCGCCGACTGACCCGGCGGCGTCCGACCCGGCGGGTCAGCTCGCCTTGCTCAGCTCGCCTTGCTCAGCTCGCCTTGCTCAGCGCGTCGAACTCGTCGTCGGTGAGTCGTACGTCGGCCGCTCCCACGTTCTCCTCCAGGTGCGCCACCGAGGACGTACCCGGGATCGGCAGCATCACCGGCGAGCGGCGCAGCAGCCAGGCCAGCGCGAGCTGTGCGGGCGTGGCGCCCTGCCCGGCGGAGATCGCGTCCAGCGGGCCGCCGGGCCGGGCCAGCTCACCGGTCGCGATCGGGAACCACGGGATGAACGCGAGGTCGTTGCGCTCGCAGTACTCCAGCACGTCCTCGGCGCTGCGGTTGGCGAGGTTGTACAGGTTCTGCACGGAGACGATCTCGGTGATCGCCCGGGCCTGCTCGATCTGCTCCACGCTCACCTCGGACAACCCGATGTGCCGGATCTTGCCCTCCTCGCGCAGCAACGCCAGCTCGCCCAGCTGATCGGCGAGCGGCACCTGCGGGTCGATCCGGTGCAGCTGGTAGAGCGGGATGCTGTCCAGCCCGAGGTGGCGCAGGCTCAGCTCACACTGCTGGCGCAGATACTCCGGACGGCCGACCGGACGCCAGTCGCCCGGCCCGGAGCGGGTCAGCCCGGCCTTGGTGGCGATGACCAGATCATCGGCGTACGGGTGCAGGGCCTCGCGGATCAGCAGCTCGGAGACGAACGGCCCGTACGAGTCGGCGGTGTCGATGAACGTCACGCCCAGCTCGACGGCCCGGCGCAGCACCCGCAGCGCCTCCGCCGGGTCCTTCGGGTCGCCCCAGACACCCGGGCCGGTGATCTGCATCGCCCCGTAGCCGAGCCGGTTGACCGTGACGTCGCCGCCGATCCGGTACGTGCCGGACGCCTTCGCGGGCTGCTTACTGATATCGGTCGCCATTCGCGGATTCCCCAATCGTGTCGTCGCGTGGTGGGAGCCCAGCCACCCACCACCCAGCTGATGATCCCCGAATCGCGCCGAGGTATCCCCGCAGGGTGGCGAATTGGGGTGGTGCTACCCCTGGCGTGCCCACTGTCCGGTCTGCTACCTCTGAACGAGGCCGCTCGGGGGAGGCGCGATGTGGCGACGGTTCAGACCCGACCCGGTACGCCGGCTGCGGCAGCGGCTGGACCGCTTCGCGGCCACCCGGAACCCCCGCGAGGTGCTCGACTCCGGGGCGATCCGCGACGCCGAGACGGTCATCGAGCTGGTGACCGCCACGCCGACGGACGGGCCCCTGCCGGAGCCGGTCGTCGAGGGCGTCGTCCTGCTCGCCTGCCTGCACTCGTACCGCTACCAGCTGCTGCCCCCGGGTGAGGACGCCGACGACCTCGCGCAGGCCGTGCAGCTCACCGAGTTCCTGCTGCGCTTCGCCCCGCACCGGGTGCCGCCGTCGCTGCTGGCCGTCCTGGGCGTCGGCGGACCGGGTGCGGCCCGCGTCCCGGGCCCCCGCGACCCCGCCCCGCCGCGTCGCCTCCCGAACCCCCGCGCGGCGGACGACGCGGCCGGCGCACAGTACGTCGAGGCGGTCCTGCTGATGGGCGCGGCGGAGGCCAGCCACGACTACCGGGCCGCCGACCGCGCCGAGGCGCTGCTGCGGCAGGCGGTCGCCGGCACCCCGCCCGACGCGCCGGAGCGGCTGCACTACCTGTCCGCCCTCGGCAAGGTGCACCGCGACCAGTTCCAGCACCTGGGCCGGCGGCGTGCCCTGCCGGCCGCGATCGACGCGCACCGGGAGAGCCTGGAGTCCACCCCGGTCGGTGACCCGGAACGTCCGGTCCGGTTGTTCAACCTCGGCAACGTCCTGAGCGACCGGTACGAGACCGACGACGACCCGGCCGACCTGGACGAGGCGATCACCCTGCTGCGCGACGCCGCCCGGACCGCCGGCGCGAGCGCACCGGTGGGGGCCATGGCACGCACCAACCTGGGGCAGCGGCTGCGCGACCGGTGGCGGCTGCGCGGGCGACCCGGCGACCTGGACGAGGCGGTCGACGCCTTCGACGCGGCCCGCCACAGCGGCGATCCCCGGGTCGCCGCACTGCACGGCACGGCCCTCGCCGAACGGTTCCTGCGCGACCGCACGCCCGCCGACCGGGACGCCGCGATCGACGCGTACCGGTCGGCGTTGACCGGGTTCGGCGGGCTCGCACCGGACCTGGCCGGCACCGCGCACGCCGGGCTCGCCGCCCTGCTCGCCGTACGGCATGAGGCCGACGCCGCCCCGGCCGACCTCGACGCGGCGATCGAGGCGTACCGGGCGGCGGCCGCCGTCGGGTCGACCCACGGCGGTCCGGACCGCGACGAGGTACGCCACGCCGTGGCCGGCCTGCTGGTCACCCGGTACGAGCAGCGGCGTCGCGTCGACGACATCGCCGAGGCGGTGCGCCTGCTGCGCGACGGTGTCGCCGTCACCCGGGAGCGGGCCGGTCGGGCCCGCCTGCTCGCCGACCTCGGCTACGCGCTCGGCCGGGGCCACCTCGATCTGGGCGGGGTGGACGCGCTGCGGGCCGCCTGCGACGCGCTCACCGAGGCCGGGTCGCTGCTGGCCCGCAGCAACCCGCTGCGCCACCAGGTGCTCAACAACCTCGGCAACGCGCTGCGCGAACTCTCCGACCTCGCCGGGGAACCGGCGCTGCTGAAGCCGGCCGCCGCGGCGCTGCGCGACGCGGTGGCGGCCGTCGCGACGGACGCCGACCTGCTGCCCCGCTACCGCTCGAACCTGGGCCTGGTGCTGCAGGCCCTGTTCGCCTCGACGCAGGACCTGGCGACCCTCACCGAGGCCATCGAGGTGCTGGCCCAGGTGACCGGGACCGCGCCGGCCGGGCACCCGGACCGGTTGCCGGCGTTGACCAACTACGGCTCCGCGCTGAACCGCCGTGTCGAACTCGCCCTGGACGGCGCGTTGCCCACCGGGGGCGTACCCGCCGACGAGGTCGCGGCCGGCGTCGCCCGGGACTCCGACGCGGCGGTCACCGCGCTGCGCGAGGCCGCCGACCTGGCCGAGCGGGACGCCGAACCGTCCGAGTACGTCCAGACGCTGGCCACCCTCGCCCTGGCCCACCTGCTGCGGCACCCGCTGCGCGACGACCCGGCGGCACTGGACGAGGCGATCGGTCTGCTGAAGCGGTTGGATGACCGACCCCTGGTGGGCGTGGACCGGCACCGGATCCGTACCAACCTCGGCAACGCCCTGCTGCTGCGCTTCCGGGCGGGACGCGCCGACGCCGACGCCGAGGCCATGCTGGCCACGTTCCGGGGTGCGGTCGGCGCGCTGTCCGCCGAGCATCCCGCCCGCACCATGTGCCTGAGCAACCTCGCCACCGCCCTCGAAGCGGTCGCCGAGGCCGAGGCCGACGGGTCCGCCGCACTGGTCGAGGCGAGCGCCGTGCCGCGTGCCACCGCGCTGGCCGAGGCGACCACCGTGCTGCGCGCCGCCGCGCTGACCGAGGCGACCGCCGTGCTGCGCGCCGCCGCCCAGGTCGAGGCCGCGCCGTCGCTGCTGCGCGCCAGTGCGGCCAGCCGGTACGCGGCACACGCCGAGGCGGCCGGTGACCTGCCGGCGGCCCTCGACGGGTACGCCACCGCGATCGAGCTGATCGACCTGGTGGCCTGGCACGGCATGGACCCCGACGACCAGGCCCGCCTGCTCGGCCTGTTTCCCGGCCTGGCCAGCGACGCGGCGGCGGTCGCCATCGCCCTCGACCGGCCGCGGCGCGCGGTCGAGCTGCTCGAGTACGGCCGGGGCGTCCTGCTGACCCGGGCCCACGACGCGGGCGCCGACCTGGCCGCACTGCGGGCCCAGGCACCCCGCCTGGCCGCTCGGCTCGCCGAGGTGCAGGCCGCCCTCGACGACTTCGTCGTGCCGCCGTCCGGCGCGCTGTCACCGCCGGGCGGGGTGGTGTCGCCGCCGTCCGGCGCGGTGTCACCGCCGGGCGGGGCGGGGGCGGCCCCGGAGCGGCGCTACGACCTCGCCGTCCGCCGGCGCGACCTGTTGGCCGAGATCCGCGACCGGCCCGGGTTCGCCGACTTCCTCCGCCCGCCGCCGTTCGCCGCGCTGGCCGGTGCCGCCGTCGGCGGTCCCGTGGTGCTGGTGAACGTGGCCGCCCGGCGCTGCGACGCGCTTGTCGTCGCCGACGGTCGGGTCGAGTTGGTGCCGCTGCCCGAGCTGACCCTGGCCGAGCTGGTCGACCGGACGGCAGGTTTCCTGACCGCGATCGCGGTGCTCACCGGCCCGGCGGCGCCGGACGCCTCGGAGCCGCAGACGCAGCGGCGTCGAGCGGCGGCACGTGCCGAGGTCGGCCGCACCGTGGACTGGCTGTGGCGGGTCGTCGCCGCACCGGTGCTCGAGGCGGCCCTGCCCGAGGCGGCCCCGTCCGGAGCGGCCCAGCCCGACGCGGGCTGGCCACGACTGTGGTGGTGCCCCACCGGGCTGCTCACCCTGCTGCCGTTGCACGCGGCCGGCCCGCTCGACGGCGGCGACGGGGTGCTCGACCGGGTGGTGCCGTCGTACACGGCCTCGCTGCGGGCGCTGGCGCACGCCCGCCGTGGCGCACCGCCCCGACCCGAACCGGTCGACTCGGCGTTGGTGGTCGGCATGCCCCAGACCCCGGGTCTGGCCGACCTGCCCGGCGTCGGCCGGGAGGAGGAGATCGTCCGCCGGCACGTGCCCCGGGTCCGTTCGCTGCTCGGCCCGTCGGCCACCCCGGCGGCGGTGCTGGCCGCGCTGCCCGACCAGCCGGTCGTCCACCTGTCCTGTCACGGCACACAGGACCTGCGGGCACCGGCCTGGGGGCGCCTCGCGCTGGCCGGGGGCGCGCTGCACGTCCGGGACCTGTGGCGCTCCGCCGGCAACCCGGCCGCGCTGGCCGTCCTCTCCGCCTGCGAGACGGTACGCGGCGGGGCGGCCCTGCCCGACGAGGCGCTCACCCTCGGCACCGCGTTCCAGCTCGCCGGGTTTCGGCAGGTCATCGGCGCGCTCTGGTCCATCTCGGACGCGTTGACCGTGCGGCTCTGCGCCGACGTGTACGACGGCCTGGCGGTGCCCGGCGGGATCGCACCGGACCGGGCGGCCGCGGCCCTGCACCAGGCGGTCCGTCAGCTCCGCGCCGCCCTGCCCGGGCTACCCGACGTGTGGGCGGGCTACGCCCACCTCGGCCCCTGACGAGCCCCGGTCAGGCACCGGGCGCGTACCAGGTCACCCCGACGGCGGCGACCAGCAGTGCGGTGCAGAGCAGCACCAGCCACACCCCGGTGCGCAGGAACCGGACCGCCGCCAGGGCCTCCAGATGGTCGCCGAGCGGGGCCGGCGGGAGGTCCGCCACCGGGGTCACCGTCAACCGGCCGTGCGCCGCGCGCAGCAGCGCCAACGCCCCGCCCACGCCGGCGGCCAGCGCGGCGAGCAGCAGCACCCCGACCAGCGTCCCCCAGCCGGACGCGAGGGTGGTGACGTCGGTGCGGCCCCGGATCAGGCTGAACCCGACCAACGCCACCAGCAGCCCACCGAGACCGTTGCGCCAGGCCACCGCGGCCGCACGCACCCGCTCCAACTCGCCGCGCAGCAGACCCGCCACCTGCTGGGCGCGGCGCAGGTCGGCGACGGTCGCGGGCGGCCCGGGACGCAGCCGGATCATGCCTCGACCTCCAGCCGCAACGTCCAGTGCGCGCCGCACCCGCGCAACCCGAGCGGCCGGGCCGGATGGTCGGCCTCGCACTCGCAGAGCACCGTGCGGTAGTCCGGATCCGACGCCACCACCGAGGCGTCCCGCCGGTACAGCCCGTCGACGAGGGTGCTGGTCATCGAGTGGTCGCAGCGGGGGCACCGCCCGCTGAGCTGCACCGCGAACTCGAACTCGCGCACCGCGAAGCCCGCCGCGGCCCGCGCCGCGTACGCCTCGTCGGTCACCTCGGCGTACGGCAGCGCGCCCGCCGCCGGCTCGTCGTCACCCATCCCGACCTCCCAAAGGCCCGCCGCCCGGATCGTCCACCGTAGTCGGTCACGGCACCCCGACCGGGTGGACCAACGGGTCGACGTCCGCATCGATCGTCGATGCCCGGCGCCAACCCGACCGGGGTCAGTTGCGCCGAGCGACCCGTACGGCCGGCACCGGCGTGCGACGCTGGGGCTCGTGCCGGCGACACCGGCCGGGCCGGTACGTGCCGGCGCGACGGCGGAGGGAGCACCCATGGCGGGAGTGCCGCAGCTCAACTTCGCGCTCGACACGTACGAGTGCATCGTGATCTATCCCGGCGCGGCCGGACGGGCCCTGCCCGCCGAGACCGTGCAACGGTTGCAGGCCGAGCACACCGAGCACATGCAGGCGTTGCAGCGCAGCGGCATCATCCTGGTCGCCGGCTCGGTGGACGGGCCGGCCCGCAACCCAGACCCGCCGATCGGCTTCGGGCTGGCCCGCACCGGCAGTGTCGACGACGTCCGCAGCGTCCTCGAAGCCGATCCGGCCGTGCAGGCCGGTCTCTACCGGGTGGACGTGCTGACCTTCCTCTGCCCGGCCGGTTCACTGGAGTTCCCGCTGGTGAAGACTCAGAGCTGACCTGGCGGTCCATCGGTGGCTGTCGTGATGGTGACGGCGTCCGGCCGCCCGCCGGTGCTACGGTCGCGCCCTGCGCGGGCCGCCGCCGGGGCGTACCCGGCGCCACTGGTCGGCCCCGGTCGAGGAGTCGCCATGATCTCCGCCGCCAGCCCCGACGTCGCGTCCGCCGCAGCCCGGCTGCGCGCCCTGCTCGGTGACCGGCTGCACGAGCCGGGCGATCCCGCCTTCGACACCACCACCCGGCTCTGGAACGGCGCCGTGGACCGTTCGCCCGCGCTGGTCGCCGAGTGCCTGGACGCCGACGAGGTCGCCGGCGTGCTCCGCGTCGCCGCCCGGTGCCACCTGCCGGTGTCGGTCCGCTCCGGCGGCCACGACTGGGCCGGGCGGGCGTTGCGCGACGGCGGTGTGGTGCTCGACCTGACCGGACTGCGCGCTGTCGACATCGACGCGGACACGGCCACGATCACCGTCGGCGGCGGGGTGACGGCGGCCGGTCTGCTGGCCGCCGCCCACCCGTACGGCCTGGTGGTGCCCACCGGCACCGTCCGGGACGTGGGCATGGCCGGGCTGACCCTGGCCGGCGGTTACGGCCCGCTGTGCGGCCGGTTCGGGCTGCCCCTGGACAACCTGCTCGGTGCCGAGGTGGTCCTCGCCGACGGCCGTCGGGTCACCGCCGATCCGGATCACGACGCCGAGCTGTACTGGGCGCTGCGCGGTGGCGGGGGCAACCTCGGCGTGGTCACCGAGCTGCGCTACCGCGCGCACCGGCTGCCCGGCGTGCTGGCCGGCATGATCATGTTCGCGTTGGCCGAGGCGCCGGCCGTGCTGCGCGGCTACGGCGCGCTGCTCGCCGAGGCCCCGGACGAGCTGACCGTGATGGCCGGCTTCCTGCCCGGCCCGGCCGGCGAGCCGGTGGTCTTCGTCTGCCCGTTCTACAGCGGCCCGGACCTGGACGCCGGGCAGCCGTGGATGGACCGGCTGCGGGCGCTGGGCACGCCGCTGGTCGACCAGATCACCCCGATGCCGTACGCGGACGCGGTGCGGATGTTCGACGGCGGGATGGTCGACGGCAACCACTATCTGCTGCGCACCCGCTGGCTGCCGGGGCTCACCGACGGCGCCGTGGACACACTCGTCGACGCCGCCCGGCAGGTCAGCTCGCCGCACTCCGCGGTGGCCCTGCACCACTTCCACGGCGCGGCCACCCGGGTCGGGCTCGCCGACACCGCGTTCGGCCTGCGTACCGACCACGTGCTCACCGAGATCATCGCGGTCTGGGCGCCGGGGGAGGAGGCCGGACCGCACCGGGACTGGGCCGAGCACACCTCGGCGGCCCTCGCACCGCTCGCCCTGCCCGGCGGCTATCCGAACCTGCTCGCCCCGGAGGAGACCGACCGGGTCCGGCTGGCCTACGGCCCGAACTGGGCGCGCCTGCGGCAGGCCAAGCGGCACTACGACCCCCGCGACCTGATCACCGCGGTGCCCACCCTGCCCCCGTCGGGGCACCGCGGGTGAGCCGCCGCCGGGAGCACCCCGAGGGTGTACGCGGGCGGAGGCGTACGATTCCGGGCGCGCGGTCGCCGTTGCCCGTCGCCACAACGTTCCCGGTGCGGTTCTGCCCGCCGGCCCGACGTGCACCGCGCGTCGTTGGACACCTGTTCCGCTGCCTGCAAGGGGTCGGCCACGAATCCGACCCGAAGGAGAGACTAGCCTGATGGGCGTGACACGCCGCGCGAAGATCGTCTGCACTCTTGGCCCCGCCACCTCGTCCCCGGAGCGCATCCGGGGCCTCGTCGAGGCCGGTATGAACGTGGCGAGGCTCAACTTCAGCCACGGCAGCCACGCCGATCACGAGGCGGTCTACCGGCTGGTCCGGGAGGCGTCCGAGGCGGCCGGCAAGCCGGTGGCCGTCCTCGCCGACCTGCAGGGGCCCAAGATCCGGCTTGGCCGGTTCGCCGACGGCCCGCACGAGTGGCGCACCGGCGACTCGGTCGTGATCACCGGCGACGACATCGTCGGCACCAAGGAGCGGGTCTCCTGCACGTACCGCAAGCTGCCGCAGGAGGTGAAGCCCGGTGACCGCCTGCTGATCGACGACGGCCGGGTCGCCGTCGAGGTCACCGACGTCACCGGCAACGACATCCGCTGCCTGGTCACCGAGGGCGGTCCGGTCTCCAACAACAAGGGCGTCTCGCTGCCCAACGTGGCGGTCAGCGTTCCCGCCATGTCGGACAAGGACGCCGAGGATCTGCGCTTCTCCCTCGGGCTCGGTGTCGACCTGGTCGCCCTGTCCTTCGTCCGGTCGGCCGAGGACATCAAGCTCGTGCACGGGATCATGGCCGAGGAGGGCGTGTTCCGGCCGGTGCTGGCCAAGGTCGAGAAGCCGGAGGCCGTGGAGCACCTCGAGGCCATCGTGCTGGCCTTCGACGGCGTGATGGTCGCCCGCGGTGACCTCGGTGTCGAGATGCCGCTGGACGAGGTCCCGCTGGTGCAGAAGCGGGCCGTGCAGCTGTGCCGGGAGAACGCCAAGCCGGTCATCGTGGCCACCCAGATGCTCGACTCCATGATCGAGAACTCCCGCCCCACCCGGGCGGAGGCCTCCGACGTGGCCAACGCGGTGCTCGACGGCGCGGACGCGGTGATGCTGTCCGGCGAGACCAGCGTCGGCAAGTACCCGGTGCTGACGGTCAGCACCATGGCCAAGATCGTGACGACGACCGAGTCCGGCTCGATCGGCGTGCCCCGGCTGCAGCACGACCCGCGTACCCACGGCGGCGCGCTCACCGTGGCCGCCTCGTCGATCGCCCGGGCCATCAACGCCAAGGCCCTGGTCGCCTTCTCGCAGACCGGCGACACCGTCCGACGGCTCTCCCGGCTGCACTGTGACCTGCCGCTGCTGGCCTTCACCCCGGTCCCCGAGGTGCGTGACCAGCTCGCCCTGACCTGGGGCGTGGAGACCTTCCTGATGCCGTTCGTGCAGCACACCGACGACATGTTCCGCCAGGTCGACCAGGCGCTGCTCGGCCTCAACCGGGCCAACCCGGGCGACTACGTGGTGATCGTGGCGGGCAGCCCGCCCGGCACCCCCGGCTCGACCAACACGCTGCGCGTCCACCAGCTGGGCTCGCTGGTCGACGCCGCGTCGGCGCGGGCACTGCAGTGAGCGACGGTCGGGTCGCGGTCGGCCAGGCGGCGGTGGACCAGCTGCTGGAGGTACTGGACCTCGACTCGACCGGGGAGATGACGTTCCGGGGGATGAGCCCCCGGGTCGGCCCGCAGCGGGTGTTCGGCGGCCAGGTAGCCGGTCAGGCCCTGGTCGCCGCCGGCCGCACGGTCGACCCGGAGCGGTTCGTGCACTCCCTGCACGGCTACTTCGTCCGCCCCGGCGACCCGGCCGAACCGATCGCCTACCAGGTGGAGAACATCCGCGACGGTCGCTCCTTCTCGGTGCGCCGCGCGGTCGCCCTCCAGCACGACAAGCCGATCTTCTTCATGTCGGCGTCCTTCCAGCGGGCCGAGGAGGGGCTGGACCACCAGGCGCCGGCCCCGCCGGACGTGCCCGCCCCGCAGGACGTACCGACGATGAGCGACCGGTTGGCCCGCTACCCGGAGCGGCTGGGCATCTGGGGTCAGATCCCGCGTCCCATCGACGTGCGTTACGTCGGTGAGCCCGGCTGGGTCCGCCCCGGTGACCGGCCGGCCGACCCGCACCAGCGGGTGTGGATGCGCATCGACGGCAAACTGCCCGACGACCCGCTGCTGCACGCCTGCGCCCTCACCTACGCCTCGGACCTCACCCTGCTGGACTCGGTGCTGTCCGTACACGGCGAGGTGTGGGGGCCGGGCGGTGTGGTCGGCGCGAGCCTCGACCACGCCCTCTGGTTCCACCGGCCGTTCCGCGCCGACGAGTGGTTCCTCTACGACTGCTGGAGTCCGTCGGCGTCCGGCGCGCGAGGGCTGGCCACCGGCCGGATGTTCACCACCGACGGCCGGCAGATCGCCAGCGCCGTGCAGGAGGGTCTGCTGCGCCGCGTCGGCGCCTGAGCCCGCTCGGCCCCGTCCCCGCCAGGTACGCACCTGGCGGGGATGCGCACATCAGGGCTGGTGGATGGCCTCGCCGGCGATCTCGATCTGCACGGTTTTGCCGACCAGCACCCCACCGCTCTCCAGGACGACATTCCACAGCAGACCGTAGTCCTCGCGGTTGATTTCGGCCGTCGCGCTGAAACCGAAGATGTTCTGCCCGTACGGATCCTGACGAGCGCCACCGAAATTCACCTGCAGGTCGACGGCCCGGGTGATTCCCTTCACGGTCAACTCGCCGGTGAGGACGAATCGTCCCGGCGCCGAGTCCGACTGCGGCGGGGAAATGTGACTTCTGCCTCGTCCGCCGAGCCGGTGGTTACGCAACCGCGCCCATTGGAAGATGGGGTCCTCGTTGCCCTTCCATTCGATGCCCGTGCTTCGATATTCGAGGGTGGGGTAGCGCTCCACATCGAGGAAGTCGGCACTCTTCAGGTGCGTGTCCCGGTCGAGGCTGCCGGTGGTGATGCTCGCCGTCTCGATGGTCGCGGTCACGGACGAGAGCAGCGGATCCTCCGCCACGAAGACCTGCGCGGATGCCTCGGCGAACTCGCCGCGCACCGGGCTCACCATCATGTGCCGGGACAGGAAACCGATCCGCTTGTGCGCCTGATCGAGACGATAGGTGCCGGCGACCGGGATGGTCATGCCATCCCAGATGCGTGTGGCGACATCGGTCATCGTGTTGCCTTCCCCCCGAGCTGATCCGGGTGTTTATCAATATGTTTCTGGAGGCCGCCCAAAGGGTCAGACAGTCGTACTCCCCGCCCAGCATAAGGACGCTTGGCCGAGGCACTTCGGGCCCCACCCGACGGTGGATCATGACGCACCTCACCGGCGACGTTGATGATCGGCTGAGGGCCGCCCGTACGGCCGGATGGTCACCGGGCTAACCTTGCCGACATGCGCCTTTCCGCCCGGGTCGACTACGCCCTCCGCGCGGCCGCGGAACTCGCCGCGACGGCCAGCGGCCCCGGGCGCGGACGGCCGGTCACGGCCGACCAGATCGCCCGAGCCCAGGAGATCCCGCCGAAGTTCCTGGAGAGCATCCTGTTGCAGCTGCGCCGGGGCGGCATCGTGCACGCCCAGCGCGGCCCGGAGGGCGGCTACTGGCTCGCCCGCCCGGCCGAGGAGATCTCCCTCGCCGAGGTGATTCGCGTGATCGACGGCCCGCTCGCCCACGTACGCGGACAGCGCCCGGAGCAACTCGGCTACCACGGCCCGGCCCGTGCGCTGCAGGAGGTCTGGATCGCCCTGCGGGCCAGCGAGCGGGAGATCCTGGAGTTGGTCAGCGTCGCCGACGTGGCTGCGGGCACGCTGCCCGCGCGGGTCACCGAGCTGGCCGCCGACCCGCGCGCCTGGATCTGACCCGGCACCTCGCCGCCGCGTTTCGGCCTGCGTCCGCGTTTCGGCCTGGGTCGGCGGCTGGCGTCCCATCCACCGATCGGGGGCTTGACCCTGGCAGTCCGGTGCCGCATTGTCGACCAAGTCGATAGGAGATGCCGAAAAGTCAGGGGGCGCTCGTGCGCAAGCTGCTGGTCCTCGCTCTGGTCGGGCTCGTCGCGCAGCTGGTCGACGGTTCGCTCGGCATGGCGTATGGGCTGACCTCGTCCACCCTGCTGCTGGTCGCCGGTGTCGCCCCGGCCGCCGCCTCGGCCTCGGTGCACCTGGCCGAGATCGGCACCACGCTCGCCGCCGGGGTGGCCCACTGGCGGTTCGGCAATGTCGACTGGCGGGTGGTGACCCGCATCGCGCTGCCCGGTGCCATCGGCGCGTTCGTCGGCGCCACCCTGCTCAGCTCCATCTCCACCGAGTCGGCCGCGCCGTGGATGGCCGGCATCCTCTTCACCCTCGGGGCGTACCTGCTGGTCCGTTTCGCCCGCCCCCTGCGCACCGATCGGATCGGCGGGCGGCTACGTGGCCGTTTCCTCGGCCCGCTCGGCCTGGTCGCCGGCTTCGTCGACGCCACCGGCGGCGGAGGCTGGGGTCCGGTCGCCACCCCGGCCCTGCTGGTGTCCGGCCGCCTGGAGCCGCGCAAGGTGATCGGCTCGGTGGACACCGCCGAGTTCGTGGTCGCCGGCGCCGCCAGCGTCGGCTTCCTGATCGGGCTCGGCACCGAAGGGTTCCTGCTGCCCACCGTCGCCGCGCTGCTCATCGGCGGGCTCATCGCCGCCCCGCTGGCCGCCTGGCTGGTGCGCATCGTGCCGGCCCAACTGCTCGGCGCGGCGGTCGGCGGCGTGATCGTGCTGACCAACGCCCGCACCCTGATCCGGTCCGCCGAGCTGGACGGCCCGGTCCGCCCGACGCTGTACGCCCTGCTGGCCGCCGGCTGGCTGGCCGCGCTGGTGCTGGCTGTGCGAGCGCTGCGGAGAACCCGCCGGGCCCGTGCCCTGGCCGCCGAGGCCGCGAGCGCTTCCCCTGGCACCCCCGCCGGCGCAACGGATGCTGCGCCCGCCGACGCGAGCGCGGCCGATCTGGCCATCTCGGGTACGCGACACCCACGCTGACCCCCCCGGTCCTGCCCCGTCCCAACCCGACCTGGTCACCTGCTTGAGCAGCCGACCCGCGCCGATCTTGCGCCTTCGGATGTCGACCTGGGCAGGAATGCCCCTTGTGTCGGGACAGAAAGCGCAAGATCGCGGAGTGGGGGGAGTGTGGGTCGCCGATCATGGAGTTGTGGTGCCCGACTTGTAGACTTACGGGGTTTTTGTTGCCCACCACAACTCCATGATCGGCAAGGCGGTGCCGCTGGCGAACAGCCGTCCCGCCGCACGGCCAACCAGAAGGCGTCGCAGTCGAAGCCGGTGGGCAGCCACTTGTGCGGGTCGACGCAGTACGAATCGGCGTACTCCAGGCCGGCGTATGACCAGCGCAATTCGGGGCAGACGGCCGCGGAGCCGGCGTACGCGGCGTCGATGTGCAGCCAGATGCCGTACTCGGTGCAGATCGCCCCGATCTCCGGCGGCGGGTCGACGCCGGGAAGGCAGTAACGGTCGTCGATGTTGCGGACCGGAAAGCGCTTGCCCTACGATGCGGCTTGAGTCGGATCCGTGAGTTCCAGGGCGTTCACCCCCGATCAGACCGCCGTCCGTCGCCGTCGCGACGGGAGGGTCCACCGTGCTTCCCGGGCAGGGCCGGTTGGACAGCAGCGGTCGTCACCGGATCCCCGGAGGCAGTTCATGCACCCGTCCAGACAACGGCTGATCGTGCTCGCCGCCTCGACGGCGGCAGCCGTCGTGGCCGGCACCGTCGGCGCGGTCGTCGCCTCGGCCGCCGCCGCCGGCTGTCGTGTCGACTATCAGGTCACCAACCAGTGGCAGGGCGGCTTCGGCGCCAACGTCACCGTCACCAACCTCGGCGACTCACTCAACGGCTGGGCGCTGACCTGGTCGTACGCCGCGGGGCAGCAGGTCACGCAGGCGTGGAGCGCGGCCGTCACCCAGTCCGGCGCGCAGGTCACCGCGCGCAACGTCGACTACAACGCCGCCATCGCGACCAACGGCACCGCGGCGTTCGGCTTCAACGCCTCGTGGACCGGCAGCAATCCGGCGCCGACCAGCTTCGCGCTCAACGGCGTCACCTGCACCGGCGCGCCACCCACCGACGGCCCGACCACACCACCGCCGACCACACCACCGCCGACCACACCGCCACCGACCACACCACCGCCGACCGGCAGCGGGATGCAGATGGAGAACCTCGACCGGGGCCTCGTCAGCGTCCGCTCCGGCAGCGGCAACCTGGTCTCCTGGCGGCTGCTCGGCACCGAGACCTCCGGGGTGGCGTTCAATCTCTACCGGGGCTCGACCAGGGTCAACTCCAGCCCGATCGCCGGGGCGACCAATTATCTCGACAGCGGCGCGGCGGCCGGTTCGGCGTACACCGTGCGGGCCGTGGTGGACGGCGCCGAGCAGGCGGCGTCGGCGCCCGCCCTGCAGTTCGGCAACGGCTACCTGGACGTGCCGTTGCAGGTCCCGGCCGGCGGCAGCACCCCCAGCGGGGAGAGCTACACCTACAGCGCCAACGACGCCTCCGTCGGCGACCTCAACGGCGACGGCAGCTACGAGATCGTGCTCAAGTGGGATCCGTCGAACGCCAAGGACAACTCCCAGTCCGGCTACACCGGCAACGTCTACGTCGACGCGTACACCCTCACCGGCACCCGGTTGTGGCGCATCGACCTGGGCCGCAACATCCGCGCCGGCGCGCACTACACCCAGTTCCAGGTGTACGACTACGACGGCGACGGCCGCGCCGAGGTGGCCATGAAGACCGCCGACGGCACCCGCTCCGGCACCGGCCAGGTCATCGGCTCGTCGTCGGCCGACTACCGCAACTCCAGCGGCTACGTGCTGTCCGGCCCGGAGTACCTGACCATGTTCAACGGCCAGACCGGCGCGATCGCCTCCACCGTCACCTACGACCCGCCACGGGGCACCGTCTCGTCCTGGGGCGACTCGTACGGCAACCGGGTCGACCGGTTCCTCGCCGGCACCGCGTACCTCGACGGGCAGCGCCCGTCACTGATCATGGCCCGGGGCTACTACACCCGCGCGGTGATCGCGGCCTGGGACTTCCGCGACGGCACGCTGCGCAAGCGCTGGATGTTCGACTCGAACGCCTCCGGCAACGGCGCCGTCGCCGGTCAGGGCAACCACCAGCTCTCCGTCGCCGATGTCGACGCCGACGGCCGCCAGGAGATCGTGTACGGCGCCGCGACCATCGACGACAACGGTCGGCTGCTCTACTCGACGGGCAACGGGCACGGCGACGCCCTGCACGTCGGTGACCTCGACCCGGGCCGTGCCGGCCTGGAGGTGTTCAAGGTCGACGAGGACGCCAGCAAACCCAGCTCCTGGTTCGCCGACGCCCGTACCGGTCAGATCCTCTGGTCCACCGCGGCCTCGGGCGACAACGGCCGCGGGGTGTCCGCGGACATCTGGTCGGGTAGCCCCGGCGCGGAGTCGTGGTCGTCGGCGGTCGCCGGGCTGGCCAACACCCGAGGGCAGAACGTCGGCCGCAAGCCGTCGTCGGCCAACTTCCTCGCCTGGTGGGACGGCGACCCGGTGCGGGAACTGCTGGACGCCACGAGGATCGACAAGTACGGCACCGGCGGCGACACCCGACTGCTCGACGGCAGTCAGGTGGCGTCCAACAACGGCACCAAGTCCACGCCGGCGCTCTCCGGCGACATCGTGGGGGACTGGCGTGAGGAGGTGATCTGGCGGACCACCGACAGCCGGGCGTTGCGCGTCTACAGCACACCCACCCCGACCAGCACCCGGATCCACACCCTGATGCACGATCCGCAGTACCGGGTGGCCGTCGCCTGGCAGAACACGGCCTACAACCAGCCGCCGCACCCGGGGTTCTTCATCGGCGCCGGAATGGCGAACCCGCCGACCCCGAACATCTACCTACGTTGATCTGACCCCTGGCGGTCCCGACCGGGGTCGCCTAGGGTGGCAGGCACCGGGCCGCAGCCGCGGAATCCGCTCAGCTCCGGCCCGGTGCGCCACACCGCGGCATCCCCGACCCGTCCCGACCGGGAATGCCGTACCACCACCGGCACTAACGTTAGGCACCGTCCGGGTCGCGGGGGTGACGCTGACGTGAAGATCGTGTTTCACGCGTCCCGGTGCAGGCCGCCCGCCACCTGTTCGGCGATCAACTCGTACGAGCGCACCCGGTCCTCGACGTCGTACACCAGCGTGGTCAGCATCAGCTCGTCCGCGCCGGTGCGCTCCTGCAAGTCGGTCAACTGCCGGCGCACCGTCTCCGGCGAGCCCATCGCCTGACCGTCGCGGCGCGCCACGACGAACTCCCGCTCGATCTCGGTGTACGGGTACGCCGCCGCCTCGTCGGGCGTCGACAGCGGCTCCGGCCGGCCGGAGCGCAGCTTCAAAAACGACAGGGCGGCAGGGCCGGCAAGCCACTCGGCGCGTTCGTCGGTGTCCGCGCAGACGGCGTTGACCGCCACCATCGCGTACGGCTCGTCCAGCCACTGCGAGGGCCGGAAGTTCTGCCGGTACAGCGCCAGCGCCGGCAACGTGTTCGCCGAGCTGAAGTGGTGCGCGAAGGAGAACGGCAGACCGAGCAGGCCAGCGAGCTGCGCGCTGAAACCGCTGGACCCGAGCAGCCACACGGCCGGCTGCTCGCCGCGACCCGGGGTGGCGATGATCTGCCCCGGCTTCTCCCCGCTGAAGTAGTTCATCAGGTCGGCCAGCTCGCGCGGGAAACCCTCCGCCGACAGGCCCTCCATCGTCCGCCGCAACGCCAGTGCCGTCACCTGGTCGGTGCCCGGCGCCCGACCGATGCCCAGGTCGATCCGACCCGGGTGCAGCGCCTCCAGGGTGCCGAACTGCTCGGCCACCACCAGCGGCGCGTGGTTGGGCAGCATCACCCCACCCGACCCGAGGCGGATCGTCGAGGTGTTCGCGGCCAGGTGCGCCAGCAGCACGGCGGGTGCGGAACTGGCGATCGCCGGCATGTTGTGGTGCTCGGCCACCCAGAACCGGTGGTAGCCCAACTCCTCGGCACGCCGGGCCAGCTCGGTGGTGGCCTGCAACGCGGCGCCGGCGGTGGCGCCCTTCGCGACCGGAGCAAGATCAAGAACAGACAACGGTACGGTGATCACACGTGGTGCCAACTCCCCGGCCTGGGAGTTCATTCCTCTTTCCGCTCAGCCCATCCCGCGGGCCTGCTCGAAGATCAGGCTGGTCTGGGTGTGCTGCACCACCGGATCCACCGCGAGATGATCCAGCACGAAGTCGCGCAACGCGTCACCGGACGCCGCTCGCACGTGCAGCACGTAGTCCTCCGCGCCGGCCACGTGGAACACCGACACCACACCCGGCAGCCGCACCGACCGGGCCCGGAACGCGTCCACCGCCGCCCGCTCGTGCGCGGTCAACCGCACCGACACCAACGCCTGCAACGGCAGACCCAGCGCGGCCGGATCCACCTCGGCGTGGAAACCGCGGATCGCGCCCCGCTCGCGTAGCGCCCGCGTACGGGTCAGGCACGTCGACGGCGCCACCCCCACCCGCTCGGCGAGGGCGTTGTTCGGCAGCCGGCCATCCGCGGCCAACTCGGACAGGATCGCGCGGTCCACCTCGTCCAGGGGCGGATACGGTCGCACTTCGTTCGGCTCAGGGGGCATCCCGCCATCCTTGCCCGAATCAAACGCCTAAGCCAGGGTCCTTGGCAGAATCATCTACCGATCCATTGCTTCCAGGCAGGTGGATGTTCGACGCTACCGGCATGACGACGGTAGACACCCGAGCCGTACACGCCGGCCGCGACGACCTGCGCGCCCTCGGCGTACACGTACCACCGATCGATTTCTCCACCACCAACCCGCTGCCCTCGGTCGACGACGGCGGCGCCTCCTACGAGCTGCTCGCCACCGGCGGCCCCCTCCCCGCCGACGGCAGCGCCGTCTACCAGCGGCTCTGGAACCCGACCGTCGCCCGCTTCGAAACCGCCCTCGCCGACCTCGAAGGCACCGACCAGGCCGTCGCCTTCGCCAGCGGCATGGCCGCCCTCACCGCCACCCTGCTCGCCGCCACCCGCGACGGCCGTCGACACGTCGTCGCCGTCCGACCCCTGTACGGCGGCACCGACCACGTCCTCGCCACCGGGCTGCTCGGCACCACCGTCACCTGGGCACACCCCGACCAGGTCACCGCCGCCCTGCGACCCGACACCGCGCTGGTCATCGTCGAGACGCCCGCCAACCCCACCCTCGACCTCGTCGACATCGCCGCCCTCGCCACCGCCGCCGGCGACGTCCCCCTGCTCGTCGACAACACCGTCGCCACGCCCGTGCTCCAGCAACCCGCCCGCCACGGCGCCGCCCTCGTCCTGCACAGCGCCACCAAGAGCATCGGCGGACACGGCGACGTCCTCGCCGGCGCCGTCGCCTGCGACAGCCACTGGGCCACGAAACTGCGCCAGGTCCGCGCCGTCACCGGCGCGATCCTGCACCCACTCGGCGGCTACCTCCTGCACCGTGGCCTGCAGACCCTGCCGCTACGGGTCCGCGCCCAGCAGGCCACCGCCGAGAAGATCGCCGGCTGGCTCGCCGACCACCCCGCCGTACACCGGGTGCACCACCCCTCCGTGCACGACCCGGCGGCGCTGGTCGGTCGTCAGATGGCCGGACCCGGCAGCCTGCTCGCCTTCGAGGTACGCGGCGGCGCCTGCGCCGCGGCCGCCGTCGCCGGCGCCTGTCAACTGATCACCCACGCGGTGTCCCTCGGCGGCGTGGACACCCTCATCCAGCACCCCGCGTCACTCACCCACCGGCCGGTCGACGGCGACGCGAAGCCCGCCGCCGCGCTGCTGCGCCTCTCGATCGGCCTCGAAGATCCCGAGGACCTGCGCGCCGACCTCGCCCGCGCCCTCGACACGATCGCCTGATCAGCGCAGTTCGCGGTTGCCCAGCACCCGGGTCGGCGAACCCTCCCGGGCCACCCGCAGCATCGCCCGACCGATCCCGTCGGTCGTGGTGACCTGGTTCGGCAGCAGCCGCCGCAACACCGGGAACAGCGGACGCGTGAGGTCGTACCCGAGCCGGTACCACCGGGTTTTCGACACCGCCCCGTACGTCGGCTGGATGAACCCGGGCCGCGCCGCGTACCCGTTGGGCAGCAGGTCGATGATCGCGTTCTCGGCCCGACCCTTCACCCGCGCCCACATCACCCGCCCCTGACCCGACGAATCGGTCCCCTGCCCCGAAACGTAGACGAACGCGCTGGACCTTCGCCGCGAGCACCTGCCGCATGCTGGCGTCGCACGCCTCGATCAAGCCCGGCCAACTACCGCTGCAAGCGATGCGCAGCACTGGTACCCGAGCGGAGGTGACGAGATGCCCGTCGCCCAGGTAGCGACCGAGCAGGTAGAGGTATGCAGACGGATCTGTCTGATTCTTGACCTCGGGCCGGCAGCGACAGCAACGGAGTTCGCTGCCGGACCTTCTCGGCTCGACCTGGTGCTTGCACCAGGCCCTGACCGTCGGATACGGAAGTCTCAGACGCCCCGCAACCTCAGCGACCGCACTGCCGGCGAGGTGCTGCTGCCGCGCACGAATGCGTAGTTCAGGTGGATGCACATGATGATTTTGGAACAGCCGTACGACACCTTTGGTGCCCCCGGTGGGAGTCGAACCCACACTGTCGGAGGTTTGAGCTCCGCTTCTCTGCCGGTTGGAATACGGGGACGCTTGGCCGAATGCTCTGGTGGCCTCCCATAGGTTACCTACTACGCTGAGGGCGTCGACACCCGGCTGGGCGGGTGTCGGGTTCGAACTGGTGGGGGTAGGACTGGTGGCCGAGATGCCGACGGATGCCGAGCGCAGGCGCGTACTGATCGCCGAGGACGAGGCGCTGATCCGGCTGGACCTCGCCGAGATGCTGGTCGAGGAGGGCTACGAGGTCGTGGGGGAGGCCGGTGACGGCGAGACCGCCGTCCGGCTCGCCGAGGAGCTGAAGCCGGATCTGGTCATCCTCGACATCAAGATGCCGATCATGGATGGGCTGGCCGCCGCCGAGCGGATCGCCGGCGCGCGGATCGCCCCGGTGATCATCCTGACCGCGTTCAGCCAGCGTGACCTGGTGGAGCGGGCGCGGGCCGCGGGCGCGATGGCGTACCTCGTGAAGCCTTTCCAGAAGAGCGACCTGGTCCCGGCGGTGGAGATCGCGCTGTCGCGCTACTCGGAGGTCGCGGCCCTGGAGGCGGAGGTCGCGAGCCTGACCGACCGCCTGGAGATCCGCAAGACGGTGGAGCGCGCCAAGGGCGCGCTGATGACGACGTACGGGATGACCGAGCCGCAGGCGTTCAAGTGGATCCAGCGCACGGCCATGGACCACCGGATGACCATGAAGGAGGTCGCCGAGCGGATCCTCGCGGAGACCGCCGGCGGTGAGGTGACGTCGCAGCCGACGGTCTGACCGTCGCGTCGGGGGCCGCGTCGGGTTGTCCGGATCGATAGCATCACATGCGTGTCGGTCCGGCGTGTGATCGCGGTGTTGGGGGCGGTGACCACGCTGCTCGGCGGCTGTCGGGCCGCTCGGGACGAGGGTCCTCCGGAGCCGGTCCGGCCGCGGTGGGAGGCGTCGGTTCTGCCGGTGCCGCCGGGGTCCGCGGGTCGGCTCGTCGCGCGTGACGCGACGGCCTGCGCGGGTCGGTGGTACGTGGTCGGTGCGGTGGCCGCACCCGATGGCGCGACCCGCCCGGCCGCCTGGGCCAGCGGGGACGGCCGCGCCTGGGCGTCGCTGCCGCTGCGTCCGATCAGTTACTACGGTGAGCGGGCCATCCTCTACGCCGTCGGCTGTCACCAGGGCCGGGTCGCGGTCATCGGGGCGCGGGCGGGCGGCGCGCACGGCAATCCGCGGGTCCGGACGTGGCGGCAGGACGCGGACGGCGGTCTGACCGAGGTGCCGGCGGAGTTCGAGCTGTACGGCGGGCCGGAGGCGGTGAGCGCCAGCCGCATCGCCGGTGGCGCCGGCGGGTGGTTGATCGCGGGCGCCCGCACGGGTGGTGCGGCGGTGTGGCGTTCCCCGGATGCGACCGACTTCCAGCTGGTTGATCGTGCCGCGGAGTTGGCCAGCGATGCGGCTCTGACGACGCTCGCCACGGACGCGCTGGCGGTGCCGGGCGGTTGGTTGGTCGGTGGTGGGGGGCGGCCGGCGGGTCGGGCCGATCGTGATCCGTTCGTCTGGTTCTCCGGGTCCGGCGTGACGTGGACCCGGTTGGCGCTGCCGGCCACCGGGGACGACGAGATCGTGCAGCGTCTCGTCCGGGTCGGGTCGGCGGTGTACGCCGTGGGGGTGCGGGGGAGCGGGTTCCAGGCGTGGGTGCGGGAGCCGGCGGGCGCGGCGTCGAGTGCCGGTACGTGGCGCGCCGTGGGGCGTTTCGGGGCGACGGGCACGGGCTCGGTGGCCGCCGTCGAGTCGGTGGCCGGCGCCGGCGCCGGCGCTGGTGGCGGGCTGCTGGCGATGACGGTGGCGGCCGGCGGGCATCGGCTGTGGCGGTCCACCGCGGGTGGCTCGTCGTGGGTGTCGGTGCCGCTGCCGGCGGACGTTGCCGCAGCTGGGGACACGTCCGCGGCAACCACTATCTGGGACGGCCGGTTGGTAATCACACTCGACGACGGAGTGGCGGCGAGGGTGTGGTTCGCGCCCTTGGGGGCCGTCTGACGGGTTGTCGACAGGTGCCGATGTGACATCTAAACGCGAGATTCCCCGCGTCTGGTAACGGTTGAGTCAATGCCGCCTACGACACCTTACGGTCAGTAGTGCTTCTGGGATAACGTCCCGCCCCAGACCGGGTGAACGGTCCGGTCCGTTGTCGCTTCGGCGTTCCGCCAGGCGACATCGGGCTTCTGGACGGAGGAGGGTTCCAGCCTTGAGGCAAAACTTCGTGCGCGTCCTCGGCAGCGTCGCCATCGCGGCGCTCATTGCCGGCGGCGCCAGCGCATGTAAAAAGGACGAGGGCACGTCGGACGGTTCCGCCAGCAAGGCGTGCGACCTCAAGATCGGTTTCTTCGGTGCGCTCTCCGGCGCCGACGCCGGCCTGGTCACCCCGATGAAGCAGGGTGCCGACCTGGCCGTGGAGAAGTACAACGCGGAGAACGCGGACTGCAAGGTCACCGTTCAGGCGTTCGACTCGCAGGGCAAGGCCGACCTGGCCGGTGGTCTGGCGACCAGCGCGGTGGCCGACACGAAGATCGTCGGCATTGTCGGCCCGGCGTTCTCCGGTGAGAGCGAGGTCGCGCTGCCGATCTTCGACACCGCGGGTCTGTCGAGCATCAGCCCGTCGGCCACGCGGCCGAGCCTCTCGACGAAGGGTTGGAAGGTCTTCCACCGGGGTGTGGGTAACGACTTCTCCCAGGGCCCGGCGATCGCCAGCTACATCAAGAACGTGCTGAAGTCGGACAAGGCGTTCGTCATCGACGACCAGTCGGCGTACGGCGCGGGTCTGGCCGACGAGGCCAAGAAGGTCCTCGGCACGGCGGTCATCGGCACCGACAAGGTCGTCGACAACGCGCAGGAGTTCGGTGCGCAGATCTCCAAGGTGAAGACCAGCGGCGCGACGGTGCTGTTCTACGCGGGTTACACCGAGGAGGCGGCGCCGTTCCTGAAGCAGCTGCGGGCTGCGGGCTGGACCGGCACGTTCATCGGTGGCGACGGCATCAACGACGCCAACATGCTGTCGGTGGCCGGTCAGAAGGACGTCGAGGGCACCATCGCCACCTGCCCGTGTGGCCCGGCGACCGCGGCCAAGGGCACCTTCGTGACCGACTTCAAGGCCAAGTACAGCGTCGACCCGGGCGTGTACGCCGACGTGTCGTTCGACCTGGCCAACATCTACCTTGAGGCGATCAAGGCTGGCAAGACCACCCGCGCCGACATCCAGGCCTTCCTCTCCACCTACAACAAGGCCGGTTCCGCTTCGGGCGTGACCTACAAGTGGGAGCCGAACGGCGAGCTGGACCCGGCTCAGGTCAAGGTGTGGGCCTTCAAGGCGACCGCCGGTGCGTGGGCTCCTGATGTGGAGATCCCGAAGGCCTGATCCCTTTCTGGGTCACAGGTTTGAGGGCGTGACGAACAGAGTTGTTTCGATGCGGCCGGGGTGTGCAACTCCGGCCGCATCGGCTAAACGCAACACCCTTCGGAGCATCGGTGGACTTTGCAGAACTCGTCCGGGGCTTCCCGGAACTGACCACAACCGGGTTGGTGCAGGGTGCGATCTACGCACTCATCGCCCTCGGCTACACCCTCGTCTACGGCGTACTTCGCCTGATCAACTTTGCGCACTCCGAGGTCTTCATGATCGGCACGTTCGGTGCCATCTGGACCTGGGCGGCCTTCGGGCTCGACAGCAACAGCGGCGCTCCGTCGGTGGGCCGCTCGCTGCTGCTGATCGCTTTGGCGATCGTGGCAGCGGCGCTGCTGTCCGGCAGCGTCGCCCTGCTCATCGAGGTCACCGCCTATCGGCCGCTGCGCCGGCGCAACGCGCCGCCGCTGGCCTTCCTGATCACGGCCATCGGCGCGTCGTACGCCCTGATGGAGCTGATGGGGACGTTGACCCAGCGGCGTCAGATCGGCTCGCCGGCCCTGCTGCCCGCCGACACGTTGTTCAGCATCGGCGGCTGGAGCGTCACGCCCGTGCAGATGCTGACGTTGAGCGTGGCCATCATCATGATGGTCGGGCTGGACTGGTTCGTTAACCGCACCCGCTTCGGCAAGGGCATCCGCGCGGTCGCGCAGGACGCCAACACCGCTGCCCTGATGGGCGTCAACAAGAGCCGCGTGATCGCGCTGGTCTTCGTGCTGGGCGGTCTGATGGCCGGTGTGGCCGCTGTCTTCAGTGACATGAAGAGTGGGAACACCCGCTACAACATCGGCTTCCTGCTCGGCCTCAAGGCGTTCTCCGCCGCGGTGCTGGGCGGTATCGGCAATCTGCGCGGTGCGGCGATCGGCGGCATCATGCTCGGTCTGGTCGAGAATTACGGTTCGGCGCTGTTCGGCTCGCAGTGGCGGGACCTCATCGCCTTCGTCGTGCTGATCGTCCTGCTGATGTTCCGGCCGACCGGTCTGCTGGGCGAGTCGTTGGGGAGGGCGCGGGCATGACCGCTCTGCGAGAGCGTTGGCACTCCGCTTCGAGTGCCTTCGGTCGGCGGGTCGACGGGCTGCCGAAGTCCGCCCGGATCACCGGGTTGCTGGCCTTCGTCGCCTTCCTCTACGTCCTGCCGAACAAGTGGTTCTACGAGTACCTGAACATTCCGGGTGTGTGGATTCCGCTCTACACCACGCGCAACGACATGGCGGCGGTGCTGTTCTACTGCGCGTGGATCGTGCTGCTGTCGCTCGGTCTGAACGTGGTGGTGGGGTACGCGGGTCTGTTGGACCTGGGGTTCTTCGGCTTCTTCGCGGTCGGCGCGTACACCGTGGCGTTGTTGACGTCGCCGGAGAGCAAGCTCATCACCGAGTACAACTGGCTGGAGAGCCCGTGGCCCTGGTTGGTCACGGTGCCGATCGCGGTCGCGCTGGCACTGCTGTCCGGTGTGCTGCTCGGCGCGCCGACCCTGCGGCTGCGCGGTGACTACCTGGCGATCGTGACCCTCGGTTTCGCGGAGATGATCCGGATCATCGCGAAGAACCAGGACTGGATCCTCAACGGTGACCGGGGCATCCCGCAGGTGGCGCACCCGCCGGGCAAGTACCCGGACGGGTCGGCCATCTTCCAGTTCGAGTTCAAGCCGTACTACTGGCTGCTGCTCACCGTGATCATCGCTGCCGTCTTCCTGATCCGGAACCTGGCGAACAGCCGGGTGGGTCGGGCGTGGGTCGCGATCCGTGAGGACGAGGACGCGGCGGAGCTGATGGGCGTGCCGACGTTCCGCTTCAAGCTGTGGGCGTTCGCGATCGGCGCGGCGGTCGGTGGTCTGTCCGGCACGTTGTGGGCCGGTCAGGCGAACTTCGTCAACTCGTCGACGTTCTCGTTGGAGAATTCGATTCTGGTGTTGGCGGCGGTTCTGCTCGGTGGTGCGGGCAGCATCGGCGGTGCGATCCTCGGTGGCTTCCTGGTCATCTACATTCCGGAGTGGCTGCGGTCGGTGGGTGACGTGTTCGGCCTGCCGGAGACGGCCACCGTCTTCGGTAACGACTTCGACGTGAGCCCGACGTCGTTGCGCTACTTCATCTTCGGGATTCTGCTGATCATCGTGATGATCTTCCGACCGCAGGGTCTCTGGCCGAACCGGCGGCGGGCCGCCGAGCTCAAGGACCGGCAGAAGGAGGTGGCTGTCGTTGAGTGAGCCACGGATGGGCAGCGAGCGCGACGCCACCAGCGAGCGCGACATGGCGATCGACGCGCGGACGACGGTGGGTAGCCCGCCGGAGACCTCGTCGACGCCGGACGAGAGTGCCGGCGAGCCGGCCCCGGCGGTCGACGGTCGTAAGCCGCTGTTGGAGGTCGACCACGTCACGCTGCGGTTCGGCGGCGTGGTGGCCCTCAACGACGTCAACTTCACCCTCTACGAGGGGGAGATCCTCGGGCTGATCGGTCCGAACGGCGCGGGCAAGACGACCTGCTTCAACGCGATGACGGGCGTCTACACCCCGACGACCGGGCAGATCCGGTTCCGGGGCGAGAAGGTCAGCGGCCGCAAGCGGTTCCAGATCACCAAGCTGGGCATCGCGCGTACCTTCCAGAACATCCGGCTCTTCCCGGAGATGACGGCACTGGAGAACGTGCAGGTCGGCGCGGACGCCAACCACAAGACCAGCGTCCCGAGCGCCCTGCTGCGGCTGCCGCGGCACTGGCGGGAGGAGCGGCAGGGCAAGGAGAAGGCCCGCGAGCTGCTGGACTTCGTGGGCATCGAGGGTCGCGCCGGCGACCTGGCCCGCAACCTGTCGTACGGTGACCAGCGCCGTCTGGAGATCGCGCGAGCCCTGGCGACCGATCCCACGCTGCTCTGCCTCGATGAGCCGGCCGCCGGCTTCAACCCGGCCGAGAAGGTGGCCCTGCTGCAGCTGATCCGCAAGATCCGCGACTCGGGGGTCACCGTCCTGCTGATCGAGCACGACATGCGACTGGTCATGGGTGTGGTGGACCGGCTCGTGGTGCTGGAGTTCGGGCAGAAGATCGCCGAGGGGTCGCCGGCCGACGTGCGCGACGACCCGAAGGTGATCGCGGCCTACCTGGGAGGTGTCGAGGATGCTGCTTGAGATCGACAACCTGAAGCTGCTCTACGGCCGCATCGAGGCGTTGCACGGCATCAGCCTGCACGTGGAGCAGGGCGAGATCGTGGCCCTGATCGGCGCGAACGGCGCCGGCAAGACCACGACCATGAAGGCGATCTCCGGGCTGCACGCCATCTCCGGCGGCAGCATCCGGTTCGACGGCACCGACGTCAGCCGGCTGCGCGCCGACCTGCGGGTGATCCGAGGGATCGGGCAGTCGCCGGAGGGCCGTGGCGTCTTTCCGGGTATGACCGTCCTGGAGAACCTGGAGATGGGGGCCTACACCCGCAGGGACAAGGCGGACATCGCCAAGGATCTGGCAATGGTGTTCGACCTGTTCCCGCGGCTGCACGAGCGTCGCAAGCAGGCCGGTGGCACGCTCTCCGGCGGTGAGCAGCAGATGCTCGCGGTGGGTCGCGCGTTGATGACCCGTCCGAAGCTGCTGCTGCTGGACGAGCCGTCGATGGGGTTGGCGCCCAAGTTGATCCAGCAGATCTTCGAGATCATCACCCGGATCAACGAGCAGGGCACCACGATCCTGCTGGTCGAGCAGAACGCCCAGCAGGCGCTGTCCCGGGCGCACCGGGGGTACGTGCTGGAGACCGGCCGGATCGTCAAGGAGGGCACCGGCCAGGAGCTCCTGCACGACCCGGCGGTCAAGGAGGCGTACCTCGGCGTGGCCTGAGTTACCCGTGCGACGGCCGGTCATCCCCCGCGGGGGATGACCGGCCGTCGCCGTTCGGGCCGGGCGTCCGTTTTCGCCTCGGGTCGCCCGGTGCCGCAGGCCGGGGATGTCGGTGCGACGGACTAGAGTCGCTGCCGTGACAGCTACGACGCCGCGCCTGCTTCTCGTCGACGGACATTCCCTGGCATACCGGGCTTTCTTCGCCCTGCCGGTGGAAAACTTCTCCACCACGACGGGTCAGCCGACCAACGCGGTCTACGGCTTCACCTCGATGCTGATCAACGTGCTGCGCGACGAGCAGCCCACCCACATCGTCGTGGCCTTCGACGTCTCCCGCCGCTCGTTCCGCACCGAGAAGTACGCGGAGTACAAGGCCGGCCGCAGCGAGACCCCGACCGACTTCAAGGGTCAGGTCAGCCTCGTCAAGGAGGTCCTGGCCGCGCTGCAGATCCCGGTGGTCGAGATGGAGGGCTACGAGGCCGACGACATCATCGCCACGCTCGCCTGCCAGGCCCGCGACCAGGGCATGACGGTGCTGATCAGCAGTGGTGACCGGGACGCGTTCCAGCTGGTCGGCGACCAGGTCACCGTGCTCTACCCGCGCAAGGGTGTCTCCGACCTGGCGCGGATGGACCCGGCGGCGATCGAGGCGAAGTACGGCGTCGGGCCGCAGCAGTACCGCGACCTGGCCGCGCTGGTCGGCGAGACCAGCGACAACCTGCCCGGCATCCCGGGCGTCGGCCCGAAGACCGCCGCCAAGTGGATCACCACCTACGGCGGCGTGGAGGGTGTGATCGCCCGCGCCGACGAGATCAAGGGCAAGGCCGGCGACAGCCTGCGCGAGCGGCTCGCCGACGTGATCCGCAACTACGAGATCAACCGCCTCGTGTCCGACCTGGAGCTGCCGCTGCGCCCGGAGGACACCCGGTGGACCGGTTGGGACCGGGAGGCGGTGCACCAGGTCTTCGACACCCTGGAGTTCCGCATCCTGCGCGACCGCCTCTACCAATATCTGGAGGCCGTCGAGCCGGAGGCCGAGTCCGGGTTCGACCTCACCGGGGCGGTGCTCACCGAGCCCGGCGCACTGGCCGGTTGGCTGGCCACCCACGCGCACGCCGGCACACCGGTCGGCTTGGCGGTCACGCTCGACACCGGCCCCAACCGTCGGCACACCGCGTCGATCACCGGTCTGGCCCTGGCCACCGCCGGTGGCGCGGCGGCCTGGGTCGACCCGGCCGGGCTCGACGCGACCGACGAGGGCGCCCTGGCCGGCTGGCTGGCCGACGCGCAGCGGCCCAAGGTGCTGCACGACAGCAAGCCCGCCGTGCTGGCCTGCGCCGCGCACGGCTGGGAGTTGGCCGGCATCCAGCGCGACACCCAGATCGCCGCGTACCTGGCCCGTCCCGACCAGCGCTCCTACGACCTGACCGACCTGGCACTGCGCTACCTGCACCGGGAGCTGCGCGTCGACGTCCCGGAGTCCGGCCAGCTGACCCTCGACGGGCTGGGTGACGAGGGCGTGGTCGAGCAGAACCTGATGCTCCAGGCCCGCGCCACCCTCGACCTGGCCGACGCGATCGACGCCGAGCTGTCCCGCGACGGTGAGCAGTCCGCCCGGCTGATGGCGGGGGTGGAGCTGCCGCTGATGCGGGTCCTCGCCGGCATGGAGCGCACCGGCATCGCCGCCGACACGCACTACCTCTCCGAGTTGGAGGCGCACTTCGCCGCCGAGGTGAAGGCCGCCGCGCAGGGCGCGTACGAGGCGGTGGGTCGGGAGTTCAACCTGGGCTCGCCCAAGCAGCTGCAGGAGATCCTCTTCACCGAGCTGGGCCTCCCCAAGACCAAGAAGATCAAGACGGGGTACACCACCGACGCCGACGCCCTGCAGTGGCTCTACGCCCAGCAGCCGCACCCGGTGCTGGCCCACCTGCTGCGCCACCGCGACGTCGCCAAGCTCAAGTCGACCGTGGACGGTCTGCTCAAGTCGGTCTCCGACGACGGCCGCATCCACACCACGTTCAACCAGACGGTGGCGGCCACCGGGCGGCTCTCCTCCACCGAGCCCAACCTGCAGAACATCCCGATCCGCACCGAGGAGGGCCGGCGGATCCGCCGGGCGTTCGTGGTCGGCGAGGGGTACGAGTGCCTGCTCACCGCCGACTACAGCCAGATCGAGATGCGCATCATGGCGCACCTCTCCTCCGACGACGCGCTGATCGACGCGCTCAACTCCGGCGCCGACTTCCACGCCGCCACCGCGTCGTCGGTGTTCGGGGTGCCGGTCGACGAGGTCACCCCCGACCAACGTCGCAAGATCAAAGCGATGAACTACGGCCTGGCGTACGGGTTGAGCGCGTTCGGTCTGTCCCAGCAGCTCGGCATCAACGCCGAAGAGGCGCGCGGGCTGATGGAGAACTACTTCGCCGGTTTCGGCGGGGTGCGCGACTACCTGCACCAGGTGGTCGCCCGGGCCCGCCAGGACGGCTACACCTCGACCATCCTCGGTCGCCGCCGCTACCTACCGGACCTGGTCAGCGACAACCGCCAGCGCCGCGACATCGCCGAGCGGATGGCCCTCAACGCTCCGATCCAGGGCTCGGCGGCCGACATCATCAAGGTGGCGATGCTGCACGTCGACACCGCGCTGGGCGACGCCGGGCTGCGCTCGCGGATGCTGCTGCAGGTGCACGACGAGCTGGTCTTCGAGGTCGCCCCCGGTGAGCGCGAGGCGCTGGAGGCGCTGGTCCGGCGCGAGATGGGTGGGGCGTACCCGCTGTCGGTGCCGCTGGAGGTGTCGGTGGGCGAGGGCCGGGACTGGAACAGCGCGGATCACTGATCCTCTGGTCGGTGCGGGGGTTCCGGGGCAGCCCGACCCACTCCGTGCGGTCAGGCGTGATCCCTGCGTGGGTCGGGCTGCCCCGGAGGCACTCCGGGCCCGTTGCTGCCGGCCGGCGCCTCGGTGTGCTCGTGGGACGCTGGCCTGCGGTTTACTTCATGGGGTCGTGGCCCCAGTTCATGAGGGACCAGCGCCACTTCGTGTCGCGGACGTTGTCGGACGGGCGCTGGGCCATGTGCCGGCGCACGTAGCCGACCACCTTGCGCATGTGCTTGTAGTCGCCGTCGGACAGGTCGGTACGTTTCCGGCGCAACAGGTTGATGATCTTCCGGCCGGATTCGTGCCCGACCGACTCACCACCGCCGGATCGGCCGCCCTTGTGCCAGCCGACCTGTTTCGACTCGTCCGTCTCCAGCCAGGTGGACAACTCACCGGGCTTCATGTTCACCGCCTCGGTGAACTCCCGGTAGGTGTCCCGGCCGTCGTCACCTCTGCTCATGACGCGGCACCCCGGGGCGGTGGGCCGACCAGGAGACGTGGTCGCCCTTGTGGAACCTCTGTTCGGCCATGCCCTCGGCTACCCGACCCCGTTGCGGCGAAACGACTACGGGGTTATCTCGGCGATCGGCAGTTTGATGTCGAACGGCTCGGTCATCTCGACCACGTCGGCGCCGTCGGCGACCAACTCGTACTGTCGCTCACCGCCGGGCCCGACCCGATCGCCGATCCGGTACGCGTAGACGTGCATCGGATCCTGCTCGATCCGCCAGAAGAACGGAATGCCGGCGGCGGCGTACTCCCCGGGTTTCGCGAATCGGTCGATCCGTCGCGTGCCGGGCGAGACGATCTCCACAGCGAGCACGACATCCTCGGACCGCAGGATGGAGCGGGCGGACGCCACGCCGGCACGATGCAACAGCACGTCGGGTTGTCGGCTCGTGTTGTGGCTGAGCCGCACGCCGATGGCCTGGGCGACACCGAGGTGCTGCGGCGCATGGTTGTGCAGCCAGAGCCACAGCAGGCTGGAGATGTTCTGATGGCCCAGGGTGGGGGAGGGTGTCACCTGGATAACTCCGTCGACGAGTTCGACGCGGGGGGCGTCGTCCGGCAGGGTGAGCAGGTCCTCCAGCGTGTAGTCGGCACGCTGCTGCCGCATCGGGTCCGGACACCAGGGGCCAGGTGATGTCGGGATGGGCTCGGCGCTCATGGGGCGAGCCTACCGGCGGTCGATGTGACGCAGGGCGGACCGCGGGTGCGACGCGCTCACGCTTGGGGCTTCTCGGTGACGAAGATGGCGGTGCCTGGGAAGAGTCGTCCGCGCAGCGGGCTCCACTGCCCCCAGATCCCCTCGTGCCCCTGCGGCCACTCCGGCTCCACCAGGTCCAGCAGCCGGAACCCGGCGCCGACCAGCTCGCGGATCCGGTCGCCGAGGGTGCGGTGCTGCTCGACGTAGGTGGCCACGCCGGATTCGTCCTGCTCCACGTACGGGGAGCGGTCGAAGTACGAGTGCACGGCCGTCAGGCCGCCCTCGCCGGGGTCGTCGAGGAAGATCCACCGCATCGGGTGGGTCACCGAGAACACCCACCGGCCACCCGGGCGCAGCACCCGGTGCACCTCGGCGAGCAGCGCCGCCGAGTCGTCCACGAACGGGATCGCGCCGAACGCGGTGCAGGCCAGGTCGAACGACCGGTCGGCGAACGGCAGGGCGAGGGCGTCGGCCTGCACCAGCGGTACGCGTACCCCGGTGCGGTCGGCGGCCTCGGCGGCGTGCCGCAACATGCCGGCGGACAGGTCGACGGCGACCGGTCGGGCGCCCTGGGTGGCGAGCCAGCGGGCGGCGGCCGCGGCGCCGGCGCCCACCTCCAGCACCCGCCGCCCCGACAGGTCGCCGAGCAGCCGGGCGTCGGCCTCGCGCAGGCCCTCGGGGCACCAGACGAAGTCCACGTCGCCGAGGAACGCGCCGTGCTCGGCCTGGTAGTCGTCGGCGTCGGTGTCCCACCAGCCGCGGTTGGCGCGCCGAACCTCGGCGTCACCCACCCGGCGCCGGGTCACCCGGCTGTCGTCATCCACGCGCCCACGCTAGGCCCCACCCACCCGGTGTGGGGCGGCGGCGCGTCCACGATCTGCGCGACGCCCTTCGCGAGGGGGCGGCCAACAGTGCCTCTGGGGCCGGTGTGACGCACGAGACAGCAGGGACGGATTCCGGGCGATTGTTCGGCTTTCGCAGGTCATCGCATCCAGAGAAGCCGGGAGGGCTTGCACGCTGTGGTAATGCGCACGGTAGGCTAGACGATGCGCTCGCGGATCGCGTTGCCTCGGCAGGGAGCAGGTGCGCGGTCGACGGAACCACATCATGATCTCACTAGGCGATCGTTCGGTGTGCCCGGCGACGGATCCGCTGGCGCGAACAGGTCACCGCGACACACCAGCCTGCTGTGACAACCCACCGACCGGAGCAACCGCCCACATGACGAGCAGCATCGAGGCCCCCTCGAGCGCCACCCGGGTCACCCACGACGATCTCGGTTCCGAGGAGGCTTTCCTCGCCGCGATCGACGAGACCATCAAGTACTTCAACGACGGCGACATTGTCGAAGGCACCGTCGTCAAGGTCGATCGGGACGAGGTCCTGCTCGACATCGGCTACAAGACCGAGGGTGTCATCCCCTCTCGGGAGTTGTCGATCAAGCACGACGTGGACCCCGCCGAGGTTGTGACGGTTGGTGACCACATCGAGGCCCTGGTCCTCCAGAAGGAGGACAAGGAGGGTCGTCTGATCCTCTCCAAGAAGCGGGCACAGTACGAGCGGGCCTGGGGCACGATCGAGAAGATCAAGGACGAGGACGGCGTCGTCCGCGGTTCGGTCATCGAGGTGGTCAAGGGCGGCCTCATCCTCGACATCGGGCTGCGCGGCTTCCTGCCCGCCTCCCTGGTCGAGATGCGTCGTGTGCGCGACCTGCAGCCGTACGTCGGGCGGGAGCTCGAGGCCAAGATCATCGAGCTGGACAAGAACCGCAACAACGTGGTCCTGTCCCGCCGGGCCTGGCTGGAGCAGACGCAGTCCGAGGTGCGCACCGAGTTCCTCAACAAGCTGCAGAAGGGCCAGGTCCGCAAGGGCGTCGTGTCCTCGATCGTCAACTTCGGCGCCTTCGTGGACCTCGGCGGCGTCGACGGTCTGGTGCACGTCTCCGAGCTGTCCTGGAAGCACATCGACCACCCGTCCGAGGTCGTCGAGGTGGGCCAGGAGGTCGAGGTCGAGGTCCTGGACGTCGACCTGGACCGCGAGCGCGTCTCCCTGTCGCTGAAGGCGACGCAGGAGGACCCGTGGCGGCAGTTCGCCCGCACCCACGCGATCCAGCAGATCGTGCCGGGTAAGGTCACCAAGCTGGTTCCGTTCGGTGCGTTCGTCCGGGTGGACGACGGCATCGAGGGCCTGGTCCACATCTCCGAGCTGGCCGAGCGCCACGTGGAGATCCCGGAGCAGGTCGTGCAGGTCGGCTCCGAGGTCATGGTCAAGGTCATCGACATCGACCTGGAGCGCCGCCGGATCTCGCTGTCGCTCAAGCAGGCCAACGAGGGCTTCGTCGAGGGCGAGGAGCACTTCGACCCGACCCTCTACGGCATGGCCGCGACGTACGACGCCGAGGGCAACTACATCTACCCGGAGGGCTTCGACCCGGAGACGGGCGAGTGGCTCGAGGGGTACGACAAGCAGCGCGAGACCTGGGAGAACCAGTACGCCGAGGCCCGTCAGCGTTGGGAGGCCCACACCAAGCAGGTGCAGACCTCTCGTGCCGCCGACGCCGAGGCCGCTGCCAACCCGGCTCCGGCCGTCCCGGCCGCCGGTGGCACCACCTCCTCCTCGTCCAGCCCGGCCCCGAGCCGGCAGGCCGAGGAGCCGGCCGGCACGCTGGCCACCGACGAGGCGCTCGCCGCACTGCGGGAGAAGCTCGCCGGCGGTAAGTGACCCGCTGAACGACGACAGGCCCCGTCCCCCGCGATCTTCGGATCGCCCGGGGGCGGGGCCTTCGCCGTGCCTGCTGCCCCAACTCGCCCGGGGTGGGTGGGTTTGGCGGCGGGGCTGGTGATCCGGTTGACTGGTCCGGTGCTGAGGGTGGGATTGACCGGTGGGATCGGGTCGGGCAAGAGCGCGGTGGCCGCACGGCTCGTCGAACGGGGAGCGGTGCTCATCGACGCCGACCAGATCGCCCGGGAGGTCGTCGCACCGGGCAGTGACGGCCTGGCCGAGATCGTCGCCACCTTCTCCGAGCGGGTGCTGGACGCCGACGGCGCGTTGGACCGGGCCGCGCTGGGCGCGGTGGTGTTCGCCGATGAGGCGGCCCGCCGCCGGCTGGAGGCGATCACCCATCCTCGGGTCCGGGCCCGTACCGCCGAGCTGACGGCCGCGGCGGCACCCGACGCGATCGTCGTCAACGATGTGCCGCTGCTGGTCGAGGTCGGGCTCGCGCCCACGTACCACCTGGTGGTCGTCGTGCAGGCGGCCGTGCCGACCCGACTGGAACGGTTGGTGCGGGCCCGGGGGATGGACCGCGCGGACGCCGAGCGGCGGATCGCCGCGCAGGCCGATGACACCCGCCGCCGGGCGGCGGCGGACGTGGTGCTGACCAACGACGCGACCCTGGCGGCGCTGCACGCCGCCGTCGACGGGCTCTGGGAGCAGCGGCTGCTGCCCTACGAGCGCAACCTGCGGGCGCGGCGGGTGGTGCCGGCGACCCGGGCCGACGTGGCCGAGGCGGACCCGAGCTGGCCCGCGCAGTACGACCGGTTGGCCGCCCGGATCCGGCACGCGCTCGCCCCGGCCGAATACCGGATCGACCACATCGGCCCGACCGCGGTGCCCGGTCTCGCCGCGGATGACGTCATCGACGTGCAGGTGGCCCTCCCGCACCTCGCCGACGCCGACGGGCCGCTCACCGACCGGCTGGCGGCCGCCGGTTTTCCCCGGGTGCCGGGGCAGTGGTGGGACGATCCGCGCCCGGCCGGCAGTGGCCGCTGGGAGAAGCGGCTGCACGGCAGCGCCGACCCGGGCCGTCCGGTACGCCTGCACGTGCGGGCGGCCGACTCGCCGGGGTGGCGGTACGCGCTGCTGATGCGCGACCACCTGCGGGCCGACCCGGATCAGCGGTCCGCGTACCTGCTGCTCAAGCGGGAGCTGGTCGACGCGGCGCCGAACGCCGGCGGTTCGGGGACGGCGCGCGACCCGTGGTTCGACGAGGAGTACCTGCGCGCCGAGCAGTGGGCCGCGCAGACCGGCTGGAGGCCCTGAGGGGTCAGCGGGCGGTGGCCGGGGGGTGGGGCGCCGGGCCCAGCCGGGGCATGACGCCGGGGCTGAGGTCCACCTGGGCCCACGTGCCGGCGCCGGTGTGCAGCTCCAGCCGACGCAGTGACCCGTCCCGGTCGATCCAGTAGCGCACCTGCCCGTCGGTGGCGCGCAGCTCGATGACGTCCACGGTCCGCCTGTCGGTGACGTCCTCGCGTACCCGCAGGGCCGCGCCGCGCTGCGCGGCCGTTCCGGCCGAGATCACCGCGCCGGCCAGCACCGCCAGCTCGTCCGTGCCGGAGCGGGCGAACCGCCAGGCCCCGGCGGGCGGTGGCATGGGTGGCCGCCCCGGCGTCTCGGCCGTCCCGCCGCCGCCGGCCGCGGCCGGCACGTCGGTGCGGGCCAGGCCCGTCGCGTCGCGCCAGAGCAGGGTCCGGCGATCGGGTACGCCGAGGTCGGCGACCGCCAGGTACGCGGTGCGGGTGGTCCAGCTCAACCAGCCGGTGCCCCGCAGGTTGGTGTCGGTGCCCACCGGTGCGGTCAGGGTCAGCGTGGCGCCGCCGCCCTGGGCCCGCAGTCGGGCGGGTAACCGGTCCAGTCGGTGTCGTTCGGCGTCGGTGAGGGCACGGGGGAGCCCGGGCCGGCCGCCGAGCGCGTCCACCGGGCGCAGTGTCGGCCGGTCAGCCCGGTTGAGGGTCACCGTGACCGGGCCGACGCCGGGCAGCCGGGTGACCAGCTTGTGCAGCCGGGCGTCCTGGTCGAGCCAGTAGCGGGGTTGCCCGTCGCCCGGTGCCGCCGTGCCGGTCGGTGTCGCGGCGGGGGAGGGGGTCGCGGCGGGCAGCGGTGCCGCGAGGACGTCCACCGGGCCGGCCGCGATGGTCTCCCGGGCGATCCAGCGGCCCACCGCCGGGGCCGGGTCGGGGCGGTCCGCGGCGAGGCCGAGGAGCAGGTCGAGCACCGGTGCCAGGCCGGTGCCGGGTGTCAGGTGGTGCAGCCGCCAGCGGTCGACCGGCGGCACCAGGGGAGGCGCGGCGGGGGTGGGTACCGCCGCCGGGTCCGGCCGGATCACCAGCGCCGGGCCGACGCTCTGCAGCAGGCCCCGTCCGGCGCCCGCGCCCGGCCCGCCCACGTCCAGGTAGAGCAGCGGCCGTGACCAGTCCACCCAGCCCACCAGTTCGGTGCGCGCGGCGCCGGTGCCGGCGGTGACGCGGATCCCGGCGCGCAGGTCCCGGAGGTTGGTGACCCGCATCGCGGCCAGCCGCTCGCCCTCGCCGACGGTGAGCGGTCGGGCCGGCTCGGGCGGGTCGGGAGCCCAGCTCAACAATCCGATGACCAGCGCCGTCGCGGACGTCACCGCGGTCAGGCCGAGCAGCAGCAGCACCGTGCGCCGTCGACGGGCGGGCGGGGTCGGGCCGGCGGTGCCGTCGGGCCGGGACGCGTCCCCGGAGTCGGTGCCGGGTGCCGGGTGCGCAGAGGTGTCCACGGATGTGAAACGGGTGGCGCGCGAGGGGGTGACGAGCAGGGGCGCTCGCGGCGGCCGGTCTGCGCCTCGAGCGCGACCACACGGGTGCGCACGCCGGACATGCCGGGTGCTGCGACCCGCGGTGCCGGGGGCGGCCGGCCGTGATGACGGCCTGGCCACCGGCCCGGTCGGCCGCCGCGAGCGGCCTACGTCGAGAGCCTAACGCCGGTGACATGTGCCACACAATGGGAATATTGAAGCTGATCACGTACCCGCCGTGACGGCCGATCCTGTCGGACCTCGGGCGTACCGTTGAGGGTATGGCGCTCGACATTCCCCGGCTCGACAGCCGCTTCCAGGTCGTCAGTGAGTTCCAACCGGCCGGTGACCAACCGGCCGCCATCGACGACCTTGAGCGCAGGGTTCGGCGCGGTGACCGTAACACGGTGCTGCTCGGCGCGACCGGCACCGGCAAGAGCGCCACGACGGCGTGGTTGATCGAGCGGTTGCAGCGTCCGACCCTGGTGCTCGCACCCAACAAGACGCTCTGCGCGCAGCTGGCCAAGGAGTTCAGCGAGCTGCTGCCGCACAACGCGGTCGAATACTTCGTCTCGTACTACGACTACTACCAGCCCGAGGCGTACATTCCGCAGACCGACACCTACATCGAGAAGGACTCCTCGATCAACGAGGAGGTCGAGCGGCTGCGGCACTCGGCGACGATGTCGCTGCTCACCCGCCGCGACGTGATCGTGGTGGCGACCGTCTCGGCGATCTACGGTCTGGGCACCCCGGAGGAGTACCTGGACCGGGCGGTCAAGGTCAAGATCGGCCAGGAGCTGGACCGTGACCAGTTGCTGCGCCGGCTGGTCGACATCCAGTACACCCGCAACGACATGGCCTTCCAGCGGGGCACGTTCCGGGTCCGGGGCGACACCCTGGAGATCATTCCGGCGTACGAGGAGCTGGCGGTCCGCATCGAGCTGTTCGGTGACGAGGTGGAGAAGCTCTACTACCTCAACCCGTTGACGGGCGACGTCGTACGCGAGGTCGACCAGCTGGTGATCTTCCCGGCGACGCACTACGCGGCCGGCCCGGAGCGGATGGAGCGGGCCATCCGCGACATCGAGGCGGAGCTCGCCGAGCGGCTGGCCGAGCTGGAGCGTCAGGGCAAGCTGCTGGAGGCGCAGCGGCTGCGCATGCGCACCACCTACGACATCGAGATGATGCGCCAGGTCGGCTTCTGCTCCGGCATCGAGAACTACTCGATGCACATGGACGGGCGGCTGCCCGGCAGCCCGCCGCACTGCCTGCTCGACTACTTCCCGGACGACTTCCTCACCGTGGTCGACGAGTCGCACGTGACCATCCCGCAGATCGGCGGCATGTACGAGGGTGACGCGTCGCGCAAGCGGATGCTGATCGACCACGGTTTCCGGCTGCCCAGCGCGGCCGACAACCGGCCGCTGCGCTTCGACGAGTTCCTGGAGCGGGTCGGCCAGATGGTCTACCTCTCCGCGACGCCCGGCCCGTGGGAGCTGGAACAGGCCCAGGGCGAGTTCGTCGAGCAGGTCATCCGCCCCACCGGGTTGATCGACCCGGAGGTCGTGATCAAGCCGACCAAGGGCCAGATCGACGACCTCATGCACGAGATCAAGCTGCGCACCGAGAAGGACGAGCGGGTGCTGGTCACCACGCTGACCAAGAAGATGGCCGAGGATCTGTCGGACTATCTGCTCGAGAACGGCATCCGGGTGCGCTACCTGCACTCGGAGGTGGACACGCTGCGTCGGGTGGAGTTGTTGCGCGAGCTGCGCAAGGGCGACTACGACGTGCTGGTCGGCATCAACCTGCTCCGCGAGGGTCTGGATCTGCCCGAGGTGTCGCTGGTGGCGATCCTCGACGCCGACAAGGAAGGCTTCCTGCGCAGCGGCCGCTCGCTGATCCAGACCATCGGCCGGGCCGCCCGTAACGTCTCCGGGCAGGTGCACATGTACGCCGACAAGATCACCCCGTCGATGGCGGCGGCGATCGACGAGACCGATCGGCGTCGGGCCAAGCAGATCGCGCACAACGAGGCCAACGGCATCAGCCCGGAGCCTCTGCGCAAGAAGATCCACGACATCCTGGACGACATCTACCGCGAGGCGGAGGACACCGAGAACTCGCGGGTCGGCGGCGCGGTCCGCCAGCTGTCCCGCGGCAAGGCGCCGGTGAAGGAGACGCGCAGTCGCAGCCGTGCCGGTGCCGCCACCCCCTCACGGGAGGGGATGGCCCGTGCGGATCTCGCCCAGCTCATCCAGGAGCTCAACGATCAGATGCTGGCCGCCGCCCGCGAGCTGCAGTTCGAGCTGGCGGCCCGGATCCGCGACGAGGTGGCCGACCTGAAGAAGGAGCTGCGCGGCATGGACGCCGCCGGCGTGAAGTGACGACCAACCCGGCGGCGACGCCCCGCGTGGGCGTGGCCGGTCGGGGCGCGGGAAGGGTGGTCCGAGGTTGACAGCGGGGGCGCCGGTCGACGACGAGCTGGTCCTCGGGCTGCCCGAGGTCCGGTTGCGCCCGTTCGTGGACCGGTACATCGGCTACCGGGAACGCGCGGACGTGCCGCTGGTCCGTCGGGAGACGGCCGGCGTCTTCGTGGTGCTGATCCTGGGTTGGGGCGCCCCCCTGGACGTGACCGACCCGCGCAGCGCGGAGCGGGGCGTCCAGCGGACGGACTCGTTCGTGGCCGGCACGTTCGACGGCTGGTGCACCACCCGCACGGTGGGTGTGGGGGAGGGGGTCGAGCTGCTGCTGTCGCCGCTGACCGCCCGTCGACTCCTCGGTCTGCCGCTGGGTGAGTTGACCAACCGGGCGGTGGGCGTCGGGCACCTCCCGGGCGGCTGGCTCGACCGGCTGCGGGGCCGGCTGGCCGACGCCAACGGCTGGCCGCACCGTTTCGCGCTCCTCGACGCGGCGCTCGCCGACCGGCTGGCGGCGTCCCCACCGGTCGACGCCCGGCTCGACTGGGCCTGGCGGTGGCTCGTGGCCAGCGGCGGGCGGGGCGGTGTCGGGGCGCTCGCCTCCGAGTTGGGCTGGAGCCGACGGCACCTGGCGGCCCGGTTCCGGCAGGACGTCGGCCTGCCGCCCAAGACGGCGGCCCGCCTGCTGCGCTTCCAGCAGGCACGCGCGGCGCTCACCGGCGTCGACGTCACGGCCGGTGCGGGGCGGGCCGTCGACTGGGCGGAGGTGGCGGCCCGCTGCGGCTACTACGACCAGTCGCACCTCATCCGGGACTTCCACCAGTTCGCCGGTGCCACTCCGGCGGCACTGCTCGCCGCACGCTCCGCGGGCTGACGCGCCCGCCGGCGGGCCGGTCCCGCCGGGACGCCGGGCCGAGGTCACATTCGTCCAATCGGGAGTGGGCCGCGGGCTGGAGACTGGTCGCATGCGAACCGTCTATCCGATCCTCCGTTATCCCGATCCCCGATCCGCGATCGACTGGCTCTGCTCCGCCTTCGGCTTCCAGGTGCACGCCGTGCACGAGGCGCCCGACGGCACGGTCGCGCACGCCGAACTCGTCCTCGAGACCGGCATGGTCATGCTGGGCCCGCGGGCTGACGCCGCGCCTCGACCGGCCGACGACGACTGGTCGGTCTACGTGGCGGTGCCCGACGTCGACGCCCACTGCGCCCGGGCCCGCGCCGCCGGCGCGCAGATCACGCAGGAGCCGTACGACACCGACTACGGCTCCCGCGACTACACCGCCCGCGATCTCGCCGGCACCCTGTGGGCGTTCGGCACGTACCGGCCCTGACCGGCGCGGACGCCGGCCGGAGCGGCACGGGGCGCGCCCGGCCCGGCGACCGTCAGCCGTACCGGCAGACCGGGGTCCGCCGCAGCCGGGGCGGGTCCGGACGCGTGGCGGTGCGGAACCGTTCGGTTGCGGTGCGCGAGCAAGGTATTGCACTGGGTGATCGTCCTGCGTACTCTCCCTCGGTGGGGAGGCCGGGATGCCGCTGCCAACAAGTCCTGTCATTCGACGAGTCCGCCTGGGTGCTGAACTGCGCCAGTTGCGCCGACGTGAGGCACTGACCCTGGAACAGGTCTGCGACCGGCTGGGCTGGGCCTCGACGTCGAAGCTGTCCCGCATCGAGCTGGGTCAGAGCCGACCGGACCTCGCCGACGTGCTGGACCTGCTGGACGTCTACCAGGTGCCGTCGCCGGCCCGCGACGCGCTGATCGTGATCGCCCGGGACGCGGCCACCAGCCGTGGCTGGTGGAAGACGCTCGGCGAGATGAGCGAGCGGCAGCGGACGTACGCCGAGCTGGAGGCCGGTGCCGCCCACATCGTCGAGTACCAGCCCGCGGTCGTGCCGGGGCTGCTGCAGACGCCGGCGTACGCCCGGTTGCGGGTCGCCGCGGGCGCCCTGCTCACGCCCGAGGTCGACATCGAGGCGGACGTGCGCGCCCGGGCGCTGCGGCAGGAGGTGCTGCGTCGGACCGACCCGCCGCGCTACACGGCGGTGCTCGCCGAGGCGGCCTGCGACCCGGGTGACCTGCCGGTCGCGGTGTGGCGTGAACAGCTGCGGCACCTGGTCACCGTGACCGGGCTGGCCCACGTGACGGTGCGGCTGCTGCCGCGCGGGGCGGCCAGCAGCGGCCTGCACCCGCTCACGCCGTACTCCTGGTATGCCTTTCCCGACCCGGCGGACCCGCGGACGGTGATGCTGGAGGCGCTGACCACCGACGTCCGGTTGGCGACGGTGCTGGACGTCGACCGGTACGAGCGGATGACCGAGGCGCTGCTGGCGGCGGCGCTGTCACCGGAGGAGACGATCACCGCGCTGGCCCGCCGCGTCGGCGAGTGACCCGGCGTGGGCACGACGGCGCGTCGCGCGGCCACCGGGCCCGGCGCCCCCGAGCCCGTCGGGACCGGCGGCCGGCGCGTGCGCAGGCACGCTAACCGGGGGGTACGACAGCTCCACTCAGGCCGGTACGTCGACGAAATGCTCGACCACGGGCGGCCCCGCGAAGTGCGGGCCGATCAGGGCGCGCCACTGCGCGAACCGCTCGGTGGCCCGGAAGTTCTCCTCGTGCGCCTCGACCGAGTCCCATTCGACCAGCAGCACGAACCGGGTCGGGGACTCGATGCCCCGGGTCATCCGCACTGACCGGCAGCCGGTCGCCCCGGCGAGGACCGGGTGGCCCTGGGCGTACGCGGCGGCGAACGCGTCCTCGTGTCCGGGCAGTACGTCGATCAACGCGACCTCAAGCACCATGCCCGCAGCCTCCCACGGCACGGGGACGCCGTGGTGGCGCGGGGTCCACTCGCGGACCCCGACACACTAGCCTCCTAGGACGCGCTGGCGGGTGTGTCGCGCTGCGCTGTTCCCGCCGGGGAGGGTGTGCGGTGCCACCGGCTGCCCGGGGTGTGATCACGGCGCGTGGTGGGGAAGAATGGTCCCCGAGGAGGGGAGTATTCCCTCGCGACGGAGTCGTCAGCACGGTCGATCGCCGGAATCCCGGCGTCCCGACCCGGCGCCGTCGGTCGTCACCCGTTCGCGGGTGGCGGCGGAAGAGACCTCCGACAGTCACCAGAGTTGGCGTCAACGGCACACCGGCCTTCGCGGAGGCGTACGGTGTGCCCGACGCCGCGTGTCTGCCGGAGGAATGAACGTTGGACGTGTCCGGATTGGTGTGGGCGGGGACTCTCGTCGCACTGACTGCGGTTCTGCTCGTCGACCTGTTGATCATCGGTCGGCGTCCGCATGAGCCGAGTGTGCGGGAGTCGAGCCTCTGGGTCGCGTTCTACGTCGGCCTGGCCCTGCTCTTCGGCGCTGGCGTCTGGTTGACCTCCGGGGCCAGTTCGGCGGGGCAGTTCTACACCGGCTGGCTCACCGAGTACAGCCTCTCGGTGGACAACCTCTTCGTCTTCGTGATCATCATGGCCCGCTTCGGGGTGCCCCGGCAGTACCAGCAGAAGGTGCTGCTCGTCGGCATCGTGCTGGCCCTGGTGATGCGCGGCGGGTTCATCGCCGCCGGCGCCGCGTTGATCTCCCAGTTCTCCTGGGTCTTCTACATCTTCGGCGCGTTCCTGATCTACACGGCCGTCAACCTGGCCCGCCAGGGTGAGCCGGACGAGGACGAGTTCTCCGAGAACCTGCTGATCCGGTGGAGTCGCCGGGCGCTGCCGATCTCCAAGGGCTACGACAGCGCGAAGCTGATGACCCACGAGAACGGCCGGCGGCTGTTCACCCCGATGCTCATCGTGATGATCGCCATCGGCACCACCGACGTGATCTTCGCACTGGACTCGATCCCGGCGATCTTCGGCATCACCCAGGAGCCGTACCTGGTCTTCACCGCGAACGTGTTCGCGCTGATGGGCCTGCGGCAGCTCTACTTCCTGCTCGGCGGCCTGCTCGACCGGCTGATCTACCTGAGCTACGGCCTGGCCGTCGTGCTCGGCTTCATCGGGGTCAAGCTGGTGCTGGAGGCCCTCGCCGACAACAACCTGCCGTTCATCAACGGTGGGGAGCACGTCGGCTGGGCGCCGCACATCCCGATCTGGCTCTCGCTGCTGGTCATCCTCGGCACGTTGGGCGTCGCCACCGCCGCCAGCCTGATCAAGTCCTCCCGGGACCGCCGCCGCGAGTTGGCCGACGCCCGACGCTGATCCCGGCGCCGGCCGGGTGCCCGAAGGTGCCCGGCCGGTCAGACCCGGTGCGCGCCCACCAGGGTGGCGGTGCGATCTGCCGGCAGGGCCTCCTCGATGACCCGCCGTCGCCGGTAGCAGGCGTGCAGCATCCGCCGTTGCTCGCCGCCCGGGGTCGCGGTGACGATCCCGATGTGGTGGATCTTTCGGCCGGGGCGGGCGAAGAAGTAGAGGTCGCCGGGCCGTTCCGCGCCGAGTGGCAGCGGAGAGGTGGCGACCGCCTGGTCGTCGGCGTCGCGGGGCAGCAGGACCCCGAAGCGCCGCCACGCCAGGTGCACCAGCCCCGAACAGTCGATGCCGTACGCGGAGAGCCCACCCCAGACGTACGCCACGTTTAGCAGTCGCTGGGCCACGGCGAGCGCCTGCTCGGCGCTCGGCGGCTCGCTCGACGGTGGGGCGAGCTGGCTGTCGGGCAGCCAGAGTGGGGCGGCCTGGCCGGGAACGTGCACCGGCTGCCAGCCGTCGCGGGCCGGGCCGGCCGGGACGAGACGCGTCCCGACGACCACGCCGGGCACCACGACCGGACCGTGCGGTGCGGCGCGCAGCTCGGTGACCGTGGCGTCCACCACCAGCGGGTCGCCGGCGACGGTCGGGTCGACGGGGGTCACCTGGTCGGCGGGGAGCCAGCCCGGGTAGCCCCGTGGGTCCAGTTTGGCGGCGGGCTGCTCGACGGCGACCACCCGGGCCCAGCCGTCCGGGCGTAGTTCGGTGACGAGGACCCGTTCACCGAGTAGGAGTTGGCTCAGGACGCAGTCGCCGACCTGCTGGTCGGTGTCCATGCCGGAGATCCAGGCCGGGATGTCGGCGCCGGCGCTGAGCGCCGGGCCGTCGATCGGGCGGACCGCCTCGGGAGAGGTCCACAGGGTGGCCACCGCGACCCGGACGAGGGCCTCGCGGCCCGGTTGCAGCTGCACGTCAACCCCCAGCTCGATCGGCTGTTCCGGGAAACCCTATGAAAGAAACCAACGATCATCAACTGCGGCTCTGAACCTTAGCTTCAGTCAGGCCGGAAATGCCCAGGCCAGGCGCGTCCGGCAACACCACGGTCGCCCCCTCGTAGCGAATCCCACCCTGCACCGGTGACCAGGCCAGCCACCAGGCGGCGTCCAGGTCGGCGACGGCCGTGGTGCCGTACGCGGCGACCAGACTCGCCGCCGCGCCGATGCCGACCTGACTCTCCATCATCGACCCGACCACCGTGCCGAGGCCGTGCGCGGCGGCCAGCTCCAGCAGGGTGCGCGCCGGCTGCAGCCCGCCACACTTGGCCAGCTTGACGTTCACCATGTCGGCCGCCCGGCGACGGATCACCTCCACCAGGTCGCGCACCCCGAAGACCGCCTCGTCGGCCAGGATCGGCACGGAGACCCGGTCGCTGACCCAGGCCAACCCGTCCAGGTCCCAGCGTGCCACCGGCTGCTCGACCAGCTCCACGTCGAGCCCGGCGTCCTCGATGCCGCGGATCACCCGGACCGCCTCCCGGGGCGTCCACCCCTGGTTGGCGTCCAGCCGGATCCGGACCCCGGCGCCGACCGCCGCGCGCACGGCCCGCACCCGGTCCAGGTCACCGGCCGCGTCGGTGCCGACCTTGAGCTTGAGCACGGCGAAGCCGTCGGCCTGCCGCTGCCGCGCGGCCGCCGCCAGGTCGACCGCGTCGCCCGCCGCGAGGGTCACGTCCGTCGGCACCCGCAGCGTCGTGCCACCCAGCAGACGCACCAGGGGTACGCCCAGGCGTCGGGCCGCCAGGTCGTGCAGAGCGACGTCCAGCGCCGCCTTCGCGGCCTCGTTACCGGCCACCGCCCGCCGCACCTCCGCGCAGCGGGCCACCAGATCGTCCGGGTCACGGCCGATCAACAGCGGCCCGAGCAGCTCCCGTACGCACGCCTGGGCGCCGCCGACCGACGCGCCGGTGACCTGCCAGACCTGCGGGGCCTCGCCGAAGCCGGACCGGCCGTCGGTGTCGACCAGCTCGACGACCAGGGTTTCGACCGTGGTGGTGCGGCGCAGGGCGGTGACGAACGGAGTGTGTAAGGGGGCAGAAACCCGGTGGGTGCGTACCGCCGAGATCGTCATGTCGGGCACCCTATACGCAGGCACGCGGCGGGAGGGGACACCGGATGGCTGGGCGGGACTGGGAGATGGTGGGCGCGCCGAACGCACGTGACCTGGGTGGGCTCCCCGGCGCCGACGGTCGGCGGGTACGCGCCGGGCGGCTGATCCGTACCCCGGCACTGGGCCGGCTCACCGACGAGGACCTGCCGGTGCTCGCGAAGCTGGGGCCGGTCTGCGTGGTCGACCTGCGCGACGGCTCGGAGATCGCGGTCGCGCCGAGCGACCGGCTGGTGGGCGAGCCACGGGTGGTGCACCTGCCGGTGCACGACCCGGAGCACCCCGTCTTCACGTACGTCTCGGCGGTGCTGCTCGGCCATGACCTGGACGCGTACGCGGAGCTGGCCCGGGAGGGCACCGCCGGGGCGATGGCGGAGATCTACCGGTGGTTCGTCACCGGCGAGTCGGCGCGGGTCGGCTTCGCCGAGGCGGTGCGGCTGGCCTCCCGACCGGAGAACCTTCCGCTGGTCTACCACTGCTCCGCCGGCAAGGACCGCACCGGCTGGCTCACCGTCATCCTGCTGACCGCCCTCGGCGTCGACGAAGCCACGATCCGCACGGAGTACCTGCGCAACAACGCGCTGACCGCCAGCCTGCGCGCGGTGATCGTCGAGGCGATGCGGCGGCAGCCGGAGCTGGACGTCGAGGCCGTGCTGCCGGTGCTGGAGGTCCGCGCCGGGTACCTCGACGCCGGCTACGACGAGGTACGCCGGGTGCACGGCTCGTTCGACGGCTACCTGCGCGACGGGCTCGGGCTGACCGACGACGACCTCACGGCGTTGCGGGCGCAGCTGCTGGAGTGACCGGCGCGCCGGCGCAGGCGGCCCGACCGGTAACGATGAGCGCCTGGCCGGCCGCGTACGTCGCCATGACCAGCACCGGCGCGCCGGGCGGCTGTGCCACGCCGGCTACCCCGGCGGCGATCAGCAGGTCCGAGCCGAGGAAGAGCGCCGCGCCGAGACCGACGCGCCAGCCCTGGGTGGCGGCGGTGGTGGCCATCGCGACCAACGCGAGCGCGTAGCCGGCCACCGGCACGGCCAGCCCGGCGGCGGCCAGCCCCGCCCACATCCAGGCCAGCGCGATGACGGTCAGCGCCGCGTACCCGATGGGGACCGCGACCAGCGGCGCGCGGCGCAGCGCCGTCGCGGCGCCGCGCCGGGTGAAGGCCGTGAGGTAGCAGAGGTGGGTGCCGAGGAAGCAGGCCATGCCGGCGAGGAACCAGCCGGTGCCGTCGACCAGCAGCGCCACGTCGCCGCCGGTGGCGAAGGCCAGCCCGGCGAGCACCAGCCGGTCCGGCCGGGCGTCGCGTTCGGCGGTGGCCCTCCAGAGGTACGCGGCGAGCAGCGGCATCAGCAGCGGCTTGGTGAGCGCGAAGGTCAGGTCGCTGTCGGTGGCGTTGGCGAGCAGGTTCGCCGCGGTCACGGCGAGGAAGGCGAGCAGGATGGTGCGGCTGCGCGGCATCGACGGCTCCGGGGGTGGGGTGCGGGCAGCCTAGCCGGATCGACGGGTGTCGGGTCAGAGCCGGTGCCGGGCGGCCCAGACCTGCGCCGAGATGTGCGCGAGCAGCCGGCAGGCGTCGTCCTCGACCTCGTCGTCGCCGCCGGCCAGGTCGGTGGTGGTGCAGACGGCGATCAGGTACGGCGGGGCGTCGTCGGGCAGCACCACGCCGGCGCCGTGCCGGACTCCCCGCACCCACCCGTTCTTGTGGGCGATGCGGGTGCCGTCGGGCAGGCCGGCGGCCAGGTCCTCGCGGTGCTCCTGAGCGAGCAGCACGTCCAGCATGGCCGCGCAGGCGGCCGGCGACGCGAGCCGGCCGGGGGTGGCGGCCCCGGTGGCCAGCGCGCCGAGCAGGGCGGCCAGGTCGGCCGCGGTCACCGTGTTGGTGATGCCGGCCTCGCGGGCGGCGAAGTCCTCGATGCCCCGACCGGTGACGCTGTTGCGGGCACCGGCCACCGCCCACACCTCGGCCAGCGCCGGCAGCCCGACGTGCCCGATGAGCAGGTTGGTGGCCAGGTTGCTGGACCGGACGATCATCCGGTCGGCGAGCCAGCGCAGCGGCGCCGTCCCACCGACCCGGTCCCAGACCGCGTCGTCGTTGTCGTAGTCGCGGGCGCAGGAGAAGCGGGGCGCGCCGGGCTGGGCCGAGTCGAACTCGTTGACCACGGGGACGTGCGCGTCCAGCTCCAGCGCCGCGGACTCGGCGGCGCGGTGCAGGGCGGCGAGCACCGCCACCTTCATGGTGCTGGCGGCGTAGTGGGTGGCGTCGGCGTGCCGGGTCCATGTCGGCGGGGCGTCGAGCCGGCCCACGTACGCCGAGACGGTGCCGGGCACCCGGTCCAGGTGGGCGTCGAGATCATCCCAGGTCATGCCGGTGACCGTAGCCGATCACCGATGGGTTGTCCCCGGCGTACCCCTCTGCCCGGAAGCGGACGGGCGCGCCGGCCGCAAGCGGCCGACGCGCCCGGTCGTCGGGAGCTGGTGGGCTCAGCCGGCGTGCTTGCGGCGGGCGGCGGCCCGGCCCCGCTGCTGCTGGTCGAGCACCACCTTGCGGATGCGCACCGCGGTCGGGGTGACCTCGACGCACTCGTCCTCGCGGCAGAACTCCAGAGCCTGCTCCAGCGAGAGCTTGCGCGGCGGGATCAGCTTCTCGGTCTCGTCGGAGGTCGACGCCCGCATGTTGGTGAGCTTCTTCTCCTTGGTGATGTTGACGTCCATGTCGTCGGAGCGGGAGTTCTCCCCGACGATCATGCCCTCGTACACCTCGGTGGTCGGGTCGACGAAGAGCTGACCACGCTCCTGCAGGTTGATCATCGCGAAGGCGGTGACCGCGCCGGAGCGGTCGGCCACCAGCGAGCCGTTGTTACGGGTCCGCAGCTCGCCGAACCACGGCTCGTAGGACTCGAAGACGTGGTGCAGGATGCCGGTGCCGCGGGTGTCGGTGAGGAACTCGGTGCGGAAACCGATCAGGCCACGAGCCGGGACCAGCCACTCCATCCGGATCCAGCCGGTGCCGTGGTTGACCAGCTGCTCCATGCGGCCCTTGCGGGTCGCCAGGAGCTGGGTGATCGCGCCCAGGTATTCCTCCGGGGCGTCGATGGTCAGGCGCTCGACCGGCTCGCAGGTCTTGCCGTCGATCTCCTTGGTGACCACCTGCGGCTTGCCGACGGTCAGCTCGTAGCTCTCCCGGCGCATCTGCTCGACCAGGATGGCCAGCGCCAGCTCGCCGCGGCCCTGCACCTCCCAGGCGTCCGGCCGCTCGGTGGGCAGCACCCGCAGCGACACGTTGCCGATCAGCTCCTTGTCGAGCCGGTCCTTGACCATCCGCGCGGTGACCTTGGAACCCTTGACCCGGCCGACCAGCGGCGAGGTGTTGGTGCCGATGGTCATCGAGATGGCCGGCTCGTCGACGGTGATCAGCGGCAGCGCCACCGGGTTCTCCACGTCGGCCAGGGTCTCGCCGATCATGATCTCGGGGATGCCGGCGACGGCGATGATGTCGCCCGGCCCGGCCGACTCGGCCGGCTTGCGCTCCAGGCCCTCGGTCATCAGCATCTCGGAGATGCGGACCCGCTGGGTGCTGCCGTCGGTGCGGCACCAGGCCACCGTCTGGCCCTTGCTGATGGTGCCCTGACGGACCCGGCACAGCGCCAGCCGGCCGAGGAACGGCGAGGCGTCGAGGTTGGTGACGTGGGCCTGCAGCGGCGCCCCGTCCTCGTACGCGGGCGCCGGGATGGTGTCCAGCAGGGTGCGGAACAGCGGCTCCAGCGAGGTGCTGTCGTCGGGAACCGAGCCGTCGGCGGGCTGGGTCAGCGAGGCGATGCCGTCGCGGGCGCACGCGTAGACGATCGGGAAGTCGATCTGCTCCTCGTCGGCGTCCAGGTCGAGGAAGAGCTCGTAGGTGTCGTCCACGACCTCCTTGATCCGGGCGTCCGGGCGGTCCACCTTGTTGATCACCAGGATGATCGGCATCCGGGCCCGCAGCGCCTTGCGCAGCACGAAGCGGGTCTGCGGCAGGGGGCCCTCGCTCGCGTCGACCAGCAGCACCACGCCGTCGACCATGGTCAGGCCGCGCTCCACCTCGCCACCGAAGTCGGCGTGGCCGGGGGTGTCGATGATGTTGATGGTGACCGGGTCGGAGCCGTCCGCCGGCAGGTAGTGCACGCCGGTGTTCTTGGCGAGGATGGTGATGCCCTTCTCCCGCTCCAGGTCGCCGGAGTCCATCACCCGCTCGGTGTTCTCACCTCGCGCGCCGTACGCGCCGGCCTGCCGCAACATGGCGTCGACCAAGGTGGTCTTGCCGTGGTCGACGTGAGCGATGATGGCGACGTTGCGGAGGTCGGTGCGAAGCTGCATACCCTCTATCCTTCCGCCTGCGCTCGCGCAGGCTGCGTCGGGGTCACCCCCAGGTGCCCCTGATCTATGGTGAAACCGCTGTGCCGGTCGTTCCCCCGGCTGGCATGCTGGCTCCCGTGTCCCGGGGGCCTGAGTGCACGACCTGCTGACCACGGTGCAGGGTCTGCCCACTCTGTGGATTTACCTGGTCGCCGCGCTGATCGTGGCGGGCGAGACCGCGGTGATCTTCGGCCTGCTGGTGCCGGGTGAGGCTACCCTGCTGCTCGTCGGCTTCCTCACCTACAACGGTACCTTGCGCTTGGGCCCGGCGTTGTTCGCGATGATCGTCGCGGCCGTCCTCGGTGACGGGCTGGCGTTCCGCGCCGGCCGACGGTACGGCCCGAAGCTGCGCGCCGGGCTGGGTCACCGGGTCGGGCCCGAGCGGTGGGGCCGGGCCGACGCCCTGCTCGCCCGCCTGGGCGGACGGGGTGTGTTCGCCGCCCGCTGGGTGGCCTTCGCCCGCACCCTGGTGCCCCGACTGGCCGGGGCGGCCGGCATGCCGTACCGGCGGTTCGCGCCGTGGAACCTCGCCGGCGTCGTCACCTGGGTGGGCGGCTCGGTGCTGCTCGGTCACCTCGCCGGTGAGTCGTACGACACGGTCTCCGCGTACCTCGGTCGCGCCACCGGTGCGGCGCTGGTGCTGCTGGCCGGCCTGCTCGGGGTGGTGCTCGCCGGCCGGTGGCTGGGCCGCAACCCCGATCCGGCACGCGCGCTGCTCTCCCGCGCCGGCGCGCTGCCGCCGATCCGCTGGCTCAGCGCCCGCTACGGGCTGCTGTTCTTCCTGGTGGCCATGCGGGTCGGGCCGGCCTGGACGTTGCTGCTCAACCTGGCCGCGGGGCTGGTGCTGCTGTTCGCCGCCGGGTTCGCCATCGCCGGCCTGCTCGCCGTGTCGGTGCGCAACAGCGGGCTGGCGGCGTTGGACGGGGCGGTCGAGGGCTGGTTCGCGGCCCGGCGGACCCCGGGCGCCGCCGACGCCACCATGATCGTGGTGTCCCTGGTGCGCGGGTGGGTGTTGATCGTGCTGGTGGCCCTGGTGGCGGCGGTGCTGGCGTGGCGGAAACGGCCGTGGCGGGCGGACCTGCTCAGCGTGGTCGGCACCGTCGGCGCGTTCGTGCCGCTGCTGGTGCTGGCCGTGGTGGCGGAGTGGACCGGGTCGCCGGCGGCCGGCCCAGACGGCGGTGAGTCGGTCCCCTTCCCGACCCAGAACGCGGTGGTCGCGGCGAGCTTCTGCACTCTGGCCTGGCTGGTGTCGCGCAGCGCCCGCTGGCCGGTGGCGGTGGCCGCCTGGACGACCGCCGCCGCGGCGGTGGTGGGCATCGGCGGCGCGCGGCTCTACCTCGGCCTGGACACGGCGAGCGGGACCGCGGCGGCGGTACTGCTCGGGGTGCTGTGGACGGTGGTGTTCATCGTCGCGTGGGCCACCCGGGACCGGGCGGTGGGGGATCGGGACCAGCTCGTGGAGCCGGTCCGGTCGCCGCCGCAGGGGCCTCGCCGACCGGTCGAGCCTTGTTAGGGTGCGGCGACGGTCACACCGACGTCGGCGGGGCCGTGGCTGCGGTGCCCCGGCCCCGCCGCGTGGTTGGTGGGTCGGTCAGTCTCGAGCGGCGACCGGCTCCGGGTCGGCCGGGACGGCGTCCCTGCTGACCCGGCCGGGCCACCAGAAGCGCTCGCCCAGCACGAACGCCAGCGCCGGCACCAGGACGGTGCGTACCAGCAGCGTGTCGAGCAGGACGCCGATGCAGACGATGACGCCGATCTGGGTCAGCGTGATCAGCGGTAGGACGCCGAGCACGGCGAAGACCGCGGCGAGCAGCACGCCGGCGCTGGTGATCACGCCGCCGGTGACCCGCAGCGCGGAGAGCATCCCGCCGCGGGTGCCGGCCACGCGGGCGTCCTCCCGGGCGCGGGTGACCAGGAAGATGTTGTAGTCCACCCCGAGCGCCACCAGGAACACGAAGGCGAGCAGCAGGACGCCGCTGTCCAGGGCCGGGAAGCCCAGCACGTGGTCGAAGAGCAGCCACGCCGCGCCGAGGCTCGCGAAGAACGACGCGATCACGGTGAGCACCAGCAGCACCGGCGCGACCAGGCCGCGCAGCAGCAGGACGAGCACGGCGCCGACCAGCAGCAGGATGATCGGAAGGATCAGCCGCAGGTCGGAGTCGTTGGCCTTCTCCGAGTCGTAGGTGGCGGCGACCGTGCCGCCGACGATCGCCCCGGTTGGCGCGGCGGCGCCGTCGACAGCGGGGGGTGCGGAGCCGGGCACGGCGGCGACCGCGTCGCGCAACGCCTCGATGGTGCGGTCGGACGCGGTGGTGCCGGGCTCGGCGGCGAGCACCACATCGACCTGGGCGACGCCCTGCCCGGCGTCACCGGGGCGGGCCGAGGCGACCCCGGGTACGCCCGCGGCGACGTCGGTGACCGCGCGGACCGCCGCCGGGGTGGTGAGCACGGCGACCGGTTGGGTGGTGCCGGCGGGGAACGCGCGGGCCAGGGTCTGCGCGCCGGTGACCGCCTCGGGCTGGGCCCGGAACTGCTCGGTCTCGGACAGGCCGGTGCGGATGCCGAGGCCCCCCAGCGCCAGGCCGGCGAGCAGCAGCGTCGCCAGCAGCGCGACCGGTACCGGACGGCGTTCCACGGCGGCGCCGAGCCGGCCCCAGAGCCGACCCTCGCGCGCCGCGCCACCGACCCGGGGGACGAACGGCCAGAACAGGCCGCGACCGAAGAGCACCAGCACGGCCGGGAGCACGAACAGCGCCGACGCCATCGCGAAGACGACCCCGGTGGCGCAGGCCACGGCCAGTGCCCGGTTCGTCTCCTGCTCACTGAGCAGCAGGGTGAGCACGCCGAGCACCACGGTGCCGCCGCTGGCGAGGATGGGCTCGGCGGTACGGCGCAGCGCGGCGCGCATCGCCGCGAACCGGTCCTCGGCGCGGCGCAACTCCTCCCGGTAGCGGGCGATGAGCAGCAGGGCGTAGTCGGTGGCGGCGCCGAAGACCAGCACGCTGGCGATGCCGGTGACCTGACCCTGCTGGAGGTTGATCCCGACGGCCGGCACGATCGTGTCCACCGCGCGCAGGGTGAGCTGCTCGGTCGCCGCGACGACGACCAGCGGCACGATCCACAGGAACGGGCTGCGGTAGGTGATCAGCAGCAGCAGGGCGACCACGGCGGCGGTCACCATGAGCAGGGTGACGTCGGCGCCCTCGAAGACCGAGGAGAGATCGGCGGTGAAGGCGGGGGCGCCGGTCACCTCGACGGTGAGACCGTCGGGCAGCTCCGTCAGCGCGTCCCGCAGCTCGGTGACGGTGGCGGTGACCTCGGCCTGGCCCCCGGCGGTGCTCAGCGGCACGGCGACGAGCGCCACCGTGCCGTCCGGGGAGAGTTGGGCGGGGCTGACCTGCCCGCCCGCCGCGAAGCGGGCGAGGTCGCCGGCGCGGTCGCCGACGGCGGACCGGTCGGCCTCGCTGAGCGCACCCCCGTCGTCGCGGCTGACCACCACGATGGCCGGCTGTACCTCGCTGGAGGGGAGCTGGTCCTGCAGCCGCTGCACCTGGGTCGACTCCCAGCTCACCGACAGGCCGGTGGCGGAGACCGGTGCCGGGTTGTCCGGCCGGGGCAGGCCGAGAACGGCCGCGCTGACGACGACCGCGGCGGCCACGGTGAGCCAGGCGGCGAACCGGCCGCGAGCGACTCTGGTGAAGACAGACATCGGGTTGACCTCAAAGTCCTTCGAGAGTCGAGTATCTTGATAGGCGAGATTATCGACGGCTGTTCTATGCTGCAACCCGGGAAACCGACGACGGGAAGCGGCGCGAGGTGGCGACTCACGGCATGTACCGGCGGCGCGACACGCGCCGCGAGCAGCTGGTCGCCGAGATCACCAACAACCTCCGGCGGTACGCGGTGGACGCCCAGCAGGTCGGCCACGCCTTCGCCAACCTGCACGGCCTCAACCCGACCGACCTGCGGGCCCTGATCGCCGTGATGGACGCCGAACTGCTCGGCGACCCGATCACCCCCGGCCGCCTCGGTGAGCAGCTCAACCTCTCCTCCGGCTCGGTCACCGCCCTGATCGACCGGCTGGAGCGGGCCGGGCACATCCGCCGGGACCGGGACACCGTCGACCGGCGCAAGGTGCTGCTGCACTACGCCGACCAGGGCGCCACGCTCGCCATGGAGTTCTTCCAGCCGCTGGGCGCCCGTACCGACACGGTGATGGACCGGTTCGACGAGGACGAGCTGGAGGTGGTGCACCGGTTCATGGCGGCGATGAGCGAGTCGATCCGCGCGCACCGCGACTCGGTGCGCGCCGCCCGACCCGAGCCGCCCCGCCGCCCGACGGGCTGACCGTGTCGCGTCGTCTCGTCGCCCGCCTGGCCGGTGCCGCGCTGCGGCTGCCGCCGACCCGCACCGGACCGGTGCGGGTCACCCGGGACATTCCGGTACGCGCCCGCGACGGCGTGGTGCTGCGCACCGACCACTACGCCCCGGCCGCCCCCGACGCGCCCACCGTGCTGATCCGCACCCCGTACGGACGGGGTGGGCCGTTGCGGCTGCTCGGGCGGCTGCTCGCCGTACGCGGCAAGCACGCGGTGATCCAGTCCTGCCGGGGCACCGGCGGATCCGGTGGGACCTTCGCCCCGCTGGTGCACGAGCGCGACGACGGGTTGGACACCCTCGACTGGCTGCGCCGCCAACCCTGGTGGGCCGGCGCGCTCGGCATGTTCGGCGTCAGCTACCAGGGCTTCGCGCAGTGGGCGCTGGCCGCCGACGCCGGCGACGACCTGCGCGCGATGGTCGCGGTGGTGACCGCCTCGGCCACCCGGGACTCGACGTACGCGGGGGAGTCGTTCGCCCTGGACACGGTGCTGACCTGGGCGGAGCTGCTGCACGCGCAGACGGTGCCGTGGCTGGCCCGGCAGTGGGAACTCAAGCGTGGGCAGCCCCGGCTGGCCGCCGCGCTGGAACACCTGCCGCTGGCCGACGCCGACCGGGTGGCCACCGGCGTGCGGATCCCCTTCTTCCAGGAGTGGCTGCGCCACCACACCCCGGACGCCCCGTACTGGCGGACACGGGTCTTCGCCGACCGCGTCGCCCGGGTACGGGCGCCGGTGCTCATGGTCACCGGCTGGCACGACATCTTCCTGCCCGCCCAGCTCGACGACCACGCCACGCTGCGCGCCGCCGGCGCCCGAGGGCGTCTCGTGATCGGTCCGTGGACGCACGGCAGCCCCGGCCTGTTCGCCGCCTCCCTGCGCGAGGGGCTGGCCTGGCTCGACGCGCACCTGACCCCGGCGGGCCGGGCTCCGGGCGGGTCGGCGCCGGTCCGGCTGCACGTGGGAGGCCGGGGCGGCGGCTGGCGCGACCTGCCGGACTGGCCGCCGCCCGCGGTCGACACCGCGTGGCACCTGCACCCGGGCGGCGAGCTGGCGGCGCGTCCGCCGGTCGGGTCGACGCCGGACGGGTTCCGCTACGACCCGGCCGATCCGACCCCGTCGGTGGGTGGGCCGCTGCTCGTCGCGCAGCGGGCCGGCACGGTGGACAACGGAACTGTCGAGGCCCGCCCCGACGTGCTGACCTACACCAGCGCCCCGCTGGCCCGGCCGCTGGAAGTGATCGGCCCGGTGCGCGCCGAGATCCACGTCCGCGGTGAGCTGCCGTACCTCGATGTCTTCGTGCGACTGTGCGACGTGGACCGTCGGAGCCGGTCCTGGAACGTGTGCGACGGGCTGGTCCGGGTCACCCCCGACCGGTTCCCGGGCGACGCGTCCGGCGCGCTGCGGGTTCCGGTGCCGCTCTGGCCGACCGCGTACCGGTTCGCCGCCGGGCACCGGTTGCGGTTGCAGGTCTCCGGAGGCGCCCATCCGCGCTGGGCGCGCAACCCGGGCAGCGGCGAATCCCTTGGTACGGCAGTGACGCTGTGTGCCGGATGGCGAGAGGTTCTGCACGACCCGGAGCACCCCTCCGCGCTGATGCTGCCGATCATCCACAGTGGTTCCGCACAATCTACAAGCCGCTGAGCTGGGCATTCATCGAAATTGCGGGCTATGGTTGTGCTAACGCCCGGCGCCGTGCACCAGTAGGCCGGGCTCGCCCGAAGTTTCCTGACCGCGTACGCGGTGTGATGTCGCACGCCCGGCCCCCATCCATTGGAAAGGGGGACCCCATGACCCGGGCCCCGGCGAATCTGTTGGCCCTCCGAAGTCTGCTTCTCACCCATCTCGACAACGCTCCCGGACCGGACGATCTGGAGCCGGCGGAGGTCGGCATCGTCGGCGACGCCGACCACCGGGGCGGGTACCACTGCGGATCGGACCGGGTCGTCACCAACGACTACTCCGTGGTGGAGTCACCCCGGGACCGTGCCGGCCTGACCCTCGACGCCGCGGCGCTCGACGTCGGCGGCTTCGATGTCCGCTCCGCCGGTCGTACCCACACCCTGGCCAGCTTCTCGGTCTGGTGTGTGGGGCAGTGCGTCGCGAACGCGGCGGACACCCGCGACATCCGCGAGATCATCTACAGCCCCGACGGTACGACCGTGAAGCGGTGGGACCGGCTCGGCAAGCGCACCAGTGGCGACACCACACACCGCTGGCACACCCACTTCAGTTTCTTCCGCGACGCGATCAAGGCGGGCCGTGACCAGCGGCCGCTGTTCCGCCGCTACCTCAGCTCCATCGGACTCCTGGAGGACAACGACATGACCCCCGAAGAGCACGCCTGGCTGGCCACCGTCCACCAGAACCTGACCCTGTTGGACGGTCGCAACCCGATCGGTCAGATCTACACCCGTATGGCGCTGGGGCAGGACGCCACCGTCAGCAACTACAAGCCGGAGAGCCCGACGCTGACGTCCATCGCCGCGCAGGTGAGCGCGCTGCAGGCCGCGTTGACCGCGCTGTCCGGCCGGGACTTCACCGACGAGCCCGCCATCGTCCAGGGTGTGCTCGCCGGGTTGACCCCCGAGCGGATCGCCGCGGCCATCCCGCCGACCATGGCCAAGCAGGTCGCCGACGAACTGGCGCGCCGGCTGGTCGCCTGATCGTCGGCGGCTCCGCCCGCCACTCCGCAACAATCATTGGGCAACGTATATTGCGCAAGAGTGGTTGCGGATGGCAGGTTGGGCCGTATGGAAAGCCCCGACCTACGCCAGGTCACCGACTCCCGGGTCCTCGCGGCCATGGCCCACCCGCTGCGCCGCCGCCTGATGGACGTCCTCAAGGTCCACGGGCCGTCCACCGTCGGCATGCTCGCCGACCGCACCGACCAGGCGCCCGCCAACGTCAGCCACCACCTCAAGGTCCTCGCCGCCGGCGAGCTGGTCACCGAGGCCCCCGAACTGGCCCGGGACCGGCGCGAGCGGTGGTGGCGGCTGGTCACCCGGGGGGTGCGCTGGTCCAACAGCGACTTCGACGCCGACCCGGCCGCCCGAGCCGTCGCCGACGCCGCCACGTCGCTCAACCTGGACCGGCACGTCGCCCTGGCCCGAGCCTGGCACGCCGCAGACGACTCGACGCAGGCCACCTGGCACGACGGCCCCTTCTCCACCGACAAGTGGCTGCACCTCACCCCGGACGAACTGGCCGAGCTGAGCCGCGAAATGATCGACCTGCTGGCCCGCTGGGCCGACCGGCCGCTGCCCGACGACGGGCGGGACCGCCAGCCGGTCTTCGTGTTCGCCCACGGCGTTCCGGCCCGGCCGTGACCGCGGCCACCCGCACCGATCCGAGCCCGGCCCGGCCGGCCGGCGGACTGCTGCGGCATCGGGACTTCCGGCTGCTCTGGGCCGGCCAGACCGTCAGCAGCGTCGGCAGCAACGTCACCACGGTCGCGCTGCCGCTGGTCGCCGTGGCCGTCCTCGACGCCGGCACCTTCCAGGTGGCGGTGCTCACCGCCGCGGCCTGGCTGCCCTGGCTGCTGATCGGCCTACCGGCCGGCGCGTGGGTGGACCGGCTGCCACGCCGGCCGGTGATGGTGATCTGCGACCTGCTCTGCGCGCTGGCCTTCCTCAGCGTGCCACTGGCCGCCGCACTGGACCGGCTCACCGTCGGGCACCTGCTGCTCGTCGCGCTCGGCGCCGGCACCGCGCGGGTCTTCTTCGAGACCGCCGACCAGGTCTACCTCCCCGTCGTGCTGCGACCCGACCAGCTGCCCGAGGGCAACGCGAAACTCCAGGCCACCCAGACCGTCAGCTATGTCGTCGGGCCGGGCATCGCCGGCCTGATCGCCCAACTCACCGGCGCCGTCGCCGCGCTGCTGCTGGACGCCCTCACGTTCCTGCTCTCCGCGGCCTTCCTGCTGCGCATCCGCACCGTCGAGCCACCCGCCGCACGGGCCGCCCACTCCCGGTCACTGCGCCGCGACATCGCCGAAGGACTGCGCTTCGTCATCCGCGACCCGTACCTGCGGGTGCTCACGGTCTTCGGCGCGGCCAGCAACATCGGGCTCACCGGCTACCAGGCCGTCCTGGTGGTCTTCCTGGTCCGCGAGCTGCGACTCGCGCCCGGCATGGTGGGCGCCGTGGTCGCGGTGATGAGCGTCGGGGGGATCGTCGGCGCGCTGCTGGCCACCACGCTGGCGCGGCGCTGCGGCACCGCGCGGGCCATGCTGATCGGGGCGGCCCTGACCGGACCGCCCGCGCTGCTCATCCCCCTGGCCGCACCCGGCGCCGGCCTCGTCTGGCCGGCGCTCGGCGGGGTGCTGATCGGCCTCGGCGTCGCCGTCGGCAACGTGGTGAAGGGCGCCTTCCGGCAGACGTACACCCCGCACCACCTGCTCGGCCGCGTGACCGTGAGCATGCATCTGCTCAACTTCGGCGCCATCCCGCTCGCGGCCGTGCTGGCCGGTGCGCTCGGCGCACGCTACGGCGTCGCGACAGCGATCACGGTGATGACCACCTGGCTCGCCCTCACGCCGATGATTCTGGTGATGGGACCGCTCCGGCGGCGGCGGGACCTGCCCGCCGCCCCGGCGGCGTCTTGAGTGCGCTGCGACGGCGACCGGCGAACCGGCCGCCGTCACCGGCACGGAGCTACATCGGGCGGACGTTGTCCGCCTGCGGACCCTTCTGCCCCTGGGTCACCTCGAACTCGACCTTCTGGCCCTCGTTGAGCTCCCGGTAGCCGCTCGTCGCGATGGCGGAGTAGTGGACGAACACGTCCGGCCCTCCACCGTCCTGCTCGATGAAGCCGAAGCCCTTTTCCGAGTTGAACCACTTAACCGTGCCGGTTGCCATGCATCTCTCCCTGTTCAAAGCGGCTGACCCTCGACCTGTGGCCGATGATCGCCCGTACCTGTTCGACAGTAACGGGCAAACCCGCGATCTGCCGGCCGAAGTGCCGTAGGTCTTCGTGCGAAGTCGAGTGAACTCTGCGCGCCGGCGGCTGAAAACGACCCAGGTGACTCTCCGCTGGGGCATGCTTGCGCCGATGAGGGGTGCCACAGCCACCGCGCTGACCGTGCTGGAGCGCGAGATCGACGCGCCCGGCAGCGGCCTGGACCGGCTCCAGTTGGTGCCCATCCCGTTCGTCCCGGAGGTACGACTGCACCTCGCCGAGGATGCCATCGTCTGGTGGGCCCGCATGGAGGCGGCCGCCGGGCACACTTTGCCACCGCCCTACTGGGCCTCCGTCTGGGCCGGCGGCCAGGCCCTGGCCCGGCACCTGCTGGACCACCCGGAACTCGTCGTCGGCCGGCGGGTGCTCGACCTCGCCGCCGGATCGGGGCTGGTGGCCATCGCCGCCGCGCTGTGCGGCGCGACCCGGGTCGTCGCCAACGACATCGACCCGTACGCCGTGGCCGCCGTCACCGTCAACGCACGCGCCAACCAGGTCGACGTCGACACGACCGGAGACGACCTGCTCGACCGCGTCGACGCGGAGGCGGACCTGGTGGTCGCCGGCGACGTCTTCTACAGCCGCGCGCTGGCCGACCGGGTGCTGCCGTTCCTGCAACGGGCCGCCGCCGGCGGTGCCGACGTCCTGGTCGGCGACCCCGACCGGGGGCACCTGCCCGAGGACCGGTTGACCGTGCTGGCCGACTACCCGGTGCCCACCACCGAACCATCCGTCGACTCGTCGCTGCGCCGGGTCCGGGTGCTGCGACCCGCGTGACGCCGAGACCACTCAGGGGTGACCCCGAGGCCGATACCAGGGGACGCTGGGGGACGCGACCGGATGTCCACGGTGGCAGGTCGGCCATAGCGTACGCAGCATGACGCAATGGCTGGCCCAGGTCGGAGAGTTGCCCATCCTGCTGCTGATGGGCGCGCTCGGGATCGTCATGCTCTTCGACGCCGTACCCCTGCTCGGCGTCCTCATCCCCGGCGACGTGGCGATCCTCGCCGCGGTCGGGGTGGGCCGACCGGCCACCGGGCTCGCCACCTTCACCGCGGTGCTCGCCGGCTGCCTCGCCGGCTGGTCGCTGAGTTTCCTCGTCGGCCGCCGGTACGCCGAACGCCTCCGCAGCAGCCGGGTCGGTGACTGGATCGGCGAGGCCCGCTGGAGCGCGGCGGAAGGGATCCTGCGCCGCGGCGGCGGCCGGATGATGGTGGTCGCGCCGTTCCTGCCGGTGTTCAACGCGCTGCTGCCGCTCGCCGCCGGCGGGCTGCGGATGTCGTACCGCCGGTTCCTCGGCTGCGCGACACTCGGGGCCGCCGCCTGGGCCGGCCTCTACCTCGCGCTGGGCACCGCGTCGCGGTCCCTGGCCGGACTGCTGCCCGGCACGCCGAGCCCTCTGCTGGTCACGATGGGCGTTGGGCTGGTGCTGGCTTCCGTCGTGTTGCTGGGTGCTCGGCGTCGGTTGTTCGCTGTCGCTTCCTGAGCTGCTGCGGTTCCGGGCCCGGTTGCGGTTGGGGGGGCGGGGGCCTGCCGTGCCCGGCTCCGGGCGGTCAGGCTTGATCCCTGCGCCGGGCACGGCAGACCCCCGCCCCCGTCGTGGTGGCGGCTCGTCCGGGGGGTCGCCGCCCACCGGTGGTTTGTCGGGCTTGGTGGTTTTCGGTCAGCGTCGGGTTTCCCCCGTTGGTTGCTACCAGCCTCGGGTTTTCCACTGGGGGAGGGCTGGGCGTTCGGCTCCCAGGGTGCTGTCCTTGCCGTGGCCGGGGTAGAACCAGGTGTCGTCCGCAAGCTGGTCGAACAGCTTGTGCTCGACGTCGTCGATCAGCGCGGCGAACCGCTCCGGGTCCTTGTCGGTGTTGCCGACCCCACCGGGAAAGAGGCTGTCACCGGTGAAGAGGTGGCCGGTGCCGGCCGGGTCACGGTAGAGCAGCGCGATCGAACCCGGGGTGTGCCCCTTGAGGTGGATGACCTCCAGCGCGCAGTCGCCGACCGGCACGGTGTCACCGTCGGCGAGCCGCTCCGCCTCGATCGGCAGCCCCGCCGCGTCGTCGGCGTGCACCAGCACCCGGGCGCCGGTCTTGGCCACCACCTCCTCCAGCGCCACCCAGTGGTCCATGTGCTGGTGGGTGGTCACCACGGCCGTCAGCCCACCGTCGCCGACCAGCTCCAGCAGCCGGGGCGCCTCGTTGGCGGCGTCGATGAGCACCTGCTCACCGGTGCCCGTGCAGCGCAGCAGGTAGGCGTTGTTGTCCATCGGACCCACCGACAGCTTGCTGATGGTGAGCCCGTCCAACTCCCGTACCGCCGGCGGGCCGCCGTGGGTGACATCTCCGCTGTAGGTCATGACGTTTCTATATCCATTCCGGTGGAGTAGGCAGGGGGCCGTCGGGTGTGACGGCGAGTGTGTCGCCGCCGCCACGGCCGATCAGCCAGGCGGCGAGGTCCGGTGCGGGACCGGAGACGACCGGGGCGCCGACCCGGTCCCCGATCACCAACTCGTGCGGGCCGCCGTCGACACGCAGCACCATCGACGGCGGCGCCGGCCGGTTGCCGTGGTGGGTGGCCGCCTCGCGCAGCAGCCGGAGGGTGAACGTCTCCGACCATGCCGAGGCGCGGTAGCCGGCGGCCAGATCGAGATGGTGCACCTCGATCTCGCGCAGCCGACCCCAGACGAGCAGCGCGGCGGGCCACGGGCCCCGGCGAGCCTGCACCGTCGCCGCCCACGCCTCGGCCGGCATGGCGGCGACCGCCTCGGCGAACAGGTCCGCGGTACGCCGCAGGTCGTCCAGGTGCTCGGCGGGTGGCCGGCCGGCGCCGGACTCGATGTCGGCCGTCCGGGCCGCGAGTGAGGCGTACATCGGCACCGGCTGCCCGGTGCGGGCCGAGGTGAGCAGGTTGACGAAGCCGTCGGCGTTGCGCGCCAGGTGGGCCAGCACGTGCCCGCGCGTCCAGCCCGGCAGCAGCGAGGGGCCCGCCAGGTCCGCGGCGTCGAAGGCGGCCGCGGTCCGCAGCAACCGGTCGGTGGCGGCGTCCACCTCACCCATCAGCAGCAGCGGATCCGTGGTCACCCGTAGACCCTAGGAGCGTGGGTCAGTAACGCTTCGTTCGGGGTGGTCGGTCGTTGACCAGTCGTGGGTAGTGCGAAGACGTTTCGGCGGTTCGATCCGGATCA
>NZ_JBFAHZ010000027.1:0-73334 GCF_040654415.1 Micromonospora sp. NPDC050695
TCCTCACGATCGGTCAAGGTCAACATGTTGCGCACAGCGGGAATCCTGTCCCACCGACCCACCAAGATCAAATGCTACGACCGCCTGAACTCGCCGAATGCTGAGGCGTTGGCGAACGCTGGCTGGCTTCTGATTGCTGTCTGGGAGCACGACGATTCGACCGCCACCGCTGCCATGATCAGTGACGCCGTGCATAAGCGACGGTATAGCTCGTAGCTCAATAGGACTTGTCCTGGCCGAGGACGTGCTGGGCGACGAAGTTGAGGATCATCTCCCGGCTGACCGGGGCGATCCGGCCGGCGCGCACCGCGCCGAGCAGGGTGGCCACCCCGTACTCGGTGGTCATGCCCGCCCCGCCGAGGGCCTGCACGGCGGTGTCCACGGCGAGCGCGGCGGCCTCCCCGGCGGCGTACTTGGCCATGTTGCCGGCCACCCCGGCCTCCAGGTCCCGGCCGGCGTCGTACAGGGTGGCCGCCTTCTGAATCATGAGGCGGGCCAGCTCGACCTGCACCGCCGCGTGGGCGAGGGGATGCGAGACGCCCTGATGTGAGCCGATGCTGCGGCCACCCCAGACCTTGCGGGTGGCGGTGTACTCGCTGGCCCGCTCGATGGCGTACCGGCCGGTGCCGGCACCCATCGCGGCGACCGTGATCCGCTCCGGGTTCAACCCGGCGAAGAGCGCCGGCAGTCCGGCGTCCAGCGACTCGCCGACCAGCGCGTCGACGGGCACCCGCACGTCGTCGAGGTAGAGCAGGAACTGGTTCTCCGGGGACACGATCTCCATGTCCAGCTTGGAGCGGGTCAGTCCGGCCGCGTCGGTCGGCACCAGGAACAGCGCGGGCTTCAGCCTCTGCGGAGACGCGTCCCCTGAGCCGGCTGGGCCGTCATCGACGGCGACACGGGCCACCACCAGCACGTGACCGGCCTCGTCGACCCCCGAGATGTAGCACTTGCGGCCATTGAGCAGCCAGCCGTCACCGTCGCGGCGGGCCACCGTGCCGAGGCGGTGGAAGTTCGAGCCGGCCTCCGGTTCGGTGATCGCGAAAGCGATCTTCTGCGACCCGTCGGCGAGGCCGGGAAGATGCCGTTTGCGCTGCTCCTCGGTGCCGTGCCGGTTGAGTACGGTGGCCGCGATGGCGGGGGACACCACCAGCAGCAGCAGCGGGCAGCCAGCCGCGGCCAACTCCTCGCACACGATGGCCAGCTCGGTGATGCCGCCGCCCCCGCCGCCGTACTCGGTGGGGATGTTGACCCCCAGGTAGCCGAGCCGTCCCGCCTCGGCCCACAGCTCGGTGGTGTGTTCGCCGGCCTTCGCCTTCTCGACGAAGTAGCCGTGGCCGTAGCGCCGGCCCAACGCCCGCACGGCGTCGCGAAGCTGGTCCTGCTCGGGGGTGAGGTCGAAGGTCATCGGGGGTCCTCCTCGGGGTTGACCACGGCCAGCACGGCTCCGGTGTCCACCTGGCCGCCGACCGGCACCGGCAGTTCCGCGACGACGCCGTCGGTCGGGGCGAGCACGGGATGTTCCAGCTTCATCGCTTCCAGGGTGAGCAGTGGATCGCCGGCCGAGACGCGCTGGCCGACCCCGACGTGCACCCGGGTCACCGCGCCGGGCAGCGGCGCGAGCAGCGACCCGGCCGCCAGCTCCACCGTGGGTAGCGGGAGACGGGGCAGCTCGGTGAGGCTCGCCGCCCCCGCCGGGCCGTCCACGAAGACCTCCGACCCCATCCGGTGTACGCGCAACTGCCAACGGCTGTCCAGCACGGTCAGCACCACCCGGTCCGGGGTGGCCTCCTCCAGCCGGGCCGGGATCTCACCGGCCGGATCCGTCGACCACTCGGCGAGGCTGCCGTCGCGGTCCAACCGGTAGCGGACCTCGATCTCCTGCCCGGCCCGGTCGACGTACCGGGCCACCTGGGGGAACGCCGGCACGTTGCGCCAACCGGAGGGGAGCCCGGCGAGCACGGGGGCGGTCGCCCGCCGCGCGGCGGCCGAGGCGAGCGCGGCGGCCAGCGCCGCCACCGGCAGCAGGTCGGCGGGCAGCAGCGGGGCGAACACCTCCGCATGTCGGTCGAGGAAGCCGGTGTCGACCTCCAGCGCGCCGAACTCGGGGCTGCGCAGCACCCGCACCAGCAGATCCCGGTTGGTGGCCACACCGTGCAGTTCGGCCCGCGCGAGCGCGCCGGCCAACGCCCGGGCCGCCTCGGCGCGGGTGGGCGCCCACGCGATCAGCTTGGCCAGCATCGAGTCGTAGTGCACGCTCACCGTCGAGCCGTCCAGCACGCCGGAATCCAGGCGCAGACCCTTGGTCGGCGTGAACTCGCCGGTCAACCCGGGGATGGCGAACCGGTGCAGGGTGCCGGTGACCGGACGGAAGTTCTGGGCCGGATCCTCGGCGCAGAGCCGTACCTCGATCGCGTGGCCGTCGGCCGGCGGAGTCGTCGTGAGCGGTAGCGGCTCGCCCTCGGCGACCAGCAGTTGCAGCCGGACCAGGTCCAGCCCGGTGACCGCCTCGGTGACCGGGTGCTCGACCTGGAGACGGGTGTTCATCTCCAGGAAGTGGAACTGGCCGTCGGGGGCGAGCAGGAACTCCACAGTGCCGGCGCCCACGTACTCGACGGCCCGACCGGCGGCCACCGCCGCCGCGTGCAGCCGGTCCCGCAACTCCGGAGCCAGGACCGCCGGAGCCTCCTCGACGATCTTCTGGTGCCGGCGCTGGATCGAGCAGTCGCGCGCCCCGAGGGCCACCACCGTGCCGTGGGTGTCACCGAAGATCTGCACCTCGACGTGCCGGCCGCGCTCGACGTACCGCTCGATGAAGACCGTGCCGTCGCCGAACGCCGCGGCCGCCTCGCGGCGCGCGGAGGCGACGGCCTCGGCGAGACCGTCCTGGTCGCGGACCACCCGCATGCCCCGGCCGCCGCCACCGGCGGTGGCCTTGACCAGCACGGGGTAGTCGGCCACCTGGTCGGCGTCGGTCCACGTGGGCAGCATCGGCACGCCCGCGTCGGCGAGCAGCGCCTTGGCGGCCATCTTGTCGCCCATCGCGGCGATCACCTTCGCCGGAGGGCCGACCCAGGTCAGCCCGGCGTCGTCGGTGACCCGCGCCGCGAACTCGGCGTTCTCGGCGAGGAATCCGTAGCCGGGGTGCACGGCGTCCGCGCCGGACCGGCGGGCCGCGCGCAGGAGCTGCACCATGTCCAGGTACGTCTCGGCGGGTGTGTTCCCGGGCAGGTGTACGGCCAGGTCGGCCTCGGCGACGAACGGCGCGTTCGCGTCCGCGTCGGAGTACACCGCGATGGTGGTGATGCCGAGGGCCCGGCAGGTGGCGAAGATCCGACGGGCGATCTCGCCCCGGTTGGCGACGAGAAGTCTGGTGATCACCGCGCCTGCCTTTCGTTCGCGACCTCGGTACTCCGCTTCGCTGCGTTCCTCGCGCTCACGGGGAGCCCGCTCACATCCGGAAGACGCCGAAACCGTCGGCGCCCCTCACCGGTCCGTTGTGGATCGCCGAGAGGCAGAGCCCGAGGACGGTACGGGTGTCCCGGGGGTCGATCACCCCGTCGTCGTAGAGCCGGCCGGAGAGGAAGAGCGCGCCGGACTGCGACTCGATCTGCTGCTCGACCATCATCCGCATCGCCGCGTCGGACTCCTCGTCGTAGTCCCGTCCACGGGCGGCGGCCGCCTGCCGGGCCACGATCGACAGCACACCGGCGAGCTGCGCCGGGCCCATCACCGCCGACTTCGCGTTCGGCCAGGTGAACAGGAACCTCGGCTCGTACGCCCGGCCGCACATCCCGTAGTTGCCGGCACCGTACGAGGCACCCAGGTTCACCGTCAGGTGCGGCACCGTCGAGTTCGACACCGCGTTGATCATCAGGGCGCCGTGCTTGGTGATGCCGCGCTGCTCGTACTCGGTGCCGACCATGTAGCCGGTGGTGTTCTGCAGGAAGATCAGCGGAGTGTCGGAGGCGTTGGCGAGCTGGATGAACTGGGCCGCCTTCTGCGCCTCCGCGCTGAACAGCACCCCGCGGGCGTTGGCCAGCACACCGATCGGCCAGCCGTGCAGCTCGCCCCAGCCGGTGACCAGCGCGTCCCCGTACGCCGGTTTGAACTCGTCGAAGTCGCTGCCGTCCAGGATCCGGGCCAGCACCGCACGCGGGTCGAACGGCACCTTCAGATCGGAGCTGACGATGCCGAGCAGCTCCTCCGGGTCGTACTTCGGCGGCTCCGGCACCGCCGTGCGTGGTGGCGGACCGTGCTTGCGCCAGTTGAGCCGGCGTACGCACTGCCGGGCCAGCCGGATGCCGTCGCGCTCGTCGGCGGCCAGGTAGTCGGCGAGCCCGGACGTGCCGGCGTGCATCGCCGCGCCGCCCAGCGACTCGTCGTCGGTGATCTCGCCGGTGGCCATCTTCACCAGCGGCGGCCCGGCCAGGTAGACCTGCGACCGGTCCCGAATCATGATCACGTGGTCGGACATCCCCGGCACGTACGCGCCGCCGGCCGTGGCGTTGCCGAAGACCACGCTGACCGTGGGGATGCCGGCCGCCGAGAGCCGGGTCAGGTCCCGGAACACCCGACCACCCGGGATGAAGATCTCCGCCTGGGTGGGCAGGTCCGCCCCCGCCGACTCGACCAGGTTGACCATGGGCAGCCGGTTGGCCAGGGCGATCTCACCGGCCCGTCGGGTCTTCGCCAGGGACCAGGGGTTGACCGCGCCGCCGCGTACCGTCGGGTCGTTGGCGACGATCAGGCACTCCACGCCCTCGACCACACCGATGCCGGTGACCACGCTGGCCCCCACCGGGAAGTCCGTGCCGTACGCGGCGACCGGCGACAGCTCCAGGAACGGACTGTCCGCGTCGACCAGCAGCTCGATCCGCTCCCGGGGGAGCAGCTTGCCGCGGGCGTGGTGCCGGGACACGTACTTGTCGCCGCCGCCCGCCCGCGCCTGGTCCAACGCGGCGTCCAGCTCGGTCAGTCGCTCCAGCAGCGCCGCCCGGTTCGCCAGGTATCCGGGCGTGGCCGGGTCGATCGCGCTGTCCAGGATCGTCACGGTGCATCCTCGATTCGCGACTGCGGGGCTCGCAAGACCGGCTCACTCCTCGCGCTCACAGGCCCATGCCTTTTGCGATGATCTCGTTCATGATCTCGGTGGTGCCGCCGCCGATCCCGAGGATCCGGGCGTCCCGGTAGTGCCGCTCCACCTCGGCGTCGCGCAGGTAGCCGAAGCCGCCGTGCAGCTGCAGCGCCTGGTCGACGACGTGGTCGCAGGCGGCCACCGCCACGTTCTTGGCCATCGCCACCTCGGTCACCACCGGCTCGCCGGCAGCCACCCGAGCGGCGACCTCGTGCACGTACGACCGGGCCGCCTCGGCCCGCGTGTGCATCTCGGCCAACCGGTGCCGGATCAACTGCCGGCTCGCCAGTGGACGTCCGAAGGTCTCCCGGTCCCGGCACCAGCGCACGGCCAGCTCGACGCAGCGCTGCGCGGTCGCGTACGCCTGGGTCGCCAGCGAGAGCCGCTCCGCCGCGAAGTGCTGCATGATCGCCAGGAAGCCGGTGTTCTCCGCGCCGATCCGGTTGGTCACCGGCACCCGCACGTCGGCGAAGGACAGCTCGGCCGTGTCCGAGCAGTGCCAGCCCAGCTTCTCCAACCGGCGTCCCACGGTGAACCCGGGCGACCCCTTGTCGATGATCAGCAGGGTCAGTTCACCGCTGCCGGGGAAGTCGGTGCACACCGCCGTCGTCACGAAGTCCGCCCGGTGCCCGCTGGTGATGTAGGTCTTCGACCCGTTCACCACGTAGTGGTCGCCGTCGCGGCGGGCCGTGGTGCGGATGCCGGCCACGTCCGAACCGCCGTCCGGCTCGGTGATCGCCAGGGCACCGATCATCGTGCCGGCGAGGGTGGGCCGGACGTACCGCTCGATGAGGCCGTCATCGGCGGGCGGCGAGGTCGCGCCGAGCCGGCCGCCGAGCGAGCCACCGGTGCGGGCACCGGCCGCCGCCACCATGTGCGGCAACGCGATGCCGTGCGTGAACAGCGCTGCGACCAGCCCGGACGAGCCGCCGGAGCGGATCAGCTCCTCGGTCACGATGATCGAGTCGAGCAGATCCCCGCCGCTGCCGCCGACCGACTCGGGGAAACCGATGCCGAGCAGGCCGAGCTTCGCGGCGGTCGCGTGCAGGGCACGGGGTACCTCGCCGGCCCGCTCCCAGTCGTCCAGGTGCGGCAACACCTCCCGGGTCACGAACGAACGGGTCAGCTCGCGCAGCTGCCGCCGATCCGGGGTGTCCACGAGGGTCATCGGGCCGCTCCCGTCGGCAGGTCGGCCGGCAGGTCGACGATCCGGGCACGCAGCAGCTCACCGAGCGCCTTGGCCTGCGGGTCGAACCGGGTGGACGCGGCCACCCCCGCCCCGAGCAGGCCCTCGATCACGAAGTTGACCGCGCGCAGGTTCGGCAGCTCGTAGCGCCGCACCGACAGCGGCGCGGTCTCCGGCAGCAGTTCGGCCAGCCGCTCGACGGTCAACCAGGCGCGCAGCCACGCGTACCCGGCGTCGGAGCGCGCCCAGACACCCAGGTTGGCGTCGCCGCCCTTGTCGCCGGAGCGCGCGCCGACCAGCTCACCGAGTGCTCCGCGCCGGCTCGGACCGTCGACCGGCGCGTCGCCGCCCGAGGTCGTCCCGTCCGGCGACGCGGGTGCGGTACGGATCGGCGGGGCGATCGGCACCCGCGCGCCGCCGGGCAGCACCGCGACGTGGTCGACCCCGTCCTGCGGCACCTCGTCTGCGGTGAAGACGCCGTACGGTGTCGCGTCGCCCGGCAGGGTGGTCAGCGTGCAACCCGGGTACGAGGCGAGCGCCAGCTCCACGGCGGCGGCCGAGAAGGCCCGCCCGGCCCGCGTCCGGTCACTGTCACGCAGGTGTACGTGCAGCAGCGCGCTCGCGGCCTCGGTGTCGGCGGCGTCCGGGTGGTCGGTCCGGGCCAGCGTGAACTCCAGCCCGTCCTTGCCCACCGACTCCTCGATCTGCCCCCGGACCAGCGCCGCCTTCGCGTCGATGTCGAGTCCGCAGAGGACGAACGTCATCGAGTTGCGGAAGCCGCCGAGGTTGTTGACGCCCACCTTGAGCGTGGGCGGTGGTGGCGTGCCCCGGGCACCGGAGACCCGGACCCGGTCCGGCCCGTCGGGGCGCAGCCTCACCGTATCCGGCCGGGTGGTCACGTCCGGCCCGAGGTAGGCGGGCCCGCCGACCTCGTAGAGCAGTTGGGCGGTGACGGTCTCCACGGTGACCGCGCCACCGGTGCCCGGATGTTTGGTGAGCACGGTGGAACCGTCCGCGTACACCTCGGCGATCGGGAAGCCGGGGCGGTGCCCGCCGTCGGGCAGTTCGGTGAAGAAGCTGAAGTTGCCGCCGGTGACCTGCGCGCCGCATTCGATGAGGTGCCCCGCGACGGTCGCCCCGGCCAACTCGTCGAGGTCGTCGCGGCCCCACCCGTACCGGGCGATGGCCGGGCCGACGACCAGCGAGGCGTCGGTGACCCGGCCGGTGACCACCACGTCCGCCCCACCGTCGAGGCAGGCGGCGATCCCGAACGCGCCCAGGTAGGCGTTCGCGGTCAACGCGTCCGGCCGCGAGATGGCGTCACCCTCGACGTATCCGATCCGGGCCGGCAGGCCCAGCCGGGTGGCGAGAGTCTCGATGGCCGTGGCCAGGCCGGCGGGGTTCAACCCGCCGGCGTTGGTCACGATCCGGACCCCCCGGTCGAGGGCGGTGCCGAGGCAGGTCTCCAGTTGACGCAGGAACGTCTTCGCGTAGCCGAGGCCGGGGTCGCGCAGCCGGTCCCGGCCGAGGATCAGCATGGTCAACTCGGCGAGGTAGTCGCCGGTCAGGACGTCGAGTTCGCCACCGTCGAGCATCTCCTGCCAGGCGGTGAACCGGTCGCCGTAGAAGCCGGACGCGTTGCCGATGCGGATCACGCCGGTGCTCCGTTCCCGCTGACCGGCTCCCGGCCGCTACCCGGCGGCCCGGCGAAGGCCTGCGCCACGTCGAGCCACTCCTCGGCGACCGGGCCGCTGGCGAGCAGGGCGAGGTCCGCGCGGTGGCGGCGCTGGGTGACCAGGAGGCAGAAGTCGAGGGCGGGGCCGCTCAGCCGCTCGGCGGCGTCCGCCGGACCCCAGGCCCAGGTGTCGCCGCCGGGCTCGGCCAGCTCGACCCGGATCGGCGTCGTCGGTACCGGACGGCCGTGGGCGGCGAAACCGTGCCCGAGGGTACGCACGCCCAGGTGCGCCACGTGCCGGAGCCGGTCGCTGGCGGGGCGGACGACACCGAGGGCGTCGCCCACGTCCTCGCCGTGCGCCCAGGTCTCCATCATCCGGGCGGTCGCCATCGAGGTGGCCGACATGCGGGTGCCGTACCAGGGCAGTTTCGCGCCGGCCGGGACGGCGGCCAGGGCGTCGGCCAGTGCCGCCCGACCGGCGCGCCAGCGGGCGAGCAGCTCGGCCGGTGGCGCGAGGAACGCCTCGGCGCCGTGGTCAACGAGTCGGGTCACGTCCGGCGCCTCGGTCACCGTCGCGTAGAACGCCTCGGGATCGGTGGCGGCCAGCAGCGCCACGTGGTCGGTCCAGGCGAGGTGGGCGATCTGGTGCCCGATGCTCCAGCCCGGTGCGGGGGTCGGCCGTGTCCAGTCGCTCGCGGGTAATGGTGCCACCAGGGCGTCCAGGTGGGCGGACTCGTCGGCCAGGTCCGTGAGCAGGTCGGTGAGGTCGACCATGGTGCCTCCGGTGGGTGGGGGCCGGTGCGGCCGGCGGTCAGGGCGTGAGCAGGGTGGCGAGCTGCCGTTTCCAGGTGGTGAGCAGGGCGGCGCGGCGGGCCGAGTCGTCGCTGAGCAGGTTGGCCACCCCGAGCCCGCGCAGCAGGTCGAGGGTGGCCTGCACCGCCTCGCGGACGCCGGGTCGGCGCTCGTCGACGCCGAGCAGGGCAACGGTGAGGCGGTGCATCTCCCGGCCGACGGTCGCCTCCAGCGGCACGAGGGCGTCCCGAAGCTCCCGATCCGTGCGGGCGGCGACCCAGAGTTCGAGCGCGGCCACGAACAGCGGCCCGGTGAACGCCGCACCGAGCAGGTCGACCACCCGGTCCAGCCGTTGCGGGCCGGCCGGCAGGGCCTCGGCCTCGGTGCGCAGCTCGTCGGCCCGCCGTTCGGCCAGATGGGCCACGGCGGCCGTCACGAGCGCGGCCTTCGTCGGGTAGTGGTGCAGCTGAGCGCCGCGCGACACTCCGGCCCGGGCGGCGACGACCGTGGTGGTGGTGCCGGACCAGCCGTGCTCGATCAGGCAGTCGACGGTCGCCTCCAGCAGCCGGGCCTGGGTGGCGCGGCTGCGCTCCTGCTGAGGGACACGCGTCGATGCGGCGGACACGGGAACAGCCTGCGGCCTACGAAACAAACAGTCAAGACTGACTTTTTCCAGTGATGTCGTTGAGCGCATCAACTCCAAAGGCACCCTGACCCATGGCCCAGCTGCTGCTCAGTAAGTGTGGCGCCGCAGGGTGGGTCAGCGGCCGTCGCGTAGGCCGAAGACGGCCAGCGCGTCGGCGTCGCTGTGTTGGGAGCGCAGGTACTCGTCGGCCCAGACGGCGGCGTCGGGGAAGGTGGACTCCGCGGCTACCCGGGCGCAGGCCGCGTCCACGTCGAAGGCGGTGCGGCGCAGCTGCACGCCCGGCCCGAGCAGTGCCCACCACGCCCCCGCGCCCCCGTACGGCATGCCGATGCTGCCCGGGTTGACCACCAGGCGTCGATCGACCAGCCGGGTGAAGGGCATGTGCGTGTGGCCGCAGACCACGGTGGAAATCTCCGCCGGAAGCCCTCCGAACACCTCCGCCCAGCGCGCCATCCGGGAGTCGACGAGCACGACCTCCTCGTCGTCGCGGGGCGTCGCGTGGCAGAACAGCGTCGGCCCGAGGCCGTCGATCTCCACGGTCACCGTCGGCGGGAGCGCGGCCAGCCGGGCCACCTGATCCTCGCGCAGCTGCCCGGCGGCCCAGTTCGACACCTCGATCGACGCCGGTCGGCCAGAGCGTGCCTCGACCAGCTCACGTTCGCAGTTTCCGCCCACCCAGCAGACCCGGTCACCGAGGTCGGCGAGCACGTCGAGCACCTCGACCGGCTGCGGGCCGGCAGCGATGTCGCCGGTCAGCACGATCAGGTCGGCGGCGGCGACGTCCGGCTCGGCCAGCACGGCCTCCAGCGCGGGCAGTACGCCATGGATGTCGGAGAGCACGGCAACGCTGTTCGTCATCGCCCCACCCTTGCCGCCGGGGGCCGCCACGAACCAGCGATTCTGCGGCGGGCAGACGAAACCGTCCCCGCCTCCCGTCGGTGACGAGGGGCGGGGACGGGACGTACCGCTCAGACGCGGGCGCGGCGGGCCAGGCGCTCCGGGTCCAGGATGATGATGCTCTTGCCGTCCAGACGCAGCCAACCGCGCGAGGCGAAGTCGGCCAGCGCCTTGTTGACCGTCTCCCGAGAGGCGCCGACGAGCTGGGCGATCTCCTCCTGAGTGAGGTCGTGGGTCACCCGCAGCACGCCGCCGTCGCGGGTGCCGAACCGGCCGGCCATCTGGAGCAGGTTCTTCGCGACCCGGCCCGGCACGTCCGTGAAGATCAGGTCGGCGAGCGAGTCGTTGGTCCGACGCAGTCGCCGGGCCAGCACCCGCAGCAGCTGCTCGGCGATCTCCGGGCGGTTGTTCAGCCACGGCCGCAGCGCCTGCTTGCGCAGTCGTACGAGCCGGGTGTCGGTCACCGCGGTGGCGGTCGCCGTACGCGGACCCGGGTCGAAGAGCGACAGCTCACCGACCATGTCCGACGGGCCCATCACCGCGATCAGGTTCTGTCGGCCGTCCGCGGCGCGGCGACCAACCTTGATCTTCCCGGACAGCAGGATATAGAGACTGTCACCGGGCTCGCCCTCATTGAAGACGACCTCGCCCTTGCGGACCTCGATCGTCTCCATCTCCTTGGCGAGCGCCTCGGCAGCTTCCGGGTCAACACCCTGGAAGATCCCGCTGCGGGCCAGTACCTCATCCATCGCGCACCTCCGGTTGCGCGTGCCGTCCGTCGGCCGGGGCCGCCGTCCGCTGATCCCCTCGCGCGCCGCCAAGTCTAGGCGCACGTGAGCACGAATCAGAGGTCGGCCCTGGAATCTTGATCGGTAGGCGTAACCTGCCCGACGTGCTGAGCGAGCCAACTCTGACCAGTCGCGCCGAGGACGGGCGGGACATCCCACTGCTCGTCTGGCATGCCGACACGCCCCTGCGGGCGGTCAGCAGCGGCCCGCTCGGCGGTGGAATCGGTGTCCGGCGCTGGATCGTGAACGCGACCGTGCCGATGTCGTACGACCGGGACGACCCGGCCGCCCACCTGGCCGCGCTCGCCGCGGACCTGGCCCTCGACGGGCCCGGGGTGGGTCTGCTGACCGGCGTGGACGTGACCGAGGTGGTGGACCGCATCGACACCGGCGTGCGGGCCTGGGCGACGGTCGGCCTCGGCATCCCGATGCCCGCCGCGGCGCCGGCTCCGTCGGCGCTCGCGCAGCGGGTCGGCACGGTCAACATCGTGGTGTACGTGCCGGCCCGGCTGGCCGACTCGGCACTGGTCAACGCGGTGGCCACCGCGACCGAGGCGAAGACCCAGGCGATCATGGAGCTGGGGTTGCCGGGCACCGGCACCCCGACCGACTCGGTCACCGTGCTCTGCCCGGTGGACGGGCCGGAGGCCACCTACGGGGGGCCGCGCTCGACCTGGGGTGCCCCGCTGGCCCGCGCGGTGCACGCGGCGGTGCTCGCCGGCGGTGACCGGCCGGTGGTTCCGTGGTCGGAGCGGCTGACCAGCTGAACATTCGACCGATCGGCCCTCGTCGGCGCGTTACGGCCCGGTAGGGTCGCGGGCGATGTACACCCCCGCCCCCCTCGCGTCCCGCCCGCTTCGACGGGCAGGGCAAGATCACTGCGCCGACCGGCGGTTGACCCGCGGGGGAACGTCCGGGGCGCGACGTAGGCTGACCGTCGTGACCAGTAGCCCACCCGGTGCCAGCGAGACCGACCTCGGGCGCAAACGTCGTGCCCGCAAGATCGGCCGGGTGCTGGCCGAGACGCACCCCGACGCACACTGTGAACTGGACCACTCCAACGCACTGGAGCTGGCCGTCGCCACCATCCTCTCCGCCCAGTGCACGGACAAGAAGGTCAACGAGGTCACCCCCAAGCTCTTCGCCCGCTACCCGACCGCAGCCGCGTACGCCGGGGCCGACCGGGGCGAGATGGAGGAGCTGATCCGGCCCACCGGCTTCTACCGCAACAAGACCGACTCGCTGCTCAAGCTCGGGCAGGCCCTCCTCGACCGGTACGACGGCAGGGTCCCGGGGCGGCTCGTCGACCTGGTGACGCTCCCCGGGATCGGCCGCAAGACCGCCAACGTGATCCTGGGCAACGCCTTCGACGTCCCGGGCATCACCGTCGACACGCACTTCCAGCGGCTGGTCCACCGGTGGCGGCTGACCACCGAGACCGACCCGGTCAAGATCGAGCACGCGATCGGCGCGCTGTACGACAAGCGCGACTGGACCATGCTGTCGCACCGGATCATCTTCCACGGGCGGCGGGTCTGCCACGCCCGCAAGCCCGCCTGCGGCGCGTGCACGCTCGCGAAGCTCTGCCCCTCGTACGGCACCGGCCCCACCGACCCGACGGCCGCCGCCAAGCTGCTCAAGGGCCCCCGGGCACGTGACCTCGCGGTGGCCGCCGGGGTCGACCCGGAGCTGGTGCCGGCCCAGGCGGTCGCCGCGGAGGTGCCGTGAACCGGCAGCCCGCACATGCCGCGAAGCGCCGCCTCGCCCTGCTCGTCCTGCCGCTGGCGCTGATCGTCGGTGGCTGCACCGCGGGCACGGCCGACGACCCCGCACCGAGGCAGGCGGTCACCGAACGCCCGTCGCCGTTCCGGGACTGCGCCGCACTGGGCACGCCACCCACGGCCGGGTCCCCCGCCCCGTCCGTCAGCGCCACGGCGGCACCCGGCAGCGGGCAGGTGCTGCCGGAGCTGACCTTCGCCTGCTTCACCGGCGGTGCACCCGTCGCTCTGCGGGACGTGGCCGGGCCAGCCGTGATCAACGTGTGGGCGTCCTGGTGCGGGCCGTGCCGCAAGGAACTGCCCGCCTTCCAACGGCTCAGCGAGCGGACCGCCGGCCACCTCCAGGTGGTCGGGGTGAACACCCGCGACAGCCGGGGCGGCGCCCAGTCGATCGGTGAGGACTTCGGCGTACGGTTCCCGATCCTGGTCGACCAGGGCGACGCGCTGCAACGGGAGTTGAAGCGCAACGCCTTCCCGCTGACCCTCTTCGTCGACGCGCAGGGCCGGATCCGGCACATCGACGCCACCGGGGCCCTCGACGACGCCCAGCTCGCCAAGCTCGTCCGCCAGCACCTGGGCCTGGTGGTGTCGGCGTGACCCGCCAACCACCCGACTGGATCGAGCCGCTGCTGACCCGGCTGGGCACCGCCCGCGTCGAGGACTTCACCCGGCTCACCACACCGGCCGAGGGCGGCCGGGAGAGCGCCGTGCTGGTGCTGCTCGGTGAACAACCCGGCATCGGCCCGGACGTGCTCGTCCTGCAACGCGCCGCCACCCTGCGCAACCACGCCGGGCAGCCGGCCTTCCCCGGTGGCGCCGCCGACCCGGAGGACGCCGACGTCCGCGCGACCGCGCTGCGCGAGGCGAACGAGGAGGTCGGCCTCGACCCGTCCAGCGTGACCGTGCTCGCCGAGCTGCCGAAACTGTGGATCCCGGTCAGCGACTTCGTGGTCACTCCCGTACTGGCCTGGTGGCACGACCCACACCCGGTGCATCCCCGGGAGCCCGCCGAGGTGGCGCACGTGGCGCGACTGCCGGTCCGCGAACTGGTCGACCCGGCGAACCGGCTGCGGGTCCGCCACCCGAGCGGGTGGATCGGGCCGGCGTTCTCGGCGCGCGGGATGCTCGTCTGGGGTTTCACCGCCGGGGTGCTGGCGACCCTGCTGGAAATGGGCGGCTGGGCGCGTCCGTGGCCGCACGGCCGGGTGGTGGAGCTGCCCCCGACCGGGGCGACCCCGGCACCCTCGGCCGGCACCGACGAGATCGACGAGACGGCCCTGCGCTGATCGCGCGGTCACCTTCCGCAAGCGATGGTCATCTCGCGGGCGTCCTGCCCGTACGCTTGAGCCGTGTCCGCCGTGGATCTCGTCCTGTTGCTGCTCATGCTCGTGTTCGCGATCAGCGGATACCGCCAGGGCTTCGTCATCGGAATCCTGTCGTTCTCCGGCTTCTTCCTGGGCGCTCTGCTGGGCCTTCAACTGGGGCCGCTGCTGGCGCGACAATTCGTGGACAGCGGCATCCGGGTGCTGATCTCGCTGGTGGCGGTCTTCGGGCTGGCCGCGCTCGGTCAGGCGTTGGCCGGCTGGCTCGGCTCACACCTGCGTAAGACGATCACCAGTGAGGTGGGTAAGCGGGTCGACGACGTCGGCGGGGCGTTCGTCTCGCTGTTCGCGGTGCTACTGGTCGCGTGGCTCGTCGCGGTGCCGCTCGGGTCGTCCTCGTTGCCCTGGCTGGCCGCCTCGGTGCGCAACAGCGCGCTCATCACGGTGGTGGACCGGGTGCTCCCGGACCAGGCACAGCAGCTCTCCACCGCGCTGCGGGACACCGTCGACACCAACGGCTTCCCGGACGTCTTCGGTGACCTCGCGCCCACCCGGGCCCGGCAGGTCGAGCCACCGGATCCGGCGTTGGCCGGCTCGCAGGTCGTGGTCAACGGCCAGCGGTCGGTGGTCAAGGTGCTGGGCTCCGCGCCGAGCTGTTCGCGTCGCATCGAGGGCTCCGGTTTCGTGTACGCCGACGACCGGGTGATGACCAACGCGCACGTGGTGGCCGGCACCCGTTCGGTGTCCGTGGAGCTGGGCGGCAAGCGGTACGACGGCCAGGTGGTGGTGTACGACCCGGACCGCGACCTGGCCGTGCTGCACGTGCCGGGGATGCCCGGCCCGTCGCTGCGCTTCGCGGCCGGCAACGCGGGCAGCGGCGCCGACGCGATCGTGCTCGGCTTCCCCCTCGACGGCCCGTACAACGCGCAGTCGGCGCGGGTACGCGACGTCGACCGGATCACCGGGCCGGACATCTACTCCTCCGGTGACGTCACCCGGGAGATCTACACGATCCGGGCGCTGGTCCGCAGCGGCAACTCCGGCGGCCCGCTGGTCTCGTCCAACGGGCTGGTGCTCGGCGTCATCTTCGCGGCGGCTGCCGACGACCCCAACACCGGCTTCGCGGTGACCGCCGCGGAGGCCCGCCCGGTGGCGCTGGCCGGCGCCGAGCGCACCCGGGGCGTCGGCACCGGCGAGTGCACCTGAGCGTCGCGCCGGGTCAGCTCCGGGCCGAGACGGCGGGCCGCCCGGTTGGCAGCTGCGCCCGTCCCCACCGCAGTCCCCGGTCCAGCACCGCGCGCGCCATGATCGCGACGCAGGTGCCGCCGTTGAGGAAGGACGCCAGCACGTCGCTCGGGTGGTGCATCCCCCGGTACATGCGGGTCAGCGCCACACCCAGCGGCACCACCAGCAGCAGGGTCCACCAGGCGACCTTCGCCCCGGTGCTCCGCGCCCGCAGTGCCATCAGCACGGCGATACCGACGTAGAGCGCCACCGCCGCCGAGGTGTGCCCGGACGGGAAACTCGACGTGGGTGGCGAGACGTCCATATGCTCCACGGCGGGCCGCTGCCGGTCGATCGCCAGCGTGGTCAGCAGGAACACCAGCGCCTGGGCGGTCACCGCCGCGCACAGGAACAGCGGTTCCCGCCAGCGCTTCAGCCAGAGTCGCAGCGCCAGCGCCACCAGCACGGTGACCACGACGATCATCTGGGTGCTGGCCAGGGTGCTGAACACCAGCGAGACGTCGTTCCAGCCGGCGGTGCGGTCGCCGGCGAGCTCCCGGTTCACCGCGTCCTCCACGGTGAACGGCCAGGTCCGGGCGAACACCCGGGTGACGAGCACCCCCAGCAGCACCATGAGGCCGAGCAGGAGGGACACCGGCAGCAGCACCCGCCGGACGATCTGGACCACGGTGTCGGACATGAGCCGGCCAATACCCGCCCGGCGTCGTCGGCACGCCTCAGGTCTCGTCCGGATGCCGATCGACCTCGGGAGCGATGCCCTCCCGGGCCGGCCGGACCGGTCGGAGGCCGGTGTGCGCCCGCCAGCTGGTGAACGCGGCGGCGGTCGCCGCGACCACCGCCGCGCCGAGCAGCCAGCCGCCGACCACGTCGCTGGTGAAGTGCACACCCAGTGCCACCCTGCTCAACCCGGTCACCACGGTGAGCAGCACGGCGACGACCCACAGCACGACCCGCCACACCCCCCGCCCGGCGTACGGCAGGAGCACCAACAACAGCACCCCCGCCGCCAGGGTCGCGTTCAGCGCGTGCCCGGAGGGGAACGAGTAGCCGGCGGCCCGGGCCACCGGGTCGAGCAGCTCCGGCCGGTCCCGGCCGACGAGCAGCTTGAGCAACGGGCCCATCAGGCCACCGACCACCAGGGTCGTGACGGTCCAGACGGCCAGCCGGCGGGCTCCCCGGCGGAGCAGCCAGATCACCAGGAGCAGGGCGGCGGCCCGTAACGGCAGGGGTGCGAACACCTCGGTCCAGACCCGCATCAGCACGACCCAGGCGGGGTGGTCGAGCGCGTAGCCGTGCAGCGCGTCGGTCACCGACATGTCCAGCCGGTGCAGCGGCGCCCACGCCCCGAGCACCAGCAACGCGAGTAGCGAGAACGGCACCAGCACCAGGAACGCCGCCGTCACCGCCAGGGTCAGCCGCAACCCCAGCGCGTGATCCGGGTCGAGGCGGCGGCGCTGCCAGGACGGGCGGGCGGGGGCGACGGTGTGCGGGCCGGACGTGCTCATGGCGACCGTTCTACCCCACTTGCGGCCCGCTCAGCCCTGCCGGTGCGAGCCCGGGATCAGCGGACCCGTTGCCGGAACCGGCGCACCATCAGCGCCGTACCCGTCACCAGGGCGACGAAGAGCACCGCGCCGACCCACAACTGTTCGGGTGCCGAATCGGCCGGTGCGCCCGCCGGGCGGGCCGTCCAGCGGGTCTGGTGGCGGGGGGCGGTGAGCCCGAGCGGGTCGGTGCCCGCGCCGGCCACCGGGTTGTCGTCGGCGGAGCCGGGAGCCGGACCGAAGCCGACCACACCCGGCGACGTCTGGTCGTCCAACGGGTTGGCGGTCACCGGCGGCACCTGCGCGGTCAGCGCGGCGACCGGGTCCACCACCCCGTACCCGAAGCGGTCGTCACGGCCGGTCGGGCCGATGTCCCGGGCGGTGACCAGCAGCCGGTTGACCACCTCACCCGCGGACATCTGCGGGTAACGCGACCGGACCAGCGCGGCGGTGGCGGCCACCAGCGGTGCGGCGAAGCTGGTGCCCTGCACCCGCCAGTACCCGCTGGGAGGACGCGCGCCAACGAGACCGTTGGCGGGGGCGGCGAGCGCCGTCGCCCGGCCGGTGATCGACCCGGACCACAGGTTGTCGCTGTTGCGTTCCAGGCCGGACACCGCGATCACGCCCGGCTCCCGGGCCGGATACCAGACCTTCAGGTCGGTGGAGGTGGCCAGGTTGCCGGTGCAGGCGACCACCACCACGTCCCGGGCGAACGCGTAGTCCAGGGCCGCGGCCAGCGCCGGGCTGTCACCGCTACCGCCCAGCGACAGGTTGATCACGCGGGCACCGTGGTCGACCGCCCAGCGCACGCCCTGCGCGACGATCAGGGCGTCGTCGTACCGGTTCCGCTCGTCGAGCACCCGCACCGGAAGGATCCGGGCATCCGGTGCCAGGCCGACGACGCCCCGCTTGTCGTCCTTGCGTCCGGCGATCAGGCCGGCGACGGTGGTGCCGTGCCCCACCGGGTCCGGTCCGGCGCCACCGGCGACGCCCACCAGGTCCTTGCCGGGCAACACCTGCCCGACGAGGTCCGGATGGTTCGCGTCCACTCCGGAGTCGATCACCGCCACCGTCACGCCTCGGCCGGTCGAACTGCGCCACGCCGTCTCGGCCCGCAACTCGTCGAGCTGCCACTGCTCGTCGCGGACCTGGTCGGTGCGGCTCACGCTGTCGCCGGGGGCCACCGCCAACGGCGCGCCGGCCAGCTGACCACCGGTGGTGGGCACGGCGACGGGGACGGCGGCTGCGGTCGGGGCCGCCACGGCGAGCACCGCCGCCAAGCCGAGAAGCGCCTGCCGGGCCGCTGCCGGACCGCTGTGCCGAACCCCAGTCACATCCCCAGCCATTCATCCCGACGGAACCATGACGATCGGAGATTACCGGTTTCCCCACCCGTCACGGGAAGAACCGGGGGGAACAGGTCACGGTGGCGGCAGTTGAGCGAGCTGCACGAGGCGTACACCCTCTCGACGGGTGACCAACCGACCACGGCCCGGCGGCAGCGGGCCGGGCCGGACCGGCCCGACCAGCGCGCCCTCGTCCGGGCTGCCGGCCATCACCAGACCGGCGGTGGACAGCTCCCGCAGCCGCTGGATCATCGGCTCGTACTGGGCCCGGCCCGCACCACCCGAACGGCGGGCCAGCACCAGGTGCAACCCCACGTCCCGGGCGTGCGGCAGATGCTCCTCCAGCCCCCGCAACGGGTTCGCCGGCCCGGCCGCCACCAGGTCGTAGTCGTCGACCAGAACGAACAGCTCCGGTCCGGACCACCAGGACCGGTCGCGCAACTGCTGCGGGGTGACCTCCGGGCCGGGGGCACGCCGCTCCAGGTAGCCGGCGGCCGACTCGACCAGGTCGGCGGTGTGCGCCGCCGCGGTGCCGTACCCGATCAGGTGGGGCGTCTCGATGGCGCCGAGCAGGCTGCGCCGGTAGTCGACCAGGATCACCCGGGCCTGTTCCGGAGTGAACCGGGTGACGATCGAGGTGGCCAGCGCGCGGAGGAACGACGACTTGCCGCACTCCGCGTCGCCGAAGACCACGAAGTGCGGCTCGGTGGCGAAGTCGAGCACCACCGGGCGCAGGTCCGCCTCGGCGATGCCGATCGGCAGCCGCAGCCCGGTCGTCGCGGTGAGATCCAGATCGGCGTACGACAGCACCGGCGGGAGCAGCCGCACCCGGGGTGCCGCCTTGCCATTCCACCCCTCGGCTACCCCCTTGACCAGGTCGGCGGTGTCCCCGCCGGCGGCGAGGCGGGGCAGTGCGGTGAGGAAGTGCAGGCTCTCCGCGGTCACCCCCCGGCCGGGGCGCTCCGGCACGTTCGCGGCTGCCCGCCGGGCCACCAGCGAGTCGGCCGGGTCGCCGAGACGCAACTCCAGCCGGGAGCCGAACAGATCCCGGATCGCCGGACGGAAGTCCAGCCAGCGCAGCGCGGTGGCGACGACGTGCACCCCGTACGACAGGCCCCGGGTGGCGAGGTCGGTGACCAGCGGCTCCAAGTCGTCGTACTCGCCACGGACGGTGCTCCAGCCGTCGATAACCAGGAACACGTCGCCGAACGGGTCGGCGCCCGGCTGGCCAGCCGTCCCCGCCGCCGCACGGCGCTGCCGGTACGCGGCCATCGACTCCACGCCCAACTCCGCGAAGCGGCGTTCCCGGTCGGCCAGCAGGGTCGTCATCTCGCCGACGGTGCGTCGTACCGCGGTCGGGTCGGCCCGCCCGGTCACCCCGCCCACGTGCGGCAGGTCGCGGACGGCGGCCAACCCGCCACCACCGAAGTCGAGACAGTAGACCTGCACCTCGGTCGGGGTGTGGGTGAGCGCAAGCGCGCAGATCAGCGTGCGCAGCACGGTGGACTTGCCGCTCTGTGGCGCGCCGACCACCGCGATGTGCCCGGCGGCGCCGTCCAACGCCAGCCACAGCAGGTCGCGGCGCTGCTCCAACGGCCGGTCCACGACGGCCACCGGCACCCCGAGCGCGCCGTGCAGCTCCGGGTTGCCCACGACGAGCCCGCGCGTCGGGTCCACCTCGACCGGCCCGAGTAGCTCGTCCAGGGCCGGTGGCTCGCCGAGCGGCGGAAGCCACACCTGGTGGGCGGGTGGGCCCTGCCCGACGAGCCGGTCGACCAGCAGGTCGAGCAGTGTCTCCTGCCCGCTCTCGTCCTCGGCCACCATGGGCAGGGCGGGTGTGGCCGGCTCGGGCACCGGCACGACGTGGGTGGTGAAGGTGAGCAGCCGGGCGCCGCCGCCACCGGTGGCGCCCGCCGGCACGGCCCGGCGGCGCACCGCGCCGGACACGTACGCGGCCTTGAATCGGGCCAGCGGGTCGGTGCCGGCGCGCAGGTAGCCGTGGCCCGGCGAGCGGGGCAGCTCGTGCGCGTCCGGCACCCCGAGCACCGTGCGGGACTCCAACGCGGAGAAGGTGCGCAACCCGATCCGGTACGACAGGTGAGTGTCGAGCCCACGGAGCCGACCCTCCTCCAGGCGCTGACTGGCGAGCAGCAGATGCACACCGAGCGACCGGCCCAGCCGACCGATCTGCACGAACAGGTCGATGAAGTCGGGTTTCGCCGAGAGCAGTTCGGAGAACTCGTCGCAGATCAGCAGCAGCGACGGCAGCGGGGCCAGCGGGCTGCCGGCGGCACGCGCCCGCTCGTAGTCCCGCACGCTGGAGAAGTTGCCGGCGCGTCGCAGCAGCTCCTGCCGACGTACCAGCTCCCCGTTGATCGCGTCGACCATCCGGTCGACCAGGGGCAGCGCGTCGGCCAGGTTGGTGATCACCGCGGCGGTGTGCGGCAGACGGTCGAACGACGCGAACGTGGCGCCGCCCTTGAAGTCGACGAGCACGAAGTTGAGCTGCTCGGAGCTGTGCGTGGCGGCCAGCCCCAGCACCAGCGTACGGAGCAGTTCGGATTTGCCCGAGCCGGTGGCCCCGATGAGCAGGCCGTGCGGGCCCATCCCGTCCTGGGCGGACTCCTTGAGGTCCAACTCGATGGCGCCGCCGTCCACGCCCACCCCGATCGGCACCCGCAGCCGGTCCCGTGCCGACCGGGGCGCCCAGCCCTGCTCGGCGGTGAAGCTCTCCGGGTCGCCGAGGCCGAGCAGTTCGGGCAGGCCCAGCTCGGCCTGGAGCGGGGCGTCCGGGCCGCGTGCCGCGCCGGCCAGCCGCAGCGGCGCCAACCGCCGGGCGACCGCCTCGGCGTCGGCCGGGTCGAGCTGGTCGGCCGTACCCACCTCGGCGTGCCCGTCGATCGACAACGAGTGCAGCCGCCGGCCGCGCAGTTCCAGCAGCAGCGCGTACCGGTCGAGCAGGCGCGGCGGCGGGGTGTCCAGGTCCAGGACGGTGACCGCGTCGATGCCGCCGTCGCCGGTCAGGTCGGTGGCGCCGGTCAGGTCGCCGCCGTCGAGGACCACCACCACGTGCGGGCCGTCGGTGGCCGGGCCGGCCGGACTGAACCGGGACCGGCTGGCCAGCACGTCGCCCAGCAGCCGCTCCAGCTCGACGGCGGAGCTGGTGACCAGCCGGACCGGGCCGAGCGCGTCGGTGCGGCCGGGATGGTGGGCGTGCGGCAGCCACTTCACCCACTCCCAGCCGGCCCGCCGTTCCGGTCCGGCGCAGATCGCGACGAGCAGCTCGTCGGGCGCGTGGAAGACGGCCAGTTGGGTCAGCATCGCCCGGACCAGCGCCTGTGCCGCCGCGTCGCCGGTCGGCGGGCCGGCGCTCGGCGGGCCGCCGCCGGTCCGGCCGGCGGTCCGCACGTACACCCGGGCGAAGCTGCGCAGCGACAGCGCCACCGGCAGGTCCGGCACGACGGAGTACGCGTCCAGGAAGCGACGCAGCGCGCCGGCGGTCATCGGCTCCAGCTCCTCCAAGGGCCGGGTGACCGGCGGGACGAGCGGGGTGGCCAGGGTCTGCGGCCCGACGCCGACGCGGACCACCGCGAAGTCCGGGTCGGCGGGACGGCGTTCCCAGACCCGGTGGCTGTCCACCGTCGACCACAGGCGGCCGGGGTCGGGGTGCCGGTAGTAGAGCCCGGCCCGCTGCCGCCCGGCGGTCTGCCGGACCCGGCGGCGCAACGTTGCCAGGTGCCGCAGGTACTCCCGTCGGGCGGCCATCATCTCGGACTTCTTCGGAGTGCCCGAGGCGCTGCCCCACGAGGTCACCAGCATCGCCAGCGAGGACAGCCCGAACATGCCGCCCACCACGTACGAGTAGGCGCCGCCGCCCCGGCCGAACATCATCGCCATCGCCACCGTGCCGCCCAGCATGGGCAGCAGCATGAGCATCTGCTGCCACCGCCCCCCGGTCACCGCCGGGATCTCCGGTGGCGCCTCGACCGGCAGCTCACCGGCGGGGATCTCGGGCGCCGGCCGGCGGGGCGGGCGCTTGATGACGACGGTGGACACTCGGCCTCCTGACAGCGCTGGGTAACCCGAGCCTGGCTCATGGTAGGTAAAGTCCTGTCGTCCGCGCAGCCTCCGATCCCCCTCGATATGGAGATCAGCCGATGACAACCGGGCTGGCCCGCGTCACCATCAGCGCGCCGCAACGGCGGGTGGACGTCGCCCTTCCGGAGCAGGTGCCGCTGGCCGAGCTGCTGCCCGACGTGCTCCGGCACGCCGGTGAGGGCCTCGCCGACGACGGCGAACAGCACGGCGGTTGGGTGCTGCGCCGCACCGACGGCGCGCTGCTGACGACCGCCCAGGCGCTGCTACCGCAGGGGGTCCGCGACGGCGAGGTGCTGCACCTGGTGCCGGCCCGCGCGCACTGGCCCGAGCTGGAGTACGACGACGTGGTCGAGGCGATCGCCGAGGGCGCCCGTCGCCGGGGCGGCGCCTGGTCGGCCGGAGCCACCCGTGCGGCCGCCCTGGCCGGTGCCGCCGTACCCCTCGGTGTGGGGTTGCTCGCCCTGCTCGCCGGTGGCCCCGGGCACCGGGCCGGCTGGCTGGCGGCGGCCGTGGTGGCGCTGCTGCTCACCGTCGCCGGCGCGGTCGCCTCCCGTGCCCATGGCGACGGTGCCGCCGGCGCGACCCTCGGCGGCTATGCCCTGCCGTACGCGTTCGTGGCCGGCGCCCTCGCGGTCGGCTCCGGCGACCCGGTCGGGCCGTTCGGGCCGGTGCGGTGGGTGGGCGCGCCCGAGTTGCTGACCGGGTCGGTGGCGTTGCTGCTGTCGGCGCTGCTCGGGCTGCTCGGGGTGGCCAGCCGGCTGCGGGTCTTCGTGGCCGGCGTCACGGCCGGTCTGGTGGGCGCTGCGGCGGCGCTCGGCGGGCTGCTGCTGCCCCCGGCCGGCACGGCGGCGGTGCTGCTCAGCGCGCTGGTCTTCGCCGTCGGGGTGGTTCCGCTGCTGGCCATCCGGCTGGGCAAGCTGCCGCTGCCGCCGATCACCCTGCCGGCCGCGGGCCCCGCCGGGGAGCCGGAGCGGGTCCGGGATCTGCCGGACCGGGGCCGCGTGCACGCGGCGGTGATCCGCACCGAGGAGATGCTCACCGGCATGCTGCTCGGGCACGCCCTGCTCGTGGTGGCGGCGGCGGGTGTGCTCGGGGTGGCCGGCGGAACGTCCGGGCGGGTGCTGGTGGCGGTCGCCTCGGCCGTGCTGCTGCTGCGGTCGCGGCTGTTCGTGGCGCTGCGCCACCGCGTACCGACGGTGCTCGCCGGTCTCGCCGGCTACGCGGTGCTGGGTGCGGTGCTGGCCGGTCGGGCCGACGACGCCGGGCGGCTGGCGCTGGTCCTCGGCGGCGCGGCGCTGGCCCTGGTGGCCGCCGCGGCCGGCACCGGGTACGCCCACCGGCCGGTCTCGCCGTACCTCGGTCGGATCGCGGATCTCACCGACACGGCCCTGGTGGTCGCGGTGGTGCCGGTCGCCTGCGCGGTGCTCGACCTGTACGACCGGGCCCGGGGGCTGCTCGGTTGAGCGGCACCCGGGCCCGGTCGGTCAGCGTTCGTCAGTGGGTGGACTCGCCACGCGCCTCGGCGTCCCTGGCCCGCTGGTAGGAGGCCCGGATCTCGGCCTCGGCCTCGGTGCGGCCGACCCAGGTGGCGCCCTCGACCGACTTGCCGGGCTCCAGGTCCTTGTACACCTCGAAGAAGTGCTGGATCTCCAGGCGGTCGAACTCGCCCAGGTGGTGAATGTCGCGCAGGTGCTCCTGGCGGGGGTCCTCGTAGGGCACGCAGAGGACCTTGTCGTCGCCGCCCTTCTCGTCGGTCATCCGGAACATGCCGATGGTCCGGCAGCGGATCAGGCAACCCGGGAAGGTCGGCTCGGGGACCAGCACCAGCGCGTCCAGCGGGTCGCCGTCCTCGCCCAGCGTCTCCTCAATGAACCCGTAGTCGGCCGGGTACTGGGTAGACGTGAACAGGGTGCGGTCCAGCCGGATCCGGCCGGTCTTGTGGTCCACCTCGTACTTGTTCCGGTGACCCTTGGGGATCTCAACCGTCACGTCGAAATCCATCTGCACGCTCCCTCGTCTGCCCACGCTGGCTAACGGAACCACTGGCGGCCCTCCGGACAGGTGAATGCCCACCCGCCGACTCCGGCCGCCGCATAGTCTTCGGACCGAAGTAGTGTCACCCAAGCCAATTTTCGCTGGGGGAGGAGGGGGCCGTGGGGAGGGAAGATTCACACTACCGCCCGGACGGGGGCGTCGCGCGCGGTACCGGACGATCCGGCGCCGGCGGTGCCACCGGGCGGGTTCCGGTGCCCGACGCGCACCTCCCGCGGGCTCCCGAGCCGCAGTCGGCACCGGAGCCGGTGACCGAGCGTCCCGCTCCGCTGCCCTGGCATCCACCTGCGGGTTCGGCCCCGGTCGTACCGAACTCGGGCCGTTTCCCGGTCGCCGGTGGTGATCGACCCACCGGCGCGCCGCGCGGCAGCGCCACCGTCCCGACCGGCCCGGCCCGGCCCGGCTACGCGCCCGCCGCGCCGAACGCCGTCCCACCGCTGGGCCCACCGATCTCCGCGCTGCCCGCGCCCGCCGGCGCCGCGCCCGAACCCGCCGCGCCGACCCGTCGGCGCCGGCTGCCGATGGTGCTGGCCCTCGTGGTCCTGCTGGTGCTCGCCGGCGTCGGGGTCGTCGTGACCAGGCCCGGGCCGGTCGCCGGATGGCTGGGCGACGACGCCGGGTCCGCGCCCACCGCTGCGGCCGCGACCCCCGAACCGGACCCGTCGGACGTGCTGGCCGGTCCGGACCCGAACGCTCCGGTGCCCAGCCCCGACGGGGTACGCGCCGCGCTGGACCCGCTGGTGGGTGCCGCCGCGCTGGGCGACCGGGTGAACGTCTCGGTGGCCGACGTGACCTCCGGCCAGACGCTGTTCGCCAAGGGAGCGGACGACGGCACGGTGCCCGCCTCGGTGACCAAGCTGGCGACCGCGGTGACCGTGCTGGCCGCCCGTGGCCCCGGGTACCGGATCCCCACCCGGGCGGTGGCCGGTGCGAAGCCCGGCGAGGTGGTGATCGTCGGCGGCGGCGACCCGACGCTCGCGGTCGACAAGAAGGGCTACTACCCCGGTGCCGCGCGCCTCGACGACCTGGCCGCCCAGGTGCGTACGGCGCTCGGCGGCACCGCCCCGACCAGCGTCATCGTCGACGGTTCGGTCTACTCGGGCCCGGTCTACGGCCCGGGCTGGGACGACGACATCCCCACCGGCGGGTACGGCGGCGCGGTGACCGCGTTGATGACCAACGGCGCGCGCAAGGACCCGGGTGCCGCCAGCGGTGGCGCCGTGCGGGTCGCCGAGCCGGATCTGACCGCCGGCCGGTCGTTCGCCAAGCTGCTGGGCGTACCGGCCTCCGCCGTGAAGCGCGGCACCGCTCCGGCGCCGACCGCGGCCGGTGGCGCCCCGGCACCCGGCACCGAGCTGGGCGTGGTGCAGTCCCCGCCGCTGATCCGGTTGGTCGACATCATGATCAGTCAGAGTGACAACCTGGTCGCCGAGGCGCTCGCCCGGCAGGTGGCGCTGGCCCGCAACCGGCCGGCCTCGTTCGACGGAGCCGCCGCGGCGATGGACGCCGAGTTGGCCGAGCTGGGGCTGCCCGCCGAGGAGATCACGCTCTCCGACGGCAGCGGCCTGTCCCGCAACAACCGGATCAGCCCGTCGCTGCTGACCGACCTCATCCGACTGGCCGCCAGCACGGACCATCCGGAACTCGCCGGTGTGTTCGGGGGCCTGCCGGTCGCCGGCTGGTCCGGCACCCTGGACGACCGTTACCGCGGTGCGCCCGGCACGGCGGCCGGGGCGGGTGCCGTGCGGGCCAAGACCGGCACGCTGACCGGGGTGCACGCCATCGCCGGCCTGGTCACCACGGCTGACGGCCGGTTGCTCACGTTCGCGGTGCTCACCGACAAGGTGCCCGGCGGCACGGACACCGCCCAACCGGCACTGGACCGGATCGCCGCCGCCTTGGCCGGCTGCGGCTGCGGCTGACCGCCCCGGATGCGGTCCCCGGCCACCCGCTGGGCGGCGACCGTCGTCGATAGCCGACGCGAGCCCGGGCCGGGGTGTCGCGGCGCGGGTACGGTGGGTCCATGGCGCAGTTCGTGGACTGGGATCTGGCCGCCGCCACCGCGGGGGCGTTGAGCAAGTCGGGCCCCCGGGTGTCGTACACCGAGGCCACCGACGTGGTGGGCGATCTGCGACGGCTGACCGACGAGGCGGCCGGGCACGTGGCCGACTACACGGGGCTGCGGGCGCAGGTGGCGCATCCGCCGGTCCGGGTGGTCGACCGCCGGGACTGGGCCGCCGCGAACATCGCCGGCCTGCGTGAGGTGATCACCCCGCTGGTCAGTCGGCTCTCCGGCGAGAAGCCGCCCGGCGCGTTGACCGAGGCGATCGGGTCCCGGCTGACCGGGGTCCAGGCCGGCACCGTGCTGGCCTACCTGTCCGGCCGGGTGCTCGGCCAGTACGAGGTCTTCTCCGCCGACCCCGGCCAGTTGCTGCTGGTCGCACCGAACATCGTCGAGGTGGAGCGCAAGCTTGGCGCCGACCCGCGGGACTTCCGGCTCTGGGTCTGCCTGCACGAGGTCACCCACCGCACCCAGTTCACCGCGGTGCCGTGGATGCGGGCGTACTTCCTCAGCGAGGTGCAGGCTTTCGTGGACGCCTCGTCCAGCGGCGGCGAGCACCTGACCGAGCGGCTGCGACGCGGCGTCGCGACCCTGTCCGAGGCGGTCCGCGACCCGGAGAGCCGGACCAGCGTGCTGGACATCGTGCAGACTCCGGCGCAGCGGGCCGTGCTGGATCGGCTGACCGCGCTGATGACGCTGCTGGAGGGCCACGCCGAGTTCGTGATGGACGGCGTCGGCCCGCAGGTGATCCCGAGCGTGGAGCGGATCCGGGCGTCGTTCAACCGGCGTCGCGAGGCGGGCAATCCGCTGGAGAAGGCGATCCGTCGCCTGCTCGGGGTGGACGTGAAGATGCGTCAGTACGCCGAGGGTCGCAAGTTCGTGCACGGCGTGGTCGAGCGGGTCGGCATGGACGGCTTCAACTCGATCTTCAACTCGCCGCTGACCCTGCCCCGGCTGTCCGAGCTGGCTGACCCGGATGCCTGGGTGGCCCGGGTGCACGGCCCGGCCGGCACCATCCCGGCCGCCGGCTGACCCGCCCTCCGGTGGCTGCGCTCGCCCCGCCGGTGGCCGCGATCCGGGTGGCGGTTCGCCGCGCCCTGATCGGTCTGCCGACCGGAGGGCCGGTGCTGGTCGCCTGCTCCGGTGGCGCCGACTCGCTCGCCCTGGCGGCGGCCGCCGTGTTCGTGGCGCCCCGGCTCGGCTTGGCCGCCGGCCTGGTGACCGTCGACCACGGCCTGCAGGCCGGTTCCGCGCAGCGGGCCGCCGAGGTGGCGACCTGGGCCCGTGACGCCGGCTTCCCGCTCGTGCAGGCCGTCCGCGTCGAGGTGGCCGGCCGCCCGGGAGGGCCGGAGGCGGCCGCCCGGGAGGCCCGGTACCAGGCGTTGACCGAGGTGTCCCGGCAACATGACGCGGTCGCCGTGCTCACCGGGCACACCCGTGACGATCAGGCGGAGACCGTGCTGCTCGCGCTCGCCCGCGGTGCCGGCCCGCGCGGGCTGGCCGGGATGCCGGCCCGGCGGGACCTGTCCGGTGTGCCACTGCTGCGCCCGCTGCTGGGGATCGCCCGGGAGCAGACCCGCGCCGCGTGCGCCGTGCTCGGGCTCCAGCCGTGGCAGGACCCGCACAACACCGACCCGTCGTACGCCCGGTCCCGGGTGCGGGCCGACGTGCTGCCAGCTCTGGTGCGGGCGCTCGGGCCCGGCGTGCTGGACAACCTCGCGCGCACGGCCCTGCTGGTGGCGGCCGACAACGCCGCCCTCGACGAGCTGGCGGAGACGGCGCTGACGGCGGCCCGGCATCCCGAGGGTGGGCTCGCGGTGCCGGCGTTGACCATCCTCGCCCCCGCCGTACGCGGCCGGGTGCTGCACGCCTGGGCGCGTGAGCTGGGCGCCCTGCCGGGTGCCCTGTCCCATCGGCACGTCGCCGCGCTGGACGCGTTGATCACCGACTGGCACGGTCAGGGGCCGGCCGATCTGCCCGGGGGGGTCCGGGTGCTCCGCCGCGCCGACCGGCTCGCTCCGGTGAGCCCGGACTGACCTCAGACGCTGTGTGTCCGGTCCCGGAAGGTGGTCCGGTAGCTGTGCGGGGTGGCACCGACCCGGCGGCTGAAGTGGTGCCGCAGCGCCGCCGCGTCGCCGAAGCCGGCCTGGTCGGCGACCTCCTCCACGCTCAGCGGCGTCTCCTCGAGCAGCCGTCGGGCGAGCAGCACCCGCTGGTTGGTGAGCCAGTCGTGCGGGGTGGTGCCGGTTTCGGCGCGGAACCGGCGGGCGAACGTGCGGGGAGCCATGCCGGCGCGGGCGGCCAGCTCCTCCACGGTGATCGTCCGGTCGAGGTGTCCCATCAGCCACTCCAGCACCGGCTCCAGGGTGGGTGCCTCGGGCACCTTCGGGATCGGCGCCTCGACGTACTGTGACTGGCCCCCGTCGCGGTGCGGCGGGACCACCATCCGCCGGGCCAGGCGGGTCGCGGTGGCCGAGCCGTGCTCCTGTCGGATCAGGTGCAGGCAGGCGTCGATACCGGCCGCGGTGCCGGCGCTGGTGAGCAGCCGCCCGTCCTGGACGTAGAGGGAGTTGCAGCGCACCCGGGCGCGGGGATGACGGCGTTGCAGCTCGTCGACGTACCGCCAGTGGGTGGTGCACTCCCGGTCGTCGAGCAGCCCCGCCTCGCCGAGCAGGAAGGCGCCGGAGCAGACGCTGAACAGGTGCGCGCCGCGGGCGTCGGCGCGGCGCAGCGCGTCGAGCACCGGGCCCGGAACGACGGTGCCCTGCGTGTGCGCGGGGACGGCCACCAGGTCGGCGTCCTCCACCGGGCCGAGGTCGGCGTGCGGGGTGAGGTGGAAGCCGGAGGAGGTACGGACGGCCGCGCCGTCCGGGCTGCACAGCTGGAAGCGGTAGCCGGGGAAACCGTCGACCGTCCGGTCGGTGCCGAACACCTCGGCGAGCACGCCGAGCTCGAACGGAGCGACCTGGTCGAGGACGAGGACGGCGACGTTGCGGAGCATGTGACGAGGGTAACCCCAGAGGTGGCAGTAAATCGATGCCCAGTGGCATCACTGCCACTGTCCGGTCGGCGCGAGGGGTCGCAGACTGGTGTCAGTCCGGTGCGCACCGGCGGCGAAACCGACAGCAACCATGCGAAAGTGAGCGCCGCCATGGAGTTCCTGCTCTTCCTCCTGTTCCTCGTCCTGCTCGTCGCCGCCTCGGCGACCGGCCTCACCGCCGACAGTCACGATTCGGCCGACTGGAAGCCCAGCGAGGACGGCCGCCGCTGGCGGTCACGTACGAGCTGAGGTGTTAGCGGCTTATGCGACGAAAAATCCCGGGCGGGACCGCGCCAAAAGGTGCGGCCCCGCCGACGGAGGCCATCCGACGTACGGCAGGCTAGGAGTCATGGCTGACGGCTCCTGGTACGACGCCGACATCGACCACGTGATCATCTCCGAGGCGCAGATCCGCGAGAAGACGGCGGAACTGGCCAAGCAGGTCTCCGCCGACTACGCCCACGTGGGCGACGGACTGCTGCTGGTCTGCGTGCTCAAGGGCGCGGTGATGTTCATGGCGGACTTCGCCCGGGCGTTGGGCCGCAACGGCCCCCCGGCCGAACTCGACTTCATGGCCATCTCTTCCTACGGCCAGGGCACCACCTCCTCCGGCGTGGTGCGCATCCTCAAGGACCTCGACCGGGACATCGCCGGTCGGCACGTCGTGGTCGTCGAGGACATCGTCGACTCCGGCCTGACGCTGTCCTGGCTGCTGCGCTACCTGGAGTCCCGCTCGGCGGCGAGCGTCGAGGTCGTCGCGCTCTTTCGCAAGCCGGACGCGGTCAAGGTGCCGGTGCCGGTGAAGTACGTCGGCTTCGACATCCCCACCGAGTTCGTCGTCGGGTACGGCCTGGACTTCGGCGAGCGTTACCGGGAGCTGCCGTACGTCGGGGTGCTCAAGCCCGAGGTCTACGCCCGCTCCTGACGGCATGCCGTGGCCGCCGGCAGACGGTGTGAGGCCAACTCGTATCGGTATCCGTCAAGCCGACGTTCAGCGGGCTCTCAGTTGTTGCGGTTACCGTGGAGCCCGGTGGCGCGGAATGTAACTCCGCGTCCGGCTCCCTCGACCGCGTGACCGGGCGTTCGGGTGGCCGGGACGGACTCCCCGCCACGCCGGTTTTCGCCCGGACCCGCCGTACGTCGGTGCGGGGCTGGCGGGCCTGCCCACGGTGTGCGCCGTCGATGTCGAAGGTGCGCGAAGTGCGGGGCTCGCAAGCTCACTCCTCGCGTACACGGTGTACCGTCGAATGACCGCGGCGCGGCAGTTGCGCGCCTCGGGGTCGAGGCCGGCCCGCACGGCGGCTCCGGCCGCCGCACACCGCGGCGACACCATCAGACGGTCAGGACGTCGATCAGGAGGATGCGGGCGCCCCGGCGCTCGACAACAGTATGGAACGTACGCGTTTCTTCCGCCGACCGGTGGTCTGGATCATCCTGGTCATCCTCGGCGCCGTTGTGCTCAGTCAGCTGTTCACCGCTGGTCCCAGCTACCACCGCGTGGACACTTCCGTTGCGCTCGACCAGCTGCACACCGCCAAGATCAATAAGGTCGTCTTCCAGGACAAGGAGCAGACGCTCCAGCTCGACCTGGCCCAGAAGACGAAGTTCGGCGAGACCACCACCAACAAGATCGAGGCCCAGTTCCCGTACCAGGTGGGCGACGAGGTCTGGAACGAGGTGCTGGCGGCCAAGGCGGCGAACCGGGTCACCGGCCCGGCCGACGCCAAGGTCTCGTCGGACAGCATCTGGATGAGCCTGCTCATCAACCTGCTGCCCATCGCGCTGCTCGTGCTTTTGCTGCTGTTCTTCATGTCGCAGATGCAGGGCGGCGGCTCCCGGGTGCTCAACTTCGGCAAGTCCAAGGCGAAGATGATCACCAAGGACACCCCGAAGACGACCTTCGCGGACGTCGCGGGCGCCGAGGAGGCCGTCGAGGAACTGCACGAGATCAAGGACTTCCTGCAGAACCCGGCGAAGTACCAGGCCCTCGGAGCCAAGATCCCGAAGGGCGTGCTGCTGTTCGGCCCGCCCGGTACCGGTAAGACGCTGCTGGCCCGCGCGGTCGCCGGCGAGGCCGGGGTGCCGTTCTACTCCATCTCCGGCTCCGACTTCGTGGAGATGTTCGTCGGCGTCGGCGCCAGCCGGGTCCGTGACCTCTTCGAGCAGGCCAAGGCGAACGCCCCGGCGATCGTCTTCGTCGACGAGATCGACGCCGTCGGTCGACACCGTGGCGCCGGCATGGGTGGCGGCCACGACGAGCGCGAGCAGACGCTCAACCAGTTGCTCGTCGAGATGGACGGCTTCGACACCAAGGGCGGCGTCATCCTGATCGCGGCCACCAACCGACCGGACATCCTCGACCCGGCGCTGCTGCGCCCGGGCCGGTTCGACCGGCAGATTCCGGTGGACGCCCCCGACATGGAGGGCCGCAAGGCCATCCTGCGGGTGCACGCCAAGGGCAAGCCGTTCACGCCCGACGTCGACCTCGACTCGGTGGCCCGGCGTACCCCGGGCTTCAGCGGCGCCGACCTGGCCAACGTGATCAACGAGTCGGCTCTACTCACCGCCCGCAAGGACCAGCGGGCGATCACCAACGACTCGCTGGAAGAGTCGATCGACCGGGTGATCGCCGGTCCGCAGCGACGGACCCGGGTGATGAGCGACCAGGAAAAGAAGATCACCGCGTACCACGAGGGTGGGCACGCGCTGGTCGCCTGGGCGCTGCCGCACGCCGCTCCGGTGCACAAGGTGACGATCCTGTCCCGTGGTCGCTCGCTGGGCCACACCCTGGTGCTCCCGACCGAAGACAAGTACACCCAGACCCGCGCCGAGATGATCGACACCCTGGCGTACGCGCTGGGCGGCCGGGCCGCCGAGGAACTGGTCTTCCACGAGCCCACCACCGGTGCCGGCAACGACATCGAGAAGGCCACCCAACTGGCCCGCGCGATGATCACCCAGTACGGCATGAGCTCCAAGCTCGGTGCGATCAAGTACGGCACCAGCGGGGACGAGCCGTTCCTCGGCCGCAACATGGGCCACGAGCGGGACTACTCGGACTCGGTGGCCGCCGAGATCGACGGCGAGATGCGGGCGCTGGTCGAGCTGGCGCACGACGAGGCCTGGGAGATCCTGGTCGAATACCGGGACGTCCTGGACAACATCGTGCTCGAGCTGATGGAGAAGGAGACCCTCTCCACGGCCGACATGGCGCGGATCTGCTCCCGGGTGGTCAAGCGCCCGCCGCTGGCGCCGTACAACGGCTTCGGCAAGCGCCAGCCCTCCACCGAGCCGCCCGTGCTCACCCCCGCGGAGAAGGACAAGCTCAAGGCACAGGCCCAGGCCGACGGCGCGCAGGCGTCCGTCGGTGGTGGGGCGCCGTTCAACAACTCGGACGGTACGCACTGAGCAACGACCCGACGGCCAGTTCCCCCCACCGGGAGCTGGCCGTCTCCGCGACCGAGCCCGACGGCGACGACGGGCTCGACTACGTGGCCGCCCGGCTGATCAGCGGCAGGCTGACCGGCCGACCGATCGAGGACGCCGTCGACCTGGGCCGCATCGAGAAGGCGGTCCGGGAGATCCTCATCGCGGTCGGCGAGGACCCCGACCGCGACGGACTCCAGCAGACACCCGCCCGGGTGGCCCGCGCGTACGCCGAACTCTTCGCCGGCCTCCGGGTCGACCCGGCCCAGGTGCTCAGCACCACCTTCGAGGCCAACCACGAAGAGCTGGTGATCGTGCGGGACATCGACGTGATGAGCCTCTGCGAACACCACCTGCTGCCGTTCCGGGGCAGCGCGCACATCGGCTACATCCCCGGCCCGGACGGGCGGATCACCGGCCTGTCCAAGCTGGCCCGGCTGGTCGAGGTGTTCGCCCGCCGCCCCCAGGTGCAGGAGCGGCTCACCTCGCAGGTCGCCGACCTGCTCATGAGCAAGCTCGCCCCGCGCGGCGTCGTCGTCGTGCTGGAATGCGAGCACATGTGCATGGCGATGCGCGGCATCCAGAAGTCCGGTGCGAAGACCATCACGTCGGCCGTACGCGGACTCCTGCAATCGGACTCCAAGTCACGGGCCGAGGCGATGGCGCTGATCATCCCCCGCTGACCGTTCGACCGAACCCGGCCGGCCGTCCCCACCAGGGCGGCCGGCCGTCCCGTACGCACACCCCGCCGTCGGTCAGCCGGCCAGCAGGGCCAGCGACAGACCGGCCGTGACCAGCACCGCCGGCACCAGGCAGACCAGCGCGCCGAAGCGCACCGTACGGTCCAGACGCTCACCCGGGTCGGGCCGGAACACCCGTCCGACACCCAGCCAGGCGACGGCGAAGGCGACCGCCGGCATCGGCAGCCCACAGATCACCGCGGCCACGCTCGCCGGACCCGTCCCGGTCGCCGCGTACACCACGATCTGGATCAGCGGCACGAGCAGTGCCAGCGGCCCGTACACCAGCAGATTGCGCACCCGGGCGGGCCAGGACCCCGGGCGGAGCCGGCGGCGCGCGGCGAGCGCCGCGTCCGCACCCTCGGCCCACCCCCGCGCCGTCCGCAGCGAAGCCAACACGGCCGCCGGGCCGCCCGCCATCGACCGGGCCGCCTCGGACAGCTCCGGCGGCGACGGCACCAACGAGATCGCCGGTACGCCCAACTCCCGCAGCCGTTCCTGCTGACTCGCCAGCCCGGTCCGGACCAGCGTCAGCTCCTCCCGAGCAGCCTCCGCCGACCGGGCCTGCTCACCGGCGGCAGCCGCCGCGCCGCGGCGTACCCCATCCAGCTGGCGGGCCGCGGCGAGGTACTCCGACCAGGCCGTCGTGGGTTCCGCGTCGGGCCCGGCGGTACGCTGCCGCCCCGGCCCGGTCACCGTCGCGTTCGGACCCACACCCACACCCTCCGCGTCCACCGCCGGATCACCCGGCCTCGTCAGCGAACGGCACCAGAACCGTGCCCCGCTCGTCCGGACCGTCCCAGAGCACCGCCCGATCGGGGCGGCCCCGCCACTCCACCGGCCGGCCGAAGACCGCGGAGAGCTGCGCGGCCGGCACGTCCACCACCGCCACGGCCGCCACCTTGTTCACCTCGCCGTCCGGCTCCAACAGCGCGGCGAACGGCGGCACCGCCCGCCACCAGCCCAACAGGTGTCGACCGGCCGGCGGCCCGTCGCGCAGCAGCGCGCGCAGCTGGTCCACCGGCAACTCCCGCGGCCCCGGCCGGTCCAACCCGAAGACCACCAGATAGGTCGGCAGGTCAGCGTCCACGTCCGTGAGCAACGTCGGCAGGTCCACCATGCTGGCCGGATGGCGGGCGGCCAGCTCGGCGGTCAACGCCTCCGCCAGCGGCCGGGCACCCGGATCCGGTGCCGCCACCAGGAACCGGGCCGTGCCCGGCGGATGATGGACGGCCGTGCTGCGGGCCGCCGTCGCGAGCAGCCCGCCCGCCGCCGGCCCCGACCCCAGCACCGCGAGGTTGCGTCCCGCAGCCGGCCCCAGCGGTACGGCGACCGTCGAGCGGGCCACGTCCACCGCCCGCCCCAGCAGAGCCGCCGGCCCGTGCGCCTGCCCGGCCGACGCCGCCCGGTAGCGCGGATCATTGCCCAGCAGCGGTCGGGCGTACCCGGCGAACACCACCGGTGGCACCGAACCCGCCGGCCGGGCCTCCCACAGCTCGTGTCGCAGCCGCTCCACCACCTCCGGGTGGTCCTGCGGGTCCGGATGCCGGATCAACCGCTCGTGACCCCGGGTCGCGCCGCGCGGGCCGCCGAGTCCGCCAGCCGTGTTCACCACCGCGCTGCCCACCGGCAGACCGGCGGCCGAGTCATTGGTCGGCTCCAGCACCGGGCTGCCACCCGGCAGTGCCACCCGCACCGGGAACTGCCCCAGCACCGAATCCCGGTGCCCGGCGTCCGCGCGGGCGGACAACCCCAACTCACCCGCGCCGGCCAGCACCAGATGCACACCCCACGCCCGACCGGCCCGCGCCAGCCCGTCCAACTGGGCGGCCACCTCGGCGGCCAGCCGGTCCCGTTCGGCGAAGAGCAGCGGCACATTGTCCACCACGCAGACGATCCGGGGCAGCGGCCGGTGCTCGCGCAGCTCCGCGAAGCGCTGCCCACCGGCCCGCCCACCCGCCTCCGCCCGACGCCGCACCTCGGCCGTCAACTCGTCGAGCAGATCCCGGACGTACTCCCGGTCGGCGGCCATCGCGGCCGCCCGCACCTGCGGAATCCAGGACCGGTCCCGTTCGGTCTGCAGGAACTCAACGAAGGACTCACCGTCGCCGAGATCCACCAGGTGGAGCGCCAGGTCGTCCGGGCCGTACCGGGCCGCCAGACCGAGCAACGCGGTGGTCAGGAACGCCGCCCGGGCCTCACCGGACCGGCCGCTCACCAACCAGTGCGGCGTCAACTCGGTGAAACCCAACGGCACCGCCCGCCCCCCGGCGTCACCGACCGTGGTCGTCAACCCGTTCGCCCGGTCCGACTCCCAGAGGCGGTCACCCGTCGGCGGTAGCAGCTCCGACAGGCCCAGCCGGGAACCCGCCTCCACCTGCGCGGCGAGCCGCCGACACACCGCGTCCACCAGATCGGCCGGAGGATCCGCCTCGACGAAGACCGGCGAATTCAACCCACCCGGTGCCTCCGCACCCGGACCCGCGAAGGACGCCCCCGGCGGATCACCGAGCAACGCGTACGCGTTACGCAGCGCCAGAGCCGTCGCGTGCGGCAGCGGTGCCCGAGCCGCGTACGGGCCGGCAGGCGGCCAACCGGCCACCACCAGGTGCAGCCCGGCCGTCGGCCCCTGCTCGGCCAACGCCTCGATCCGCGCCAGATCCGTCGACCCGGTCAGCTCCGGCAGCGCGGCAACCACCAACAGCAACGTACGGTCGTGACGCCGCCGCCCACTCGCCCCCGGAGTCACCCACTGCTCCGCCTCCGTCAACACCGCCCGCAGACCCGCCACGTCCACCGCCGGCGGCGGCAACAGGCCGGCATCAGCGAGCGCCCCGAACGGGGCGAGCACAGCGCCCGTGACATCCACCGCACGAACCAGCAGCGAACCAGCCGGCGCCGCACCCAGCGACCTCAACAGCACGGCCCGGAGCAGCCCCGCCACCCGAGGCTCCCGCGCGTCGACGTCCACACTCAGATGACCCGTGCCGACAAGAGGCACCAGCGCCGGAAAGCGGGCATCATCCAACGGCGCCGCCGTACCGACCCGGACGAAGAGCGGCGGCCCGTCGCCCGCCGGAGAGTCCACCGTCAGCGAATCCAGGGCAGCCCCCGACCAACCCGGAGCCAGCCGCGCCGCGACCACCCGAAGCCGATCGGCCGCCTCGTACTGGCGGCGCTGATCGGCAGGAGCCGGTCGGGTCTCGTCGAGGATGCCGGCCGCAGACGTCGCCACGGCGGCAGCCCGGCGGTGCAGAGCTGCGGCGCGGTTCGTGCGAGCCCTCAGACCGGCCACCGCGTCCACCCCCTCAAGCCGAGGTTGGCAACCCCTCCCCGAGCAGAGACGGTATCCCAGCCGAGGCCGCTCCTACGGGAGGTGCCGCGGCGGTGCGCCGGTGTTGTCGGGGATCTCACCGGTGGGGAGGGGTCCGTCACGATCCGCTGGATCTGAGGCATTGGCTCCGGGGCGTCCAGCCGATAACGTCAGGAGGTGGAATCAGTGCAGCCCCCCGCCGGTTCCCAGGTCTCCCGCGTACCGGCCCAGCGGACGCCGTCCGAACAGCTGCCGCCGGCCCCGGCCGCGCCGGCATCTCAACCGCCGCGCCGCCGAATGCGGACCGTGTTCACCGTGGTCGCCGGAGTGCTCGCCCTGCTCGCCGTCGGCGCCGGCCTCACCGGTTACGTGCTGTACGACCGCGCCTCCTCGCCGGACCGCAGCTCCCCTGATGTCGCGGTGGTCAGCTACCTGCAAGCTGCACTAGTCTCACGTGACCCCAACAGGGCAAAACTGTATACATGCGACGGATCGGTGCCCGCGTTAGATGATTTCGGCACCCAGATTTCACGACGAGAGCAAGAGCTAGGCGTTTCCTTCTCAATTAACATCGAGAATGTCGCCGTTTCGGACGTCGGTGCCAGGGACGCTTCTGTCAGCGCGGTCATCCGGCGGAGCGCTTCAATCGACGGAATTCAACAAAGCTTGGCTGACACTTGGCGATTCGATGTAAAAGAGCGCGAAGGTTGGCGTGTGTGTGCCGCCACCCGAGTCAGCTAAAACTCACTCGATCCACAGCAGATGCACCGGGACCTCCAGGGTGGTGGGTGACTGGCCGCGCCAGGCCCAGCGGTACCACTCCACCTCCTGCGTGATCCGGACGCAGATGTCTCCCTCGGCTCCCGAGTAGGTTTCGGTGACCGCCCGCAGGTCACGGTGCTCCCGCGCGCCCTCGACGTGCACCACCCGCCGCCCTGTCACCGCGTCCGCCTCGAAGACGGGTGTGGGGGACGGGTGTGCCGGGCCGTCCAGCGAGACCAGCCGGAGGCCGCTGGTCCGGGCGCCACCCGGTCCTGGCCGCTCACTGACGGTCTCCACCCAGACCCGCTCCACCGGAACCAGCGGCGCGAACACCTCGACCTGCTCGGCCTCTGCCCGGTACCACTCGTGTTCGGGAATCACCGGCACGTAGGTGCGGGCGCCCTGCACCACCCGGTCGTCTGCCCGCAGGTCACCCCGCCAGCCCAGCCCGGGCAGCCCGACCAGCACCCGCCGTCCCCGCAACTCCACCCGGTCGGTGGCAGGGACGATGGACAGTGGGCGGGGTGGCTGGGGTGCCCAGTCGGGCTGGTCGGCGAACGGGTCTGGCAGCGGTCCGGTCATGCCTGCGGTGGCCTCACGCCGGACGGCGCAGCGGAGCGCCCCGATCGCGCATGAACGGCACCGGGTTCACGGCACCGGAGGGGTTGCGGTCGTTGCGCAGGTGCACCTCGAAGTGCAGGTGCGGGCCGGATGAATTGCCGCTGCTGCCTACCTGGCCTATCACTTCGCCGGCCGCAACCATCTGTCCCTTCTTGACGCGGGGCTGGACCACCATGTGGCAGTAGCGCGTGACGTAGCCGCCGGCGTGCAGCAGATCGACGAACCAGCCGCAGCCGCCCTTGTCAGGGTATCCGTCCACGTTGCAGTCCTCTCGGCCGCGATGGTCCGGGTCGCATTTGGCGGTCAGCACGCGGCCGGCCGCTGCGGCGCGGATCTCGGTGCCCTTGGCCACACCAATGTCGGCACCGTCATGGCCGGGTCGGCTGGCGGTACGGAAGCCGGAGACGACGTTGCCGGGTACCGGTGCGGTCCAGCCGGAGGCGGCGATCTGGCCGCGTTCGGCCGCGTTGCACACCGCCTTACCGTTGATCTCGACGGTGCGAGCTGCGCCGCCGGCCAATGCGTTCACGATTCGGCTGGACACCTCCTCGTGCTTGGCGTACGCATCCGGATAGGCGCTGATCTGAACTCGCTGTGCCACCGCGGTCAGCGGTTGATGCTGCCAGGTCCGCACCTTGACGAGCTTCTCGTAGAACTTCCGAGCGGTGTACGCGGGTGTCATCCGTTGGGCGACTGTGCCCCACCCTGGCCGTTGCTGGAACAGGCCCAGCGAGTCGTGGTCGGCACCGACGCCCTCGTGTGGCAGGGCCAGCGACGCAGGTACCTTACTGTTCGCCAGATTGCGTAGGGCGGACTCCTGCATCGCTGTGGCCAGGGCGATCACCCAGCCACGAGACGGCACCTTCATGTCTTGGCCGACCTTGATGATGATTGCGGCGTTGCGGATCTGTGCGTCGCCATACTCGATGAACCGCGGTAGTTCGCCCGTAATGCTCACCGAACGGATCGGCCCACACTCCAGGCTCGCCTGATCGTTCCCGTCCTTCGCGTCGTCGCCGCCGAGGCCGGTGAGGAAGAACGCCGCAGTTCCTCCGGTGCAGCACAGCAGGAGCAGCAGACCGGTGAGAGTTGCGGCGATCACGCCGAGTCGGAGGGGCCGACGGCGGGTGGCGGCACTACCAGCGCTGATCACGGCCTCTCCCAGTCCACCACGTCGACCAGCCATCCTCCATCGGAGGCGACCAGTTCCAGCCGAAGCTGCCCGGCGTCGAGGGGAAGCAGCATCTCCACGAACGTCTCGGTCCGCTCCCGCATGGTCGGGGATCCCATGACCTTCTCGGCGGGCACGGTCTCGGGCTCGGCGCCGGACAACTTCTCGGTCAGCGTTGGAGTGGAGAGCGGTCGCATCCCGGCCTGCCACTCTTCGGCGGTCATTCCGGGGCGGCCGAGCCAGGCGGCAGCGAACTGCTCGGCGGTCTGCTCGGGTGTGCGGGCGCCGGACCGGGTCACCGGCGATGGTGGCGCCTCGGTGGAGAGCATACCGTCGTCGCCGGCCGTCGGGTCGACGGTGGTGATCGGCCGGTTCGGTCGACTACTCAACCCGTCTCCGGAGTCGCCCGGGCCAGCAACGAGGCGGGCCGCTCCGATCACGCCGGAGATGAGCACCGCGATGACCAGCGCCACCCCCAGCCGGGAACGTAGCGCCCGGGTGAAAAGAAACTCGAGTGCCCGTCGCATCGCCGTCACCGTGCCTCGGAGCGCACCCGCGGTCCGGTGCGGTCGGGTGCACGCTCGGTGGACCCCGGTCGGTACACCACGAACGACGGGTTCTCAGCGGGCACGTCCGGCTCGGTCCAGGTCGCCGGCTGTCGCCGGCGGGGTTGCGGCGGCACCGCACCACGTCGACCGCCGGACTCCTGCGCGGGCGCCTCGTCCACGCGTTCACGACCGTCCGGTCGCCCGGCGTCGGTGCGGCCGCCAGCCACAGGGGCCGGCGAGGTCGAGGTCGGATCCTCGTGCCGCGCCTCCGGCCGTAGCCGGGTCTGCTCGGCAACTGGTGACCGGCGCCGACCGCCGACGGGTTCCGCGGTGCCGCCGGGCTCCACCACGTCAAGGCGCGCCGCGACCCGCATGTCGCGGAAGAACCGACGATGCCAGGAGCCAGCCGAGCTGACCGCCTCGCTGCTGTCCTTGCCGCCGAGTTGGGTGATCCGTCGGTACGGCCTCAGCAGCAGCCAGCCGACCACCCCGCAGAGCCAGACCAGCACCACCTGGAGCCAGCCCGGCAGCGCGGGTGTGCTCATGATCAGGTCGACCGCGAACAGGTAGATGGCAGCGCCAGTACCGAAGATGGCAATGTTGAAGACTGCAGCGACCACCGCGTTCGCCAGTCGCCGCAGCCCTGCGCTGGCTGGCCGAAGAAGCCCGACGGTGCCCAGGATGGGTGCCGCGATCACTGCCCACCGGAAGATCAGGAAGCCCAGCAGAACCAGCACCGACGCGGTCAGGTCGAACATGGCGAAGAGCACCGAGGCCAGAACCGCGATGAATCCCGCGCCCACCCGGTCCATGTCGCGCACGCCTTGGAGGTACTCGTACGCCTCCGGGTCCTCAGTCTTGATCTGCTGAGCCACCCGCGCCCACTGCTGCTGCTTCGTCTTGATAACCGCCGGGCGCGTGGCCGGGTTGGCGCGCATCGATTGAGCTTCGCCCCACGTCAGCGAACGTGCGTCGTAAAGCGCCGGGCCGTACTTCCGTGCGGTCTCGCTATCCGCTGAACCCAGCATGCCTCGGAGCCAGTTTCGGTAGAGCATGGTTTCGGTTGCGGTGTCGCTGGCTCGGACGGCAGGGGTTCTAAGATCTTTACAACGGTCCGGATCGATGCAGCGATCCGGTGCCGGTTCCTTCGCCTGCGGTCCCACTGCGTCGTGTACCACGCCAAGGCTTGTCACGAGTGCGCTGTCAGCGATGTTTGCCGATTTGACCGGCCATGCAGCCAACGCCGTGACCGCAACCATAACGAACAACGCCCAACCTGCGGTGGTCATGGCATTACTCATGTCCGACTGGCGAGATCTCCAGAGGAGGTAAAGTCCGACCACGCAAAGCGTGACGATGCCGAAGACGCTGAAGACCTTCTCGTAAACGGCCTTGGTTGCCTTGTCTACCAGCGGGTCAGCCCATCCCCACATCGAGCCGGGGTCCCAAGCTCGTTCTCGGAGTGCGTTCGAGGCACCGATGATTGCCGTGGCGGCCATGAACTCGCCATTGGCGATCGTGGTGGTGAACTTGTAGTCCGGATGCAGCACGCTCGATGCGCATCCACCCTCAATGTCGTAGGTGTTGTAGCTGTAGCCCGCGTATCCGTAGAGGCTGTACCGACCAGATATCCCGTTCGCAGTCTCTGCAGGTGGTGCGGCAGCGAACCAGCCGGCGAGCCCGGAATCCGGGGTACCCGGGGTCGGTGCGTTGCGGCACTTGACCTCGTCCTCGCTGACGGCTTGGAGCTTTGCCACGCAGGCCTGGAAGTCGGCCTGCCATTCCGGGGTCGTGCAGAGGTCGGCGCGGGCCTGCGCGACGGGTGGTGCGGCGGCAGCCGCCTCCGCACCGATCAGCGGCCAGGTGAGGCTTGCCCCGGCCAGTACGCCGAGGGCGAGCAGGAACGACGTGATCCTTGCCCGGGCCCTCGCCATGTCACGCCTCCAGATCCGGCAGGGGGATGCTCGGTAGCACTCCGGCCGCTGCGGCGATCGCGGCGGGCGTCGTGTCGAGGTGGTCCAGCAGCCCGTCGACGTACGAGACGTCGACGCGGACCTTCTGCACCCGGCCGTCGACGTCGCGCATCACGAACTCGCGGAAGCCGAGCCGGTTGGCCGAGCTGGTGTCGGCGGCGGAGAGGGAGGCCAGGGTGGCCTCGTATCCGTCGTCGACCGGCACCCGCAGCAGCCGTAGTGCTTCGGAGGCGATCTCTGCGTCTTCGGCGATGCGGCCGACGAAGACGGTGGAGACCAGGTTCTGTACGTCGAGGCCGAGGATGTCGCGGGGGTTCTGCGAGGCGACCAGGGCGGCGAGGTTCCACTTGCGGGAGTCTCGGGCGAGTCGGACCAGGAACGACCGGCCGGAGCGCCAGCCCTCCATGAAGTGCGCCTCGTCCAGGCCCACGAGTTTGCGTGACGACATCGACCCGCCGTAGCAGCGGCGGACGGCGAGCCGGTGTGCGGTGTGCAGCATCGGCAGGGCGAGGGCTTCCTCGGCGGACCAGTACTCGCGCTCGATCTTCAGGTCGGGCAGCCGCAGCCCGGCCATGGTGATCACGGTGAGCGCCGCGTCGGCCCCGAGCAGCCCTTCCGGTGGCCGGCCGAAGAAGAGCATGGCCAGCGGCATCTCGGCCGTGTCGAGCAGCAGGTTGGCCAGTTCCTTGCCGGCGTCGTCGTCGAGGCGCCCGAGGCAGCTGACCACGTCGTCCAGGGTGGAGGTCTCCTCGGCGGGGACCTGGCGGACGGCGTGCCGGAACAGGGTGGCGGTGGACGCCTCCCGGGCCACCTGCGGTGGCACCAGCATCATGCAGATGTCCTGGACGAGCATGCGTCGTTCGGCGCGGGCGTTGGAGACCGCGATCTCGAACTCCCGGTCACCGGCCGCACCCACGCCGAACTCGCTGCGCAGCGGTGTCGGGATGAGTGAGTAGGGCGCGAGCGTGCCGTGCTCCGAGCCGGTCAGGTTCAACACCCGGGAGTACGGCCGCAGTTCGGGCATGGCGCAGAGTCGGGCCAGTGGGCCAGACGGGTCGAGCAGGGTCACCTGGACGCCCCGTCGGGCGGCCAGGTAGCCCAGTGCGCCGAGCAGGGTCGACTTGCCGCCTCCTGGCTCGGCGACGAAGACCGCGAGCCCGGAGCGTTCCCGGACCTCCATGGGGAAGTGCAGGTCGAGGAAGACCGGGCGGCGGCAGGTGCCGGCGGTCCGGCCGATCAGGTCGCCCCGCCGGTCGCCCACGTTGGACGCGGCCTGCGGGAGGGCGGCGGCGAGCAGCGGTACCGGCATCCGGCGGACGTACCCGGTGTTGGCGATCGGCTCGCCGGGGATGAACTCGCGGGCCAGCCAGTCCTGGTTCTTCGGATGCTGGAGCGAGATGCGCAACTCGCGGGAGTAGAGCTGGATGAGGCGGCGGGCCCGCTCCATGCATTCCTCCCTCGTCCGGCCGCCGACCGCGATCCGGTGCCAGCCGTGTGCGCGGGCCGAGTCGACGGGCAGCCCGGTGGTCATCTCGTCGCCGATCACCAGCGCCCGCTTGGCGAGCCGTTCCAGCTCCGGGGGTGCGTCGATGCCGTGCTCGGCGTAGTCGAGCTGCTGTGAGCGGATCATCCGCAGTCGGTGTTCGAGATTGCGGAACGAGTCGCCGGAGCCGAGGATGTCGACCCGGGTGGAGATTTCCATGGGCCAGGGCAGTCGCTCGTGGAAGTGCAGCCAGGGCTCGTGTCGTTCCGGGATCTCCAGCGGTTCCATCCGACCGACGGCGAGTACGGCGACGTGCCGTTCCTCGCCGGTCATCCGGTTGACCAGCTTCACCGTGGAGCCGTACGGGGTGCGGTAGCGCTCGACCTGTTCGGTGAGAGCCAGCAGGTCGCCGCGTTCCCACCGGCCGTCGGTCACCGGGGAGAGCGTGCCCGGGGGTGCCATGCACAGCGCCACCGAGCGGTAGAGCAGCCACTCCAGCTCCTGTGCGGTGACCCGCCGGCCGCGCATGCCGAACGCGCCGAGCACCTCGTCGAACTGCTCCACGGTGCGGCCCAGCTTGCGGCGTTCGCCGTCGGCGGTGCCCCGGCCGAAGGTGCGCAGCAGCCGCTCGGTGAGCGAGTCACCGAGGGACCGGCGGGCGAAGGTGACGCCCAGGTAGGTCTGTCCTTCGGCGTGGTTGACGGCCATCAGGTGCCGCTGGGCGGCGACCAGGTGGTCGGCCCATCCGGCCGTGCCGGGTACGTCGGGCAGCGGCGACGCGGTGTGCGCGTCGATGGTGCGCGCCCACTCGTCGGCGGGGAACGGTCGGGTGGTGCGGCGCAGGTGCAGTCGGAAGCCGGCCAGGCCGGCGTACTGCTCGGAGATCGCCGACAGCAGCGCCTCGCGTTCGGCGTCCGGGCGGAACGCCCACCGCACCTCGGGCAGCCAGTACCAGGCGGTGACGGTGTTCGGGGTGAAGGTGAGGTGGCCGGCGATCTCGGTGATGGCCAGTTCGACCGACGGGTCCCGATCCCCAAATTTGATCTTCGGGGCGCGTACCCGGGTCGGTCGGACGGGCCGGTCCTGCCGGCTCGCGGTGCGCTGCCGTGGCGCGGCGACCTCTTTGCCGGCCTCCCTGGGCCGCTCCGGGGCGGCCGTGCGGTGCGGCGCACCCTCCAGAGTCGGCCGGGCCGCCGGGGCGGTGCGGGCCGCCGGCGCTGCTGCCCGGTCCACCGCCGGCCGGTCCACCGCCGGCCGGTCCGCCGGGGCGGGTGGTCGTTCGACGGGCCGGGTGCCGGGTGCCCGGGTCGCCGGGCCGGCGGTCGACGCGGACGCGCCTCCGGCGGTCGGCGCAGGGTCGTTGGCGGGGTGCAGCGGTGGCAGTCGGTCACCCGCCTGATGCGGCACCCGGGACTCGCTGCCCGGGTGGGCGTCCGCCCATCGTGGTTCGACGGGCCGCCGGGCGCTGGTGGGCCGGTCGTCGGGCGTCCACGGTGGCTCCAGCTCGGGAGCCGGACGGGCCGGAGTCGGCGCGGCAGCGGGTGGTTGCTGCGGGATCGCCGGCTGTTCGCGGGTGGCCGGCCCCGCGGTCACGGCTCGTGCAGCGCCGGGGCGCGCGCCACCGAACAGGTCCAGGAAGGGTGAGTCGATGTCGGCGTTCTCGCCGGCCGTCACCGCGGTGGGCTCGGCGGGCGGCGTACGTCGGGACACCGGCCGGGGTGCTTGGAAGACGCCGACCGCCCCGTGCCCGGGCGAGGTCACCAGCGCGGGGTCGAGGGCCACCTCGTCGTCACCTTCGGCGTAGTCGAACGACTGCGCACGGTGACCTGCGGGTGCGCCCGGGCGGCCGGCCGGGGAGCCCGGCGTGGAAGAGCGGCTCATGCGATCGCCCCACCCGCGTTGTACGACGGACCGATCGGTGTACGCCCGGTCATGCCAGCTCCTCCCGGATCCTGATCCGGCTGCCGACCAGGCGCGGATCGCGCTGCTCGACCGCCGGCTCCCGGGTGCGTCGCCAGTCGGTCAGCGCGGTGCGGATGACCACCCGCGCCGGCCGGTCCGGGTCGACGTGCCGGAAGATGAACGACGTGGTCACGATGGCCAGTGCGATCTCCCAGGCGGGGAAGAGCTCGACCGTGAACGTGAACAGCCAGTGGATGAACATGTAGAGGGGGACGAGCAGGATGAAGAGCCCGTACTGGGCGTACGGCAGGTGGACCGGCAGGGTGTAGCCGGGCGGCCCGAGGTAGACCAGGCGTGCCCGGTAGATGTCGTCGTCGGTGCGCAGCCGCATCTGGTGAACGCGCCTATTCGAAGATCAGGTCGATCAGGTAATCGCCGACGAAGAAGAGTGTTGCCGCGCCGGCGATGAAGGCCAGCCCGACGATGGCGATCGCGGAGCTGGTGAGCACCTTGGAGATCTCGCCCCGGCTGGCGCGGCCGATGAAGATGACGCCCAGGACGGCGAGCAGGATCGGTGCGATCTTGCTGGCGAAGAAGGTGACCACACTGTTGGTGTCGATCCCCTTCGGGGCCGGCTCGGCGAGCGGAGCCGACGCCAGGGTGGAGAGCGCGTGGGCGACGCCGGACGACGCCGTCTCCATGAGCTCGAAGGCGATCACTGGAACCTCCCCATAGCGCGGCCGGCGGTGCCGCGGCGGTGCAATAGGCAAGCCTTGCGGGAAATGTGCTCCACAGGGCGCAGCGTCCTCGACCCTGTGTTCGTTACTCACCACGGAGAGTGGTGAGCTTTGGGCGGTTTTCCCCCGCTTCGGCCCTCCCTCCACGCTTCGCCGTCTCGATGCTGGCCAATTCCAAAGCGTACGGGCCGCCCCGGATTGCGACAAGCCGCGAAGGGACTGCCCGATTCTGCCCGGACGACCGATCGTACACCTGTTCTAACTCGCACGTCAGGGATGGTCGACCCGGGTCGGAGGGTGCCGCCACCGCGACCGGTACCGTCTAGTCGTGACCGATCTGGTACGGGCTCCGGGCCCGGTGGTGATGGGCGTTCTCAACGTCACGCCGGACTCCTTCTCCGACGGCGGACGGTACGCCGACCTCGACGCCGCCGTCGGACACGGCGTCCGTCTGCGGGACGCGGGAGCCCACCTGGTGGACGTCGGTGGCGAGTCGACCCGACCGGGCGCCGAGCGGATCGACGCGGCGACGGAGGCCGGCCGGGTACTGCCGGTCATCCGCGCGTTGACCGCGGCCGGTGTGCCGGTCAGCATCGACACCAGCCGTGCCCGGGTGGCGGAGGCCGCCCTGGGTGCGGGCGCGGCGGTCGTCAACGACGTCTCCGGTGGCCTGGCCGATCCGGACATGGCCCGGGTGGTCCGCGACGCCGGTTGCCCCTGGGTGCTGATGCACTGGCGGGGTCACTCGCGGCAGATGCGCGAGCTGGCCAGCTACGGCGACGTCGTGGCCGACGTCCGTGCCGAGCTGGCGCAGCGGATCGACTCGGCGCTGGCCGCCGGCGTCGCCCCCGACCGCATCGTCATCGACCCCGGCCTCGGCTTCGCCAAGACGGCCACCCACAACTGGGAACTCAGCGCCCGCCTGCCGGAGCTGCTGGACCTGGGGTATCCGCTGCTCTTCGGCGCCAGCCGCAAGTCGTACCTCGGTGGGCTCCTCGCCGCCGCGGACGGCACGCCGCGGCCCACCGCGCAGCGCGAGGCGGCCACCGTCGCCACCAGCCTGCTCGCGGTGGCGGCGGGCGCCTGGGGGGTACGCGTGCACGACGTGCGCGCGACCGCCGACGCGCTCGCCGTCTGGACGGCCACCGGCAGGCCGCGGGTGACCGCCGGCCACGAGCGAGAGGTGCGGTGATGGCGACCGACCGGATCCAGCTCACCGGCCTGCGCGCCCGCGGCCGGCACGGGGTGTACGACTTCGAACGCGCCCAGGGTCAGGACTTCGTCGTCGACGCGGTCCTGGAGCTGGACCTCGCCCCGGCCGCGGCCAGCGACGACGTCACCGCGACGGTGCACTATGGCGAGCTGGCCGAGCGTCTGGTCGCGGTGGTGACCGGCGAACCGGTCAACCTGATCGAGACCCTGGCGGACCGGCTGCTCGCGGTCTGCCTGGCCGACGAGCGGGTGGACACCGCCACGATCACCGTGCACAAACCGGAGGCCCCGGTGCCGCACACCTTCACCGACGTGGCGGTCACCCTGACCCGGACGCGAGCGAAATGACCCGTGCCGTCCTCTCGCTCGGCAGCAACCTGGGCGACCGTCTGGAGCACCTGCGCACGGCCGTCGCCACGCTCGGCGACGCCGTCCTGGTGGTCTCCGGGGTGTACGAGACTCCACCGTGGGGCGACGCCGACCAGCCCGCGTACCTGAACGCGGTGCTGCTGGCCCAGGACGGGGCCGCGACCCCGCGCGACTGGCTGGAGCGGGCCCGGGCCGCGGAACGCGCGGCCGGCCGGGTCCGTGACCCGCAGCGGCGGTTCGGGCCGCGCACTCTCGACGTGGACGTCATCGCGGTCTGGGGCGACGACGACGAGCCGGTGCTCAGCGACGACCCCGAGCTGACCCTGCCGCACCCCCGGGCGCACCTGCGGGCGTTCGTGCTGCGGCCGTGGATCGACATCCAGCCGTACGGGCGGCTGCCCGGGCACGGCTGGCTGACCGACCTGCTGACCACCGGTCCGGCGGCGGGCGACGTGCTGGATCTGCGTGCCCGGCCGGAGTTGGCGTTAGAGTCGAGCGCATGACCGAGTGGAGCCGGCCGGCATGACGCAGGCGAAGTCCCCACCACCGGGTGGGCCGGGCCCGGACGGGTCGCGGATGGGCCCCACCCGGATCTCGAGTCTGGTCGTGGCCGCTCTGGCCGCCGCGGCCGTGGCCTGGCTGCTGATCAGCACCCTCTACTACAGCGGCATTCCCCGGCTGCCCTGGCTGCCGGTGGTGACGCTGGCCGCGCTGGCCGTGCTGGAGGCGTACGCGGCCGTCAACACCCGGGGCCGGATCGAGCGCAAGCCCGGCCGGGAGCCGGTCAACCCGCTGCTGGTGGCCCGGTTCGTGGTGCTGGCCAAGGCGTCCGCGCTGGCTGCCGCCATCTTCGCCGGCTTCTACGCCGGGCTGACCGGCTGGCTCTTCGTGGAGTCCACTCGGGCGGCCGCGGACGATCGGCCGGCCGCCGGTGGCGGTCTGCTGGCCTCGCTGGCGCTGGTCGGCGCCGCGCTCTGGCTGGAACGCTCCTGCCGGGTGCCGGAGCGCCCGGACGACGAACGTGAGCCCGACCAGCGGGAGAGCCGCCCCGGCCAGCGCTGACCATGGGGTTACGCCCGGCTCCGGGCGCGGGTACGGTGCCTGCGATCGGAGAGCAAGGGCCGCCCACGGCCCGTCCGCACGCCGGACGGGGGACGGCCGGCCACTGGGAGGCGGCGTGATGGGGTACGAAGAAGCGGGCCGGGACCGGTCGGCCGAGCCCTCGTCCGGGGTGCCCGCCGCCGTACTGGAGAACGTCTTCGACGACCCCACGCACGGTGAACCGGGCCGGGACCGGGTGGGCGTGCACGTGTGGTGGGAGTTCCTCCTGGTCGTCGGCCTGGTCGCGCTGGGTTGGCTGCTCTGGCGGGAGGACTCGGCGGCCCTGCGCGCCGACAACCTGCGCACGTTGCTGGTCGACGCGGTCGGGCTCGGGCTGCTCGCTCTCGCGGCCGGGCTGAGTCTGCGCACCGCCGCCCCGAACCTGGCCGTCGGGCCGGTCGCGGTCGCGGCCGCCCTGCACTACGCGGAGCAGGGCGATCGGGGCCTGGCGGCGTCCGTCGGCCCGGCCGTCGCGGTCGCCGCGCTGGGTGGGCTCGCGCTCGCCCTGGTCGTGGTGGTGCTGCACGTGCCGGGCTGGGCGGCCAGCCTGGCCGGCGCGGCCGGCGTGGTGGTGTACATCGAACGCCGGTCCGCGGCGGTGCTGGTGCAGGGCGACTACGAGCCGGGGCGTACGGCCGGCTATCTGTTCGCCGGCTTCGCCGCGGTGGCGGTCCTCGGCGGGCTGTTCGGCGTGATCCGGGCGATCCGTCGCCTGGTCGGCCGGTACCGGCCGATCGCCGATCCGGCCCGTCGGCGGGGGGTGGTGGCCGCCGTGGTCACCGCCGTCGCGCTGGTCGGCTCGACCGTGCTGGCGGCGCTCGGTGGCGTGCTGATCGCCGCGAACGGCTCCGGCTCGGTCACCCCCGACACCGGGCTGGACTGGACCGTCCTGGCGTTCGGGGTGGCGCTGCTCGGCGGCACCAGCGCGTACGGCCGCCGGGGCGGGGTGTTCGGCACCCTGCTGGCGGTCAGCCTGGTCGCCGTCTTCCAGGCGTACGCGCCGGAGCGGGGCTGGACGCTGAGCAACTGGGCGGTCGGCGGCGCGACGCTCGGCGTCGGGCTGCTGGTCACCCGTCTGGTCGAGACGTTCGGGCGTCCCCGGCCGGGCACCACCGACCGACCCGAGCCGGTCGCCGACGGCACGATCAGCGCCGGCTGGACGATGCCGCGGTCGCAGTCGGTCGACAACTGGCCCCCGACGCTGCCGACGCCGGCCGCACCCGAGCCGGCCGACCCGTGGCGGGAGCCGCGGTGGGAGGACAGCCCACGCCGGTGGGACGCCGACGAGCGGTGAGCCGTGTCGCGTCGACGCGCCGGAGCTGATCTCGCCCGTTAGGCTCGGCGGCATGACCGACTCACCTGCCGCCACCCCCGGCGGAACCTCGTTCGAGGCACTCGACGCGCTGTCCACCGAGGAGTTGCGGGAGCGGGCGTTCGCCCTCGCCCGGGAGCGTCGCGACGTGGGCTTCTACTGGTCGGTGCTGCGGCACCTGCCGAACGCGGACGAGGCGACGGTGCTGGACGGCGCACCGAACTCGATCGGCCCGACCATCGACGAGGCGAACGCGTTGTGGCGGGAGCTGACCGGTCACGGCTACGAGGAGTCGGCGCCGCTGCTGCGGGCCGCCTTCATCGACTACCTGATGAAGCACTGAGCCGCTCGGGGCAGCCCAGGTCCGTCCGATCCACCGGTTCGGGGCCTGGGCGGATCACGTCGCTCTTTCACCGCTCCGGCCCGGTCGGCCGCTACGGCACGGCCGCCGGCACCGGCGCTCTCGCCGTACTGCTGCTGGTGGGCATCGGCGGCAGCCCGGCGTACTCCGGTTGGGCCGCCGCCCAGACCGACCCGGATTCGGCCGGCGCCTTCTACCTGCGTCTGCTGGCCTGGCCGGCCTGGCGGCTGGACGCGGACGGGCAGGCCGGCGGGTTGTTCGCCGCCGACCTGCGGGCCGTCGCGCTGGTGGTCCTCGCGGTGGCCCTGCTGTATCTGCTGCCCGCCGCGCAGGTGGCCCGGGTGCCCGGCTCGGTCAGCCAGTTCCTCTCCGGCTGGGCCGCGTACGTGCTGGCCGGCGGGCTCGCCGCCGTGCTGGCGGCGCTGCTCGGACCCGACCCGTCGCTGCTGGCCGCCCTGCGGGAGGCCAGCACCGGGGCGGGCTACGGCTTCCTCTCCGGTTGGATCATCGGCACGGCCAGCCTTGGCGGTCGCGCCTGAGGTGCCGGCCGGGCAGTCCCGGCCGGCACCCGGTAAGCCCGTCCGCCGGCACCGGGTCAGCCCGTCGGCCGGCCGAGGTCGAGCAGGCGCTGCCGGCTGAGCGTCCCCATGGGCCGGCCGTCGTCGGTCACCACGAGCCGGTCCCGGCCGGAGGTGAGCAGAACCGCCAACGCGTCGTACGCGGAGCCGTCCAGCGCCACGGTGGGCAGGTCCGCCGCCGCGTCACCGGTCAGCGGCTCCAGTGACTCCCGCGTCAGTGGGGTGACCACCAGCCGACGGATGCCCCGGTCCGCCCCGACGAACTCGCGCACGAACGGCGTGGCGGGTGCGCCGAGCAGGGCGGCCGGCGTGTCGTACTGCTCCAGGTGCCCGCCCTCGGACAGCACCGCGATCCGGTCGCCGAGCCGTACGGCCTCGTCGAGGTCGTGGGTGACCAGCACGATCGTCTTGCGGACCTCGGCCTGGAGACGGAGGAACTCCTCCTGCAGGCGGGTCCGGACGATCGGGTCGACGGCCGAGAACGGCTCGTCCATCAGCAGCACCACCGGGTCGGCGGCGAGCGCGCGGGCCACCCCCACCCGCTGCCGTTGGCCGCCGGACAACTCCTGCGGGTAGCGGCCGCCGAACTGGGCCGGGTCCAGTCCGACCAGGTCGAGCAGTTCGTCGACGCGCGCCCGGGTCCGGTTGCGGGGCCAGCGCAACAGGCCGGGCACGGTGGCCACGTTCGCGCGGACCGTCTGGTGTGGAAAGAGGCCGACGTTCTGGATCACGTAGCCGATCCGGCGGCGCAGCCGCACCGGGTCGACGTCGGTGACGTCCTCGTCGCCGAGCATGATCCGGCCCGAGGTCGGCTCGATCAGCCGATTGATCATGCGCAGCACCGTCGACTTGCCGCAGCCGGACGGGCCGATCAGGACCACCAGTTCGCCGGCCTTCACCTCCAGGCTGAGCTTCCGGACGGCCTCGGTGCCGTTCGGGTAGCGCTTCTGGATGCCGTCCAGGGAGATCGATGCCGCGCGAGGGGATTCGGCCACGTCGGGGCTCTCCGGGGTAACGTCCACGTATGTCCTTCCGCCTGAGCTACCGGGCCGACCCGGGTAACCCCTGGTTCTCCTGGCAGTACGTGCGGGACAACTCTGACACGATCCTCGCCGCGGTGCGCGAACACGCCTCCCTCACCGGGCGCGCGGTGCTGATCGCGGTGCTGATCGCCCTGCCGTTGTCGGTGCTGGCGTACTGGGTGCGTCCGCTCGCCGGTCCGATCCTCGCGGTCAGCGGGGTGGTCTACACGATCCCGTCGTTGGCGCTCTTCGCGTTCATCGCGCCGTACCTGGGCACCGGCACCACCACCGTGCTGGTCGGGCTGGTCCTCTACGCGTTACTGCTGATCGTCCGCAACGTGGTGGCCGGGCTCAACCAGGTGCCGCCCGAGGTCGGCGAGGCCGCCGAGGGCATGGGCTACGGCCGGTGGGGCCGGCTGTTCCGGATCGACCTGCCGCTGGCCGTGCCGGGCATCCTGACCGGGCTGCGGTTGGCGACCGTCTCCACGGTGGCGCTGGTCACGGTGGGAGTGCTGGTCGGGCACGGCGGCCTCGGGCAGTTGATCTTCGCGGGCTTCCAGAACAACCTCTACAAAGCCGAGATCATGACCGGCTCGGTGCTCTGCGTGGCGCTCGCCGTCGTCCTCGACCTGCTGCTCGTCCTGGTCGCCCGGCTGGTGACCCCCTGGACCACCCGGAGGGTGCGGTGACCGTCGCGGCGAACCCGATCGGCCAGGCGGTGGTCTGGATCAACGACCCACTGAACTGGACGAACCCCGGCGGCCTGCTCGACCGCCTCGGCGAGCACCTCACCATCTCGGCTCTGGCGGTGGCGCTCGGCTGCCTGGTGGCCTGGCCGCTCGGGCTCTGGCTGGGCCACACCGGGCGGGGTGGCGGCCTGGTGGTGCTGGTGTCCAACGCCACCCTGGCCATTCCGACGCTGGCACTGCTGACCATCCTCCCGGTGGTCTTCTCCAGCGGCTTCGGGCGTACGCCGGTGGTGGTGGCGCTGGCCGTGTTCGCCGTGCCGCCGCTGCTGGCCAACGCGTACACCGGCGTACGCCAGGCGGACGCGGAGGCCCGCGACGCCGCCCGGGGGATGGGTCTGTCCGGCGGGCAGCTGCTGCGGCGGGTGGAGCTGCCGCTCGCGGTGCCCTACCTGGCCGCCGGTTTCCGGACCGCCGCCGTGCAGGTGATCGCGACCGCCGCGCTGGCCTCGTTCGTCAACGGCGGCGGCCTCGGCGAGATCATCCGGACCGGTTTCGGCCTGGGCATCGCCGGCGGTGGCGGTCAGATCGTGGCCGGTGGGGTGCTGGTCGCCGGGCTCGCGCTGCTGGCCGAGGTGGTCCTCGGTGGCGTCGAACGGCTGGTCACGCCCCGTCCGCTGCGGCGCGGGCGGCAGCGCACGGGCCAGCCCCGGCCGGCGGACGCCACCGGCCGCGCCTGACCCGCGCCCGGGTGGTCCGATCCGTCCGGGTGAGACGCCGCGAACCACCGACCGGCGGCCGTGCCGGTCGGTGACGATGAGGTGACGAAGTCCATCCCAGGTTGTCGGTCGCTTCCGGAGCATGTTGGGTGGATATTCGCGGGCGACCAAAAGTCAGGATCGCCCGTCGGACACGCGGCCGGCCCGGGATGGGCCGCGCCGGGACACGGAAGGCGGGCACATGCGCGCACGTACACGTCTGGCGATCGGCGCTGTCGGCGCCATCGCCGGGGCAGCACTCCTCACCGGATGCGGGGACGCCGGCTCGTCCGGCACCGACGCACCCCAGCAGAGCGCCTCCGGCGCCGGGTGCGCCCCGGTCAAGGGCGAGCAGCTCATCGCCCTGCAGGACGACAAGAAGTTGCAGAACTCCGACAACGTCATTCCCGCCGTGAACAGCAAGGCGGCCAACCCGCAGCTGATCGCCGCACTGGACAAGGTGTCGGCGGCGCTCGACACGCCGAAGCTGATCCAGCTCAACAAGGCCGTGAACGACGACCGCAAAACCCCGAAGGTGGCCGCCGAGGAGTTCGCCACCGCCAACAACCTCACCGCGGGCATCGCCAAGGGGCCGGGCGGCGACATCGTGGTGGGTGCCGGCAACTTCGCCGAGAGCCAGACCCTGGGCGAGCTGTACCGGATCACGCTCACCGCCGCCGGCTACCAGGTCAAGGTGCAGCAGATCGGCAACCGGGAGCTGTACGAGCCGGCGTTGGAGAAGGGTGAGATCCAGGTCGTCCCGGAGTACGCGGCGACGATGGCCGAGTTCCTCAACACCAAGGCCAACGGCGCGAACCCGCCGCCGGTCAGCTCGCCCGACATCAACACGACGGTGACCGCCCTCAAGGCCGAGGGCGACAAGGTGGGCATCACCTTCGGCACCCCGGCCGCCGCGCAGGACCAGAACGCCTTCGCGGTGACGCAGGCCTTCGCCGACAAGTACGGCGTTCGTACGCTCTCCGAGCTGGCCGCGAAGTGCTCCGGCAGCGCCACGGTGCTGGGTGGCCCGCCAGAGTGCCAGCAGCGTCCGTTCTGCAAGCCGGGTCTGGAGAAGACGTACGGGCTGTCGGTGGGCTCGTTCTCCTCGCTGGACCAGGGCGGGCCGCTGACCAAGAGCGGTCTGCGTGACGGTTCGATCAGCGTGGGTCTGATCTTCTCCTCGGACGGCGCGTTCGCCACCAGCTGAGCCCGCCGCACACGCGCTGACGACGCCCCCGCCCGCACCTCGGGTGGGGGCGTCCACGCGTGACGGGCACCCGTTCCCTCTGGTCAGGATCCTCGGTAGGCTGCACAGCCATGCCAGCCCCGGTCACCCCCGACGCCCGGCGTCAACCGCGACTGCTGACCCTGCTCTTCTGGGCGGGTGTGGCGCTCGCCCCGGTGGCGGCGCTGATCCTGTTGGTCGCCGACGGCAGCACCCCGCTGCGCTTCGCGGCGGTGCTCGCCATCGTGGCGGTCGTGCTGATCGGCCTGTCCATCGCGTTGCGGCCAGACCATGACGCGGCCCGGGCCGACGAGCTGCTGAACGAGATCGAGGAGCTGCGCCGGGAGCTGCGTACCGAAATCGTGGCCGCCGCGCAGCGCGGTAACCAGGCACTCGATCAGGCGCAGCGGGCACAGGAGGGGATCGCCGCGGTCCGACGCCGCCTGGACGCCAGTGGTGCCGCGCTCGCCGGTGCCGCACCCGCCGTCGACCCCGCCGGCGCCGGCCGGGCCCGGGTGCCGGCCGCCGAGCCCGTCGACGACGCACCGGCCGCCCGCAACCGGGCACCGGTGCCGACCGACGTTCCGGTAGCCCGCAGCCGGGGGTCCGCGCCCGCCGACGTCGCGACCGGCCGGGGCCGCGTGCCCGGTCCGGAGGACGCCACCCCCCGCCGGGGCCGCGCCGAACGCGCCGACGACGACGAACCGGCGTACCCACGGGCCACCGCCGAGCCCTCCGCCCCCGCAGGCGTGTACGGCGGCGCGGAACGTCCCGCCGCGACCCGGTACGGCTCGGCCCGCCCCCGAGAGCACGACCGCCCCGAACCCGCGCACCGACCGGCCGGCGTGGTCCGGCACACCGAGACCGTGCACGTCACCACCCGACACACCGTGGTGGACGGTGGGCCGCCGGAGACCGCCGCCCGGTACGGCGGCGGGTACGCCGGCCAGTGGACCCCGCCGGCGCAGGAGTGGACCCGGGGTGGTGGCGCGGACGAGCGCCCCCGTCCGGCCGACCGCCCGCGCGGCGAGGCGGAGGACCGCCCCTGGTCCGGGTACGCCGACGACCGGGGCCGCGCCGGCTCCGGTTGGAGCGCCGACCGGGAGGGGGCGGACGTCGCCGCCGAGCCCGGGCGGAGGGCTCGTCGTGACGAGCCGGAGTGGACCGCTCCCCGCGACGCGTACGCCCCACCCGACGAGCCCTCCTGGGGTTCCCGACCGCAGCGCGACGAGCGCGGATGGTCGGAGCAACGCGAGCCGGACCGGGGCAGCGCGGCCGCACCACAGGCCGGGCCGCCGCTGCGGGCCGACGACACCGGCGAGTTCTGGTCCCAGCTGCGCGCCGGTGACCGGTGGGCGGCGGTCCGCGACGACGAGAACGGCCGTGAGCTGCACGTCGGGGAACGCCGGGCCGAGGTGCACGCCGACGCCGCCGGCACCGAGTACCGGATGGCCGACCGCTGGGCCTCCGTCCGACACGACGAGCCGCGCCGTCACGAGGACGCGGGCCGCTACGAGGACGCCAGCCGCTACGAGGACGCCGGCCGGTACGACGAGCGCGACCCGTACCACCGGGACGAGCCGGCCCGGCGGCGCGACCACGACGGCGGCTGGCGGGACGAGCGGGGCGAACCGCCGGGCCGGCCGGCGCTGCCCGTGGGCGGCGTGCCGGTGCCCGACGAGTGGCGCCCGCCACGCCAGCGGGGCTACCAGGCGGAGCCGGAGCGGATCGGGCGGCGACGGGTCGACGAGCGGTACGGCTACCCGCCGCAGGACGACGTGCCGCGCGCCGGCGGCACCCCGCCCGGCGACCGCTGGAGCTGACCGCTCAGGCGGCCCGCGTCACTTGTCGATGTCGCCGACCACGAAGAACATCGAGCCGAGGATGGCGATCAGATCCGGCACGAGGCAGCCGGGCAGCAGGGTGGCCAGCGCCTGCACGTTGGCGTACGAGGCGGTGCGCAGCTTCAACCGCCACGGCGTCTTCTCCCCCCGCGACACCAGGTAGTAGCCGTTGATGCCGAGCGGGTTCTCCGTCCAGGCGTACGTGTGCCCCTCCGGCGCCTTCAACACCTTCGGCAGCCGGGTGTTGATCGGCCCGGTGAGGCGGTCCACCCGGTCCAGGCACTGCTCGGCGAGGTCCAGCGAGGCGTACACCTGATCCAGCAGCACCTCGAAGCGGGCGTGGCAGTCCCCGGCGGTGCGGGTGACCACCGGCACGTCCAGCTCGTCGTACGCCAGGTACGGGTCGTCGCGGCGCAGATCGAGGTCGAGCCCGGACGCCCGGGCCACCGGCCCGGACGCGCCGAACGCGGCGGCGTCCGCGGCGGAGAGCACGCCCACGCCCACGGTGCGGGCCAGGAAGATCTCGTTACGCCGGATCAGGTGGTCCAGGTCGGGCAGCCGCCGACGTACCTCACCGATCGCCGCCCGCGCCCGCCCGGTCCAGCCGTACGGCACCTCCTCCTTCAGGCCACCCACCCGGTTGAACATGTAGTGGATCCGCCCGCCGGAGACCTCCTCCATCACCGCCTGGATCGTCTCCCGTTCCCGGAAGGCGTAGAACACCGGCGTGATCGCGCCGATCTCCAGCGGGTAGGAGCCGAGGAACATCAGGTGGTTGAGCACCCGGTTCAGCTCCGCGAGGGCCATCCGCAGCCAGGTCGCCCGCTCCGGCACCTCCATGCCCATCAGGCGTTCCACCGCGAGCACCACACCCAGCTCGTTGGAGAACGCCGACAACCAGTCGTGCCGGTTGGCCAGCACGATGATCTGCCGGTAGTCGCGTACCTCGAAGAGCTTCTCGGCGCCCCGGTGCATGTAGCCGATGATCGGTTCACAGGCGACCACCCGTTCGCCGTCGAGCACCAGCTTCAGCCGCAGCACACCGTGCGTGGAGGGGTGCTGCGGGCCGATGTTCAACACCATGTCGGTGCCGAGCTGCTGATCGCCGGTGCCGGCGACCAGGCCGGCCCCGGTGCCGACGGTCAGTTCACGGAGGTCCCCGGCGTCGGTGGTCATGCCCGTCATCGTGCCACGGCCGCATCCAGCCCGATGCCGACCGGCTGGCGCAGCCACCAGTGCCCGCCGAGCCCGGCCGGGTCGGTCAGCTCGGCCACCGCCGACGCGGCGGCCAGCGCCCGCACGTAGCCGGCCGGGTCGGTGCCGGCCAGGCTCAGCGGCGGTCGGCCGCCGTCGGCCCCGAGCGCCCGCAGCGCCTCCCGCTGCGAGACCAGGGAGTACGCACACCGGGCGACCGCCGCACCGGCGGAGGCGACCGAATCCATGGCCACGTGTGCGGTCACGTCACTGGACCCGTCCGGCACCGCAGGCACCTGCCGCCCACCCCGATACCCGGCCAACGTCCCGTCGAACGGCCGATCCTCCCGCAGATGCCCGTAGTCGACGGCGACCGCCAGCCCTCGGCTGATCTGTCGCACCGCGTTGGCCCAGGCCGCATCTCTGCTTCGGCCGATCTCGGCTCGTCGGTGGTCACTGCTGGGGGTTGCCCGGAAACCCGGCTCGTTCTCGCTGGTCGCGTCCGTCCAGGTCAACCCGAACCCCGGGCCGCTGTCCACGCTGGCCGGGCTCGCGGGACTGGGCCACCACGTCGTCAGCCAGTCGAGGTCGTCGGGGCTGACCGGCTCGCCGATCGTCTCCACGCCGCTGTCGGGGTCGACCAGCACATATCGCCAGCCCTCGGCGGTGTGCGCCGCCACGTCCAACGGCACGTTGTCCAACCACTCGGTCGCCAGCAACAGCCCGTTGATCTCGTTGGGGATCTCGGCGGTCCAGTTGATCTCTGCCGGCAGGTTCTCGGGGCGGTTCGCGTACTCGACTGCTGTGAAGCGGACCCGTTCCGCGAGCGACGGGCGGACGGCGACGGGCGACGGATCGGTCCGCAAGGAGCGGGCGGAGGCCGTGGGAGTCAGGGTTTCCGGGGAGCCCGCCCGCGGGGGGATCAAGCCTGACCGCCCGGAGCGGGCGGGCTCCCCGGTAACCCCCACCGCAAGCCCGACGAGAGCCTGCAGCAGCTCCCCCCGCCCCGCGCCCACGTCAACGACATCGAGGCGGGCAGGGTGGCCGAGGGCCGAGTCCACCTGTTCGAGAAGGCGCAGCAGTGCGGTGGCGAAGGCTGGGGATGCGTGCACGCTGGTCCGGAAGTGGTCGGCCGGCCCGGTGCCGGCGACGAAGAAGCCGCCCGGCCCGTACAGCGCGTGACTCATCGCGTCCCGCCACAGGATCGGCATCAGTTCACTCCAGGTAGGTGTGTCACCGTGCCGACCCTACGGTCCGGGCTGCCGTTCGTGGCTCATGCCCGGAATAGTGCCCTTCGTCCAGGTCGGCGATCAGGCCGGGGTGGGTGGGGATCCAGCCCGACAGCTCGCGTGTGATGGCGGACGACGTCGGATTGTCGATCTGCGCGAATGATCCGAGGAAGCCGAAGTAGTCGATTGGCCTCGTCGGAGCTGATGCTTCGGACCGGGATGTCGAGGTTGCGGGCATCCACCCCAGGGCCGTTGACGAAACGTAGCGCCCGGCACCACGGTCTTGACGAAACCCGAGGTAGCGTCAGTGGCGGCAGGCCCGCCGGTTGTAGCGGTCGGCGGGCCGCCCCAGACCGCTACCTGGGAGCCCGACCATGCCCGCGCGCATCCGAACTGTCGTCGACCCACGATTCCCTGTCGAACTCGCCCGCTTCCGCACTGCCCGCGGCCTGTCCCTGCGCGACCTGGCCGCCCTCGCCCACTGCGGGAAGTCGTACCTCGGCGACCTGGAGAGCGGACGCACCCGACCCACCTGCGAGGCCGCCACCCACCTGGACGACCTGTTGGGCGCGGGCGGTGTCCTCGCCGCCATGGTCGTGGACGCCCCGCCGGTGACCACTCCCGACGACGATCAGCGGCTCGCGCACGTCATCGCCCACCCCAACCGTCTCGACGGTGAGAGCGTGCGCCTGCTCGCCGACGTCCTGGCCGCGCAACGGCGACTCGACGACGCCCTGCCCGCGCCGATGATGCTGCCGTGGTCGGTGCCGCAGTGGCGCACCGCGCACGACCTCGCCGTCAACGCCCGAGGTGCCCACGCCGACGCTCTGCGTGAGGTGGCCGCCGAGTGGACCCAGTTCGTGGGCTGGCTGCACGCCGAAGCCCGCAACGACACGGAGGCGGTCCGCGTGCTGGCCGAGGCCACCGAAGAGGCAGACGCGCTCGACTCCGGCCTGCTGGCGGCGCAGGCGTTGAACTTCCGGGGCTACCTGGAGCGCCAGCGCGGCAACCCGCGCGGCATCGTCCGCTACTTCCTGGCCGCCTTCCACACGCCGGGCGCGTCGCCGTTGCAGCGGGTGGGGGACGCAATCCAGGCCGCCCACGGGTACGCGCTGCTGGGCGACCGGACGACCGCCGTCCGGCTGCTCGGCGAGGCGAGCGACCTCACCGAGTCTGCCGAGGATGCGGAACCGCCGGGCGCCGCCTACTGGCTGTCGCCCACGTTCAGCCGGATGGGCCTCGGGTTGGCGTACCTGGCGCTCGGCGATCGAACCGCCGCCGACAACCTGCGGGCCGGCCTGGCCGGGCTGCCGGCGGACCAGCGGGACGCGGAGTGGACGCACGAGTACCGGCGCGCCCTGGTGTCCGCCACCGGCTGATCCTGTCCGCCACCTTGTTCCCGGACAGCCTCATCGTTCCGACCTGGACTAACGCTTCGTAGCGTCCTGTTCACGGGACGGCGGTGGCGAACATCCGAACCCGACGCGATGTGTGCGACCGTCGCCGCCGTCCCGCCAAGAGGCGGGGGGCGTCCGCGCCAACGACGACCGGGCGCCCTCCAGCCATCCGACGTCAGGGGGACGCGCGATGATGGCCGAGGTACCAACAACCGTACGGGCGGCGCGGGCAGTACAAGCCGAACGATCCGTGGCGGCACTCGACGACCGGATGGGTGGCGAGCACCTACCCCGACGTCCGCAGTGGGACTGCCTGGCGTGCGGGCGTGAGTGGCCGTGCGACCCGGCGAGAGTGCGCCTGGCCGAGGCGTATGGGGACAGCCGGATCAACCTCGCCATGTACGTGGGGTCGCTGCTGTTCGTGGCCACCGCCGAACTCTCCGACGCGGACCCGGCCGAACTGCACGAGCGGTTCATTGCCTGGACGCGGTAACCCGCCGCTGTGGGCACCATCCACAAGGGCGACGAGGGTTCCACCACTGCGACCAGTCGCACCGCTGGTCTGGCGGTCCGGCGGACGATGCCGGGCAGAAAGCCTGGCAGGCGGCGCTCAAGGCGCACATGGAAGACCACCGGCGCGGCAAGGACGTGAGAACGCCGGCCACCCCGAGCAAGGCCCTACCGTGACCGCGGACCACGGCGTGCATCGCTCCGGCAGCAACCGCAAGCACTCCAGGCGCTACCGGTGGTGCAAGGGCTCGGGAAAGCGGTGGCACATTGGGCGGCGGATCTGGAACCGAATGCGGCAGAAGCACCGCGAGGCGCACTGAGTAGCCCGGTGTCAGCCAGCCGACATACGGGTCGATCGCGCTCGGCGGAGACGACACGATCCAGGCCATGGCTGACATAAAGAACTCCGACAACGCCGCGGTCTGGCTCGGCTATAGGCCGAGAAGCACACGAGTGACCACGAGAAGCGCCTCGCCCTCGCACAGATGGCCACGGCGTACGCCACTCTCGTTCACCCTGCCCGACGGCACCGCCTGGTCGCCGTGCACCGATCCGGGTGACGGCCCGCAGGTGGAGGGGACCGTGGTGGACCCTGTTCCAGGGGCCCCTGGTCGCGGCCGGGAACGGCGACGAGGGGCCCTTGGGCGGTGGTGAAGGTTTTCACACATGCTTGTCCCGGTTCGGCGGGCCGGGCGCATACTTGCGATCGACCGGTACCCCTTCTCGAGGACTGGATCGTCGTCATGAGCGCACCGTTGCGCCCGCGTCCGGCCGCCCCACCGGGGCCTGCCGCATCGTGGGATCGCGCCGTTCCCGGCGCCCGCGCCACCTCCCGTCTGCTCACCGTCGGTGTCGTCGGCTCCGGCCGGGTCGGGGCTGTGCTGGGTGCCGCGCTCGCCGCCGCCGGGCATCACGTGGCCGCCGTCACCGGTGACTCCGGGGCCAGCCGTGCCCGCCTCGCCCTGCTGCTGCCCGAGGTGCCCCGCCGTCCGGCCGCCGCCGTCGCCCACGCCGCCGAGCTGCTGCTGATCGCCGTGCCGGACGACGCGCTGGCCGGGGTGGTCGCCGACCTCGCCGAGCGGGGCGCGTTGCACCCGGGTCAGGTGGTCGCGCACACCTCCGGCGCGCATGGTCTGGCCGTCCTGGCACCGGCCGCCGCGGTCGGCGCCCGGCCGCTCGCCCTGCACCCCGCCATGACCTTCACCGGTACGCCGGACGACCTGGCCCGCCTCGACGGCATCTCGTACGGGGTGACCGCCCCGGCGGAGCTGCGCGCGCTGGCCGCCCGGCTGGTCGCCGACCTCGGTGGCGTGCCCGAGTGGGTGGCCGAGACGGACCGTCCGCTGTATCACGCGGCGCTGGCGCACGGGGCGAACCATCTGGTGACCCTGGTGAACGAGGCGACCGATCGGCTGCGGGACGCCGGGGTGGCCCGGCCGGAGAAGGTGCTGGCTCCGCTGCTGCGGGCCGCCCTGGAGAACGCGCTGCGCCTCGGCGACGACGCGCTGACCGGCCCGGTGTCCCGTGGCGACGCGGGCACCGTGCAGCGGCATCTGGCCCGGCTGGCGGCCACCGCCCCGGAATCCGTTCCCGCGTATCTGGCGTTGGCCCGTCGTACCGCCGATCGGGCGATCGCGGCCGGTCGGCTGCGGCCGGTGGACGCGCAGTCGCTGCTCGGCGTGCTGGCCGACGGTTCTCGGGAGGTGGCCACATGACGCTGCTGGTGCACACGCGCGCCGAGTTGGCCGAGGCCCGGGCCGGGCTGAAGGGCACGGTCGGCGTGGTGATGACCATGGGTGCCCTGCACTCCGGGCACGAGACGTTGCTGCGCGCGGCCCGGGAACAGGCCGACCACGTGCTGGTGACGATCTTCGTGAACCCGTTGCAGTTCGGGCCGAACGAGGACTTCGACCGCTATCCCCGGACTCTCGACGCGGACCTGGAGGTGTGCCGCCGGGCCGGTGCGGACGTGGTCTTCGCCCCGTCGGTCACCGATATGTACCCCGACGGTCAGCCCCGGGTGCGCCTCGACCCGGGTCCGCTCGGCGCGGAGTTGGAGGGCACGAGCCGCCCGGGCTTCTTCCACGGTGTGCTCACCGTGGTGCTGAAGCTGCTCCAGCTCACCCGGCCGGATCTGACGTTCTTCGGCGAGAAGGACTATCAGCAGCTCACCCTGGTCCGGCGGATGACCCGGGACCTGGACGTGCCGGTCGAGGTGGTCGGCGTGCCGACGGTCCGGGAACCGGACGGGTTGGCGCTGTCCAGCCGCAACCGCTACCTGAGCGAGTCGGAGCGGGCGGCGGCGCTGAGCCTGTCCGCCGCGCTGCGGGCCGGCGCCCAGGCCGCCGACGAGGGCCGGGACGCGGGTGCGGTGCTGACCGCCGCGCACGCCGCGTTCGGCGCGGGTACGCCCGGCGCCCGCCTCGACTACCTGGTGCTCACCGATCCGGAGCTGGAGCCGGGGCCGGTGTCCGGGCCGGCCCGGCTGGTGATCGCCGCGTGGGTCGGCGCCACCCGTCTGATCGACAACGCGGGGATCCACCTCGCGCCCCGCCCCTGACCCGGCTGCTCACCACCTCCACCATTCCCGCGAAAGGCCACCCCGATGCTGCGGACCATGCTCAAGTCGAAGATCCACCGGGCCACGGTGACCCAGGCCGACCTGCACTACGTGGGTTCGGTGACGGTGGACGAGGATCTGCTCGACGCCGCCGATCTGCTCCCCGGCGAGCAGGTCGCGATCGTGGACATCACCAACGGCGCCCGCCTGGAGACGTACGTGATCCCGGGTGCGCGGGGCAGCGGCGTGATCGGCATCAACGGTGCCGCCGCGCACCTGGTGCACCCCGGTGACCTGGTCATCCTGATCTCGTACGGGCAGCTGGACGACGCCGAGGCCCGGTCGTACCGGCCGCGGGTGGTGCACGTGGACGCCGACAACCGGGTGATCGAGCTGGGCACGGACCCGGCCGCGGTGGCCCCCGGCACGGCCGGTGACCCGGTGCCCAGCCCGTTGGCCGTGTCCGCTGTGTGATCCCGCGCGACGCGATTCCGGTCTGTCACCGGAAGGTCATGTGCGGTTACCCTTGGGTACTGGCGTAAGCCGGTCGGTGGCTGGGGGAGGCCGCGATGCGCCGTGCCATGACGACCCTGTTCGCCGCCGTGACGGCGGTGTTGCTGGTCGGCTGCGCCGGTTCCGGCGGCCTGGACGGTGACCTGACCGACGACTGGGCCGCGCTGGCGGCCCCGTCGGCGTTCACACCGGCCGCCGGTGTGTGTCACGCCGCCGATTTCACCGACGTGGTCACCCTGGCCAGCTACGAGCCGGTGGACTGCGCGGGTCCGCATCGGCTGGAGACCGTGCACGTGGGGGCGTTCCCGGCCGAGCGGGCGACCGCGCCGGCGGGTGGCTCCGCCGAGCTGCGGGGAGCGTTCGCCGAGTGCGACACCCGGGCCTCCGGGTACGTGGGGGACGACTGGCGGGCCGGGCGACTACGGCTGTCCGTGGCGCTGCCCTCCGGGCCGGGCTGGGTGGCCGGCTCCCGCTGGTTCCGGTGCGATCTCACCGAGCTGACCACGGTCGAGGCGGCGGCGACCGTGGTGGTCCGCTCGGGCAGCCTGCGGGACGCGTTGAAGGGGGCTGCCTCCGGTCTGCGGCTGGGCTGCCAGCAGACCCGCGGTGCGGCCGGGCGGGTGCAGACGCTGGTCCCGGTGGAGTGCGGCAGGCAGCACGACGCCGAGTTCGTCGGGGTGTGGCGGGCACCGGACACGGCGTACCCGACGCGGGACGCCGACTGGGCTCCGCTCTACTCGGGCTGTCGGAGCGTCCTCGGCCGCTACGCGGGCGTACCGGACGACGCCGAGCTGCGGTTCCGTAGCGGCGTGGTGGTCCGTCCGCCGGGTGCGGGGCGGTGGCGGGTCGGTGACCGGGGCGTCCGCTGCTACCTGTGGCTCAGCGACCGTACGGTGACCGCCTCGCTGAAGGGCGCGGGCCCGGCGGGTCTGCCGGTGCGGACGAAGTGACCACGGCCTGAGGGCGCGCCCGGGACGGGGTAGCCCATACCACTCGTCCCGCCCCCGCCGCCCCCGGCGAGGATCGTTCGGGTTGACTGGGGGGATGGACCTTCCGACCGTCGACCTGCCGGCCCTGCCCTCGTTGCTGGCCGCGCCCGAGCCCGGCTGGGTGGAGACCACCGACGTGATCGTGGTGGGGTCCGGGGTGGCCGGACTGACCGCGGCGCTGCATCTGCGGGAGGCGGGTCTGCACGTCACGGTGGTCACCAAGGTCAACATTGATGACGGCTCCACCCGTTGGGCGCAGGGCGGCATCGCCGCGGTGCTCGACCCGGCGGACACTCCGGCGGCGCACGCCCGGGACACCGAGGTCGCCGGGGTGGGGCTCTGCGACCCGGCGGCCGTGCGGGTGCTGGTCGAGGAGGGTCCGACCCGACTGCGGGAGCTGATGCGGATCGGTGCCGAGTTCGACCGCCATCCGGACGGCTCGCTGATGCTGACCCGGGAGGGCGGGCACCGGGTGGACCGGATCGTGCACGCCGGTGGGGACGCCACCGGGGCCGAGGTGCAGCGGGCCCTGCATGCGGCGGTGCAGCGCGACCCGTGGATCCGGCTGGTCGAGCACGCCCTGGTGCTGGATCTGCTGCGGGCGCCCGGTGACGGCCCGGACGGGCTCGGCCCGGCCTGTGGGATCACCCTGCACGTGCTCGGCGAGGGCAGCGAGGACGGTGTCGGCGCGCTGCTGGCCCGTGCGGTGGTGCTGGCCACCGGCGGGATGGGGCAGGTCTTCGCGGCCACCACCAATCCGGCGGTCTCCACCGGCGACGGGGTGGCCCTGGCGATGCGGGCCGGCGCGGCGGTGACCGACGTGGAGTTCGTCCAGTTCCACCCGACCGCCCTGATCACCCCGTCCGGCGCGGGCCTGCCCGGCGCCGGGCACGCGCAGCAGCCGCTGGTCTCCGAGGCGCTGCGCGGCGAGGGCGCGTACCTGGTGGACGCGGACGGCAAGCGTTTCATGGTGGGTCAGCACGAGTTGGCCGAGCTGGCGCCCCGGGACGTGGTGGCCAAGGGCATCCACCGGGTGCTGCTGGCCACCGGCGCGGACCACGTCTTCCTCGACGCCCGGCACCTGGGCGGTGACTTCCTGGCCGCGCGGTTCCCGACCATCGTGGCGTCCTGCCTGGCGATCGGCGTCGACCCGGCGACCGATCTGATCCCGGTGGCTCCGGCCGCGCACTACGCCTCCGGTGGCGTCCGGACCGATCTGCGCGGCCGTACCTCCATCCCCGGCCTGTACGCGTGCGGTGAGGTGGCCTGCACGGGTGTGCACGGCGCGAACCGGCTGGCCAGCAACTCGCTGCTGGAGGGTCTGGTCTTCTCCCGCCGGATCGCCGAGGACATCGCGGCGGGCCTGCCCGAGCAGGCGCAGCCGGCGGACACCGGCGCCTGGCGTGGCGGCGCGGGCTGGGTGCTGCCGGCCGAGGCGACGCCGACCCTGCAACGGGCGATGACCCGGGGGGCCGGGGTGCTGCGTTCGGCCGCGACGCTGGCCGGCACGGCCGGGACGCTGACCGAGCTGGGCGCTGCCCGGGGCCGGCCACGGACCGCCGACTGGGAGGCGACCAACCTGCTGACCGTGGCGTCCACGCTGGTGGCCGCCGCGTACGCGCGCGGCGAGACCCGGGGGTGCCACTGGCGGGAGGACTTCCCGACGGCCGACGAGCGGTGGCTGGGCCACCTCGTCGGGGCGGTCGGGGCGCAGGGCCGGATGACGCAGCACTGGGAGGGGAACAACTCATGACGGAGTCGACGCGAGCGGCGTTGCGGGCGGCCGGACTGGACCCGGAGCAGGTGCGGCGGGTGATCGAGACCGCGCTGGTCGAGGATCTGGGGCCGGATTTTCTGGACGTCACGAGCGTCGCCACGATTCCCGCGGAGCAGATTGACACCGGCGACCTGGTGGCCCGCGCCGACGGGGTGCTGGCCGGCACGGCCGTGGCCGCCGCCGTGTTCGAGCTGGTGGGCGAGGTGACCGGCTCTGGTCGTACCGTCGAGGTGTCGGTGCTGGCCCGCGACGGCGCGCGGGTGGCCCGCGGCGACGTGCTGGCGACGGTGACCGGCCCGACCCGGTTGTTGCTCACCGCCGAGCGGACGGCGCTCAACCTGCTCTGCCGGATGTCCGGGGTGGCGACCCACACCCGGGCTTGGGCGGACGCGCTGGCCGGCACGAAGGCGATGGTGCTGGACACCCGCAAGACGACGCCGGGCCTGCGGGCGTTGGAGAAGTACGCGGTGCGGGCCGGCGGTGGCACCAACAAGCGGATGGGCCTCTACGACGTGGCCATGATCAAGGACAACCACAAGCTGGCGGCCGGGGGCATCACGGCGGCGTACCGGCGGGTCCGGGAGGCGTTTCCGGAGGTGCCGGTGCAGGTCGAGGTGACCACGGTCGACGAGGCGGTGGAGGCGGTGGAGGCCGGCGCGGACTTCCTGCTCTGCGACAACATGACGCCCGAGGTGCTGGCGCAGGCGGTCGCCGCGGTGGGTGACCGGGCGGAGCTGGAGGCGACCGGCGGGCTGACCCTGGAGGTGGCGGGCCGGTACGCGGCGACCGGCGTCGACTTCCTCTCGGTGGGTGCGTTGACCCACTCGTCGCCGATCCTGGACATCGCGCTGGACCTGCGCACGGAGTAGTTGTCTAGGCTGCGTGCGTGCTGCTCTGCATCGACATCGGAAACACCAACACCGTGCTGGCGACCTTCGACGGCGACAAGCTGGTGCACAACTGGCGGATCAAGACCGATGCCCGTTCGACGGCGGACGAGCTGGGTCTGATGTTCCGGGGTCTGCTCGCCGGGGACAACGTCGAGATCACCGGTGTGGCCGCGTGCTCCACGGTGCCCGCCGCGCTGCGGTCGCTGCGGACCATGCTCGGCCGCTACTACGCCGACCTGCCGAGCGTGATCGTCGAGCCGGGCGTGCGGACCGGAGTGCAGTTGGCGATCGACAACCCGAAGGAGGTGGGCGCCGACCGGGTGGTGAACACCCTGGCCGCGTACACCCTCTACGGCGGGCCGTCGATCGTCGTGGACTTCGGCACCACCACCAACTTCGACGTGATCAGCGGCCGGGGCGAGTTCCTCGGCGGCGCGTTCGCCCCGGGCATCGAGATCTCCTTCGACGCGTTGGCCGCGCGGGCGGCCCAGCTGCGCAAGGTCGAGGCCACCAAACCGCGCTCGGTGATCGGCAAGAACACCGTCGAGTGCCTGCAGTCCGGCCTGTACTTCGGCTTCGCCGGGCAGGTGGACCGGATCGTCGAGCGGATGACCGAGGAGTTGGGTGAGGTGCGGGCGGTGATCGCCACCGGCGGCCTCGCCTCCCTGGTGATCAACGAGTGCCGCAGCATCACCCACCACGAGCCGATGATCACGCTGATCGGCCTGCGGATGGTCTACGAGCGCAACCTCTGAGCGTCACCGCCGCCGGGCGCGCAGCACCAGCGTCCGGTACGGCAGCTCGACGGTCTCCCGGCCGGCCAGGTCGGGGTGGGTGGCCAGGAGGTCGGTCAGCTCCCGCTCGACCCGCTGCCGATCGGTGTCGGAGGCGGTGAGCCAGTAGGAACGGGTCCTGATCATGCCGCGTACCTCGTCCGGGGTGAGGGTCGTGCGGTGCGTGAACTCGCGCGCCTCGATCGCGCCGAACGCCGGACCGAAGTCCGCGTACTTCACGATGACGTTGCCCGACTTGTCGTCGAGGTGGGCGATCCGGCCCAGCTCCGCCACCCAGTCGATGCTGTCGTCCCGGATGTTCCAGATGGGGGCGAAGGTGCCGCCGGGGCGGAGCACCCGGGCGATCTCGGCGTGCGCGGGTTCCCGGTCGAACCAGTGGTACGCCGTGCCGGCCAGCACCGCGTCCGCCGCCGCGTCGGGCAGCGGCACGGCCTCGGCGCTGCCCGCCAGCGCCGTCGTGCCCGGGGTGCTGTGGGCGAGCTGCGCCCGCATCGCCGGATCCGGCTCGACGGGTACGACCTGATGGCCCAGCGCCTGCACGGCGCGGGTCAGGATGCCGGTGCCCGCGGCCAGGTCGACGACCTGACCGTTGCTCAGCCCGTCGACCGCCCAACGGACCGCAGCCTCGGGATAACGTGGTCGAAACCGGTCGTAATCGCTCGCGGCGGCGCCGAACGAGAGGGCATGAGTGTGATCGACCATGACGGGCAGGTTATCCGGTAACAGCCGCCGGAGCGCTTGAGTACGCTCGGGCCTGACCCCCTGTATCTCCCGTGACGAGGAAGCGTGCCGTGAGCGAGCAGAATGCCGTGCCAGTGGACCCCGCCGACGACCTTCCCGAGCAGATGAAGGTCCGCCGGGAGAAGCGGGACCGGATGCTCGCCGAGGGCGTCGAGCCCTACCCGGTGGGTTTCTCCCGCACGACCACCCTGGCCGAGATCCGGGAGCGCTACGCGGAGCTGCCCACCGACACCGCCACCGGCGACCAGGTCTCGGTCACCGGCCGGGTGATCTTCGTACGCAACACCGGCAAGCTCTGCTTCGCGACCCTGCGCGACGGTGACGGCACCGAGCTGCAGGCGATGCTCTCGCTGGACCGGGTCGGCCCGGAGCGCCTGGAGGCGTGGAAGCGCCTCGTCGACCTCGGTGACCACGTCGGCGTCACCGGTGAGGTGATCACCAGCCGTCGGGGTGAGCTGTCGGTGCTGGCGCAGCAGTGGGAGATGACCGCGAAGGCCCTGCGGCCGCTGCCGGTGGCGCACAAGCCGCTCTCCGAGGAGGCGCGGGTCCGTCAGCGCTACGTCGACCTGATCGTCCGGCCCCAGGCCCGACAGATGGTGCGTACCCGGGCGGCGGCGGTCCGCAGCCTGCGTGATTCGCTGCACGGGCAGGGCTTCGTCGAGGTGGAAACGCCGATGTTGCAACTCCTGCACGGCGGCGCCGCCGCTCGACCGTTCGTGACCCACAGCAATGCGTTGAACACCGATCTGTATCTGCGAATCGCGCCGGAACTGTTTCTCAAGCGCGCCGTGGTCGGCGGCGTCGACCGAGTCTTCGAGATCAACCGCAACTTCCGTAATGAGGGTGTCGACTCTTCGCACTCGCCCGAGTTCGCCATGCTGGAGACGTACCAGGCGTACGGCGACTACGACACGATCGGCGAGCTGACCCGTAATCTCGTGCAACAGGCGGCGATCGCGGTCAGCGGTTCGACGGTGGTGACCCACGCCGACGGCCGGGAGTTCGACCTGGGCGGCGAGTGGCGATCGGTCACGCTGTTCGGGGTCCTTTCCGAGGCGCTCGGCGAGGAGGTCACGGTCCGCACCGAACGTTCCCGCCTGGTCGAGTACGCGGACAAGGTGGGATTGGCCGTGGACCCGAAGTGGGGCCCCGGCAAGCTGGCCGAGGAACTGTTCGAGGAACTCGTCGTCCCCGGCCTGCAGGCGCCCACCTTCGTCCGCGACTACCCGGAGGAGACCAGCCCGCTCACCCGGGGGCACCGCAGCGAGCCGGGGCTGGCCGAGAAGTGGGACCTCTACGTGCTCGGTTTCGAGCTGGGCACCGGGTACTCCGAGCTGGTCGACCCCGTGGTGCAGCGGGAACGGCTGGTGGCCCAGGCGCAGCTCGCCGCCCGCGGCGACGACGAGGCGATGCGTCTCGACGAGGACTTTCTCCGGGCGATGGAGTACGGAATGCCGCCGGCCGGGGGCATGGGAATGGGAATCGACCGGCTCTTGATGGCCCTGACCGGCCTCGGAATTCGGGAAACGATCCTCTTCCCGTTGGTCCGCCCCGAGTAGTCGCGGCCGGCTCCCACCGAGTCGTAACCGCATCCTATTGACGCGGCGAGCAGCACGGGGGTTATTGTGCTCTCGTTAGCAGGAGCGCCCTGCTCGAAAGGAATGTGGGACGTGGCCAAGCAGATCATTCACAAGCTGGTCGATGACCTGGACGGCGGGGATGCGGACGAGACCGTCAAGTTCGCGCTCGACGGCGTTCAGTACGAGATCGACCTGTCGAGTTCCAACGCCGCTAAATTGCGGGAGGCTTTTGCCTCGTACGTGGGCGCCGGCACGAAGGTGGGCCGGGGTGGCGTCGTGATCGGTGGGCGGGCCGCCCGTGGCCGTGGCGGCGCGACCGCCGACCGCGAGCAGAACAAGGCGATCCGCGAGTGGGCCAAGAAGGCCGGCAAGGACATCTCGGACCGGGGCCGCATCCCCCAGGAGATCGTCGACGAGTTCCACGCGAAGCGCTGAGCCGTCAACAGAGTGGTGGCCAGGTGCCACCGAAGGCGACACCGACGCCGGACCGGAGCATTCCTCCGGGCCGGCGTCGCCGTATCCGGGCTGCGCTCGACGGGTCCGCGGAGCCGGGAAGGTTCCGGCCCGGACCGGCGTTGTCCACAGGCAGTGGAGTAGCTGTCCACAGCCTGTGGACAACCGTCCCCCAGGTTTGCGCGCGGTGCCCGTACGGCGGCGAACCGCCCTTCCGGAGGCTTCCGAAGCCCGGAGAGGGCCTCCACCGCCCCAGTCGGATTTCGCTCTGCGCGTAGCGACAGGGGTACCGGAACACCTCCTGAGCGCGGACGGTTGTGCAAAACGACGTGGAACCGACCCACGCCGGAGACACACGACCTCAGCTGAGTCGGTCAGCGACGATAGAGTAAGGAGGCACGGACGTCCGTCCCGGACGTTCGTGCACCGGCCCCGCCAAGATCTTGACCATCAAGGCGCACGGCACGTGAGGAGCACGAGGGCATGTTCGAGCGGTTCACCGACCGAGCGCGACGGGTTGTCGTCCTGGCCCAAGAAGAGGCCCGGATGCTCAACCACAACTACATCGGTACGGAACACATCCTGCTGGGCCTGATCCACGAAGGTGAAGGCGTCGCGGCAAAGGCCCTGGAGAGCCTCGGCATCTCCCTGGAGGGCGTCCGCCAGCAGGTCGAGGAGATCATTGGCCAGGGCCAGCAGGCGCCGAGCGGGCACATCCCGTTCACGCCGCGGGCCAAGAAGGTGCTGGAGCTGTCGCTGCGCGAGGCGCTGCAGCTCGGCCACAACTACATCGGCACGGAGCACATCCTGCTCGGGCTGATCCGCGAGGGCGAGGGCGTCGCTGCCCAGGTGCTGGTCAAGCTCGGCGCCGACCTCAACCGGGTCCGCCAGCAGGTGATCCAGCTGCTTTCCGGCTACCAGGGCAAGGAGCCTGCCGCGGCGGGCGCCGCGCCGGGTGAGGCCGCGCCGTCTACCAGCCTGGTGCTGGACCAGTTCGGCCGCAACCTGACCCAGGCCGCCCGCGAGGGCAAGCTCGACCCGGTCATCGGGCGCGAGAAGGAAATCGAGCGGGTCATGCAGGTGCTCTCCCGCCGTACCAAGAACAACCCGGTCCTGATCGGTGAGCCCGGCGTCGGTAAGACCGCCGTGGTGGAGGGGCTTTCCCAGAAGATCATCAAGGGCGAGGTGCCCGAGACTCTCAAGGACAAGCAGCTCTACACGCTCGACCTCGGTGCGCTGGTCGCCGGTTCCCGCTACCGCGGTGACTTCGAGGAGCGCCTCAAGAAGGTGCTCAAGGAGATCCGCACCCGCGGCGACATCATCCTGTTCATCGACGAGATCCACACCCTCGTGGGTGCGGGTGCCGCCGAGGGCGCGATCGACGCGGCGAGCATCCTCAAGCCGATGCTGGCCCGTGGTGAGCTGCAGACCATCGGCGCCACCACGCTCGACGAATACCGCAAGCACCTGGAGAAGGACGCCGCTCTCGAGCGCCGCTTCCAGCCGATCCAGGTGGGTGAGCCGTCGCTGGCGCACACCATCGAGATCCTCAAGGGCCTGCGCGACCGGTACGAGGCGCACCACCGCGTGAGCATCACCGATGCCGCTCTGGTGGCCGCCGCGACCCTGGCCGACCGGTACATCTCCGACCGCTTCCTTCCGGACAAGGCGATCGACCTGATCGACGAGGCCGGTGCACGGATGCGGATCCGTCGGATGACCGCGCCGCCAGACCTGCGTGACTTCGACGAGCGCATCGCCCAGGTGCGTCGCGACAAGGAGTCCGCGATCGACGCTCAGGACTTCGAGCGCGCCGCCCAGCTGCGCGACAAGGAGAAGCAGCTCCTCGGCCAGAAGGCTCAGCGGGAGAAGGAGTGGAAGGCCGGTGACCTGGACGTCGTCAGCGAGGTTGACGACGAGCAGATCGCCGAGGTGCTCGGCAACTGGACCGGCAT